>CAXTJJ010000281.1:0-8175 GCA_964244155.1 uncultured Spirosoma sp.
ACTTATTTTTTTTTTTTTTAAAGCCTCTAAAATCCCTTAATACAGCACTTTAGCCATTTCCAATGGGCGGTCGGTCGACATAATATCGGCTCCGTTTTCGGCAAATTTTTTGTATGCCTGATCACCCTTTGCGGCTGCCTGTTTATCCAGGTTTCCCAACGTACCCAGGATACAGGCAATGCCTTTCTCGTGCAAAAATTTGTACAAGTCTCCATCTGGTTCTTTTACCCCCACAAAAGCAACCATCCGGTTATCGGGAACACCGAGTTCGCGCAGCCGGTCGTATTCGGCACGGTTACGAATGGTTACGGAAATCATCAGGTTTGGGTCCAGCTTATTGAGTTTAGCCGCATCCTGGGCATTATAGGTGATGACCGCAACATAGTCGCTCGCGCCGGTTTTATGGATCATGTCTACCACTTTGGCAAAAGACACGTTTCGTTTCACGTCGAGTGTAAACTTTGCTTTGTTTTTACCCCAGCGCAGAACTTCTTCCAAAGTCGGAATTTTGTAGGGCGTTACATTGCCCATGTTGTCTTCCAGCCGGTATTGTGCCAGTTCGGGATAGTTCCGGTCGATTAGTTTGCCGGTGCCGTTCGTTGTGCGGTCGAGGGTGGCGTCGTGCATCATGACCATGACACTGTCTTTGGTCAGGTCAATATCACACTCAATAATTACTGGTATCTGTTTGGCCAGGTACGTAAACGACTCGATGCAGTTTTCAGGGTATCCTTTCAAATCGCCCCCACCCCGGTGCGCCGAAATCTTAGCGACCTGATTGGGTTTATAACTGAAAAAATCATTCGACTTGCCTACCGGAATTTTGGTGTATGTTTTAGGGGTGCAGGTAATCAGCCCGATACTCAAGCCAAGAAGGATGAAGTGTTTTGCGGTCATTTCGAATGCCAAAGCGTTATAATCTGGAACCGTTCCAATAAAGTGTGTTGTTAATATAAAACACGGATTTTTATGATTGTTAAGATTTTAAAATGATCATACTAATTCTTAACAATCATAAAAATCTGTGTTCTATCAGCCACAAAAATAAGGCAACTAGTTTAGCAACGTCGTATGATTCCCTTTTCAATTTTAGATTTATCGCCTATCGTGGAAGGTAACACCCCCACTCAGGCACTGCGAAATACATTAAATCTGGCGCAACATGCTGAACGGCTGGGCTTTAACCGGTATTGGCTGGCTGAGCACCACAACATGCCGGGTATTGCCAGTGCGGCTACATCGGTGGTTATTGGCTACGTAGCTGGTGGCACCAATACCATTCGTGTAGGATCTGGTGGGATTATGCTTCCGAACCACTCCCCGCTCGTCATTGCTGAACAGTTTGGCACCCTTGAGTCGCTTTATCCCGGTCGGATCGACCTTGGGCTGGGCCGCGCACCGGGGTCCGACCAGCCAACCGCACGTGCATTGCGCCGTAATTTGACTGGCCCGGATACGTTCCCTCAGGACGTAGTTGAACTCCAGCATTATTTTCAGCCCGACGATTCCAATCAGTTTGTTCAGGCCGTGCCCGGCAACGGGTTAAACATACCCATCTGGATTTTGGGGTCAAGTTTATTTGGTGCGCAACTGGCTGCTATGCTGGGGTTACCTTATGCCTTTGCCTCGCACTTTGCCCCTACCGAGTTATTACGGGCACTACAAGTCTACCGGACGCAGTTCCAACCGTCTGAACACCTGAAAGAGCCTTATGCAATGGTGGCGGTCAATGTTATTGCCGCCGATACAGACGAGGAAGCCCAGCGGCTGTTCACGTCAGTGCAACAACAGTTTCTTTACATTCGGCGCGGAAAAGCCCGGCAGATGCAGCCCCCCGTTGACAACATTGAAGCAAACTGGCCCGACTATGAACTGGCGGGTATTGACTCGGTGCTTCGGTGTTCGGCGGTCGGATCGCCGGAAACGGTTCAGCGCGGACTGGCGAGTTTTATCTCGCAAACCAAAGCCGATGAGTTGATTATTACAGCCCCTATTTATGACCACGAAGCTCGCAAGCATTCGCTTACGCTCACGGCCCAGGTGCATGAAGCGCTGGCGGCTCAGCAATCGGAACCGGTGATTGTGTAGATGATCTTGGTATGACGTTACAACTAAAAAAGGGCCGGATTTTAAAATCCGGCCCTTTTTATTTATAACACTACGTTTACAATTCGTTTCGGTACGACGACGACTTTTTTGGGCGTCTTGCCCTCCATCCATTTCTGCACGATTTCGTCGGCCAGTACTTCTCGCTCGATCTCGTTTGGCGCGCGGTCGATGGCGAAACTGATCGTTGTGCGAACTTTTCCATTAATTTGAATGGGATATTCGAACGAGTTCTCAACCAAATAATTCGGGTTGAAGATGGGGAATTCCGCTTTTGACAACGTACCTGGTTCATGGCCTAAAGCCGCCCAGAGTTCTTCGGCAATGTGGGGCGCATAAGGCGAAACCAGCAGCACTAAATCCTTCAGAACAGCCTTTTTATGGCAGTTCAGGGTAGCCAGTTCGTTTACGCAGATCATAAACGAACTCACCGATGTATTGAACGAATAAAGCTCAATGTCCTCTTCTGTCTTTTTGATGGTCTTATGGAGGACTTTCAATTCGGCGGGGGTTGGTTGCTCGTCGGTCACAATCCACTGACTTTCGCCTTCTGCATTATCCTTGTAGAATAACCGCCAGAACTTGCGAATAAAGCGATATACACCGTCAATGCCGTTTGTATTCCAGGGCTTTGCCTGTTCGAGCGGTCCCAGGAACATTTCGTATAGACGCAGCACATCAGCCCCGTATTTCTCCACGATCATGTCGGGGTTCACAACGTTGAACTTCGACTTTGACATTTTCTCGACCTCTGCCCCAACGATGTAACGGCCATCCGGCTCTGTGATGAACTCTGCATTTTCAGTCAAATCTGGCCGGGCCGCTTTAAATGCATCAATGTCAAGTATGTCGTTTTCAACGGTATTCACATCAACATGAAGGGGTGTTACTTCCTGACCATTAATCTGATTAAGCGATAAAAACACGGCAGGCGCACCCTCTCTCCCTGTACCCGACACGCGATATACAAAATTCGACCGCCCCTGAATCATACCCTGATTTATGAGCTTTTTAAATGGCTCATCCTGTGGCACGTAGGCCCGGTCATAGAGAAATTTATTCCAGAAACGGCTGTACAGCAAATGGCCCGTTGCGTGTTCGGTGCCGCCAATGTACAGATCAACATTCTGCCAGTAGTCGATGGCTTCCTTGCTGGCAAACTCGCTGTCATTCTGCGGGTCCATATACCGATACCAATACCAGGACGAACCTGCCCAGCCGGGCATAGTTGAAAGCTCATACTCGTACCCCCCTGCCCCCTGAAGGGGGTGATTTAAGTCCTCTTTAGGGAATTTAGGGGTGTACTTCCAGCCTTCGGCGCGGCCTAAAGGTGGTTCGCCGGTTTCAGTTGGCAGGTATTTGTCGACGGCGGGCAATTCCAAAGGAAGATCGCTCTCATCAATCAAATAGGGCAATACCTGACCGTTGCCCGTTTCTTTAAAATAGACAGGAACCGGTTCGCCCCAATAGCGTTGACGGCTGAAGACAGCGTCGCGCATCCGGAAATTGATTTTTCCTTTACCCAATCCCCGTTCCTCTAACCAGGCAATCAGGGTGGCGGTTGCTTCTTTGTAAGTCATGCCGTTGATCATACCCGAGTTGATGTACTGTCCCTCTTTGGTATTATCGGCCTGATGCTCAATGTCTTTCTGACTATCCAGAATCTGCACTATGGGCAAATTGAAGTGTTTGGCGAAGTTCCAGTCACGGGTATCGCCAGACGGTACGGCCATTACGGCACCTGTACCATATCCTGCCAGCACATAGTCGGCCAGGAAAATCGGCACTTTCTCTTCGTTGAACGGATTAATGCAATAACTCCCCGTAAACACACCCGAAACCGCTTTTGTATCAGCCATACGGTCGCGCTCCGAGCGTAATTTGGCCGCACTGATGTAGGCATCAACGGCGTCCTTTTGCTCATGAGTCGTCAATTCGGCTACCAGTTCATGCTCCGGGGCCAACACCATGAACGTTACGCCATAGATCGTATCGACGCGGGTGGTGAAAACCTCGATTGATTTCGGTCTATGGTTTTCAGTTTTCGGTAAAGATTCCCCCGCAATATTAACCGTAGACGGTAAACCGTGAACCTCGAACCGCACGCTCGCTCCCACTGATTTTCCGATCCAGTTCCGTTGTTGCTCCTTCAGCGATTCGGTCCAGTCAATCGTGTCCAAGCCTGTCAACAGGCGGTCGGCGTAGGCGGTGATGCGCATCATCCACTGTCGCATCAGTTTCTGTTCAACCGGATAACCGCCCCGCTCAGAGACGCCATCTTTCACCTCGTCATTGGCCAGTACCGTTCCCAGAGCCGGGCACCAGTTCACAACCGCGTCGGCAAGGTAGGTAAGCCGGTATTGGAGCGAAATAGCGTATTGTTCCGTTTCTGATAGGGCGTTCCATTCATCAGCCGAGAACGAGGTAACGTTGTCGTCGCAAACAGCCTGTACGCCGTTTGTACCATTGGCGGCAAACTTGGCCAGCAGTGTGTCGATTGGTTCGGCTTTATCCGTTTCTTTGTTGTACCAGGAACGGAACAGTTCCATAAAAATCCACTGTGTCCACTTGTAGTACGATGGGTCGGACGTGCGCACCTCCCGACTCCAGTCGTAGCTAAAGCCAATATTTTTTAGCTGCTCGATATAGCGGGTAAGGTTCGCTTCGGTCGTTACGGCCGGGTGCTGGCCCGTCTGAATCGCGTACTGTTCGGCCGGAAGTCCAAATGAGTCGAAGCCCATTGGGTGCAGTACATTATAGCCCTTCAGCCGTTTGTAACGCGAAACGATATCCGAAGCGATGTACCCCAGCGGGTGCCCTACATGCAACCCTGCCCCCGATGGGTAGGGGAACATATCCAGGACATAGTACTTCGGTTTATCTGTTTTTTCTGCGGGTTTGTTGGTATGATGTTCATCCCAAAACCGTTGCCATTTCTGTTCGGTCTCACGGTGGTTATAGTCGGCCATAATAGTAGTGCGGCCGGAAAGCCGCCTGATTCGCTCAATTTAGGTGCGGCAATGCAGCCACATCACTCGTTTTCTTGCAAAAATAGCCGTTTAAGAAGACTTTTGCTTATCCTCACTGTCGATGTCTGCACAAAACCCTCAAATGAATCAAGTTAGTCCTCCCCATTCATCGTCGACAAAGAATCCGCTTACCATTCGTTCGTCCCGGCTAGATTGGGGTTGGACAGTCGCGTTAGGCATCCTGATCGCCGTTCTGGCTTGTTGGGTCGTAGGCGACTTCAGCCATCCGCTCTCCGATGGCAACGATACCGATCAGTATGAATATGTGGGATATTTTTTCAGTAAGAACCTCAAGCTGTTTCCATTCCCCCACCTCAATCTAACTACCACCCAAACGTTTTTTCCTTACGGCACGAATCAGGTTTTTTTAGATTGGGGGCTCGAGCGCGACTATTGGTATGGGTTTTGCCGATGGCTGTTTGACGGCCCAGGACCGTACCTGCAATATTACTATGTATATAGTCTGGTGGTCACGGCCACTGGCACGTTTATCTTGTTACGTTCCCGCTTTGGTGTTGCAAAATCCTTCGTCGCCGGGTTGGTTGTCTCCATTTTCAACTTCTACGCTCTCTGGAAATTCCCAATCCATATGAACGTATGCGTAGCTCACTGGACTGTTCTTTGCATGGTTGCTACACACAGGCTTTTGTTGAATGTACTTGATCGACAACGAACTTCTCTTTCTTTTCTGGTGGGTTGGGTGTGGTTGCATATTCAGGTATTGGGCCAGGAGCTTGCGTACGTGGCTGGGTTCGCGTTGATGTTTACGACTCTTGTCGTGCCTGTTCTACTGGTAAGTTTGCATCAGCAATATCCAACAATCAGAGAATGGCCGGGGCGTGTATCGGCCTACATACGTGATGAATGGCGTCAGCACCGAGGCATGGCCATACGTTTGATTGGACTGGTCGTGCTCAGCCTTTGGCTTTATCTGCCCTTAACGCTTCAAATTGCCTTCACAGCCTGGCAGTTCGATTTTGGACTCGTTCCTGAACTACCCGCCTGGTCGCATCCGGCAAGGCTGTTGCTACCGCATTTACCGGGCATTGATAGTTATTCGATTCCTTATCAGCAATGGTTTCACGATACGTTTGAAAGTTACGGACAAGGCAGTCCGGGTTTGTATTTAACCCTACTTGCTGGTGTTGGCTGGTGGCCATTCCGGCACAATATAGCCCGTTGGCTACCCGTGGCGGGCATGCTGGTACTCTGTCTTTTGTATCATCCGGTATTGGTGCCAACCCTGAAAATCTTTCCCTGGTTTAGCTTCAATCGGCATGGCGGACGAGCCAGTTTGATTTATCCAGTTTTGCTGGTACTGTTAGCTCTCCCTGTTCGATGGCCTACCCGTGTTCCCGCCCGGTTACTTTGTGTCCTGTTGATCGCCTTAATGGGCATGGAATGGTATACGGGCTATTCGCTACGGCTGGGTGTTGGGGTCAATGTGGCATCGGGAAGTTTACTTCGGTATTGTGCTGTTGTGCAAAAACAACCGGGCGAGGCAGTACTCGACTGGCCGTTTTGCACCATTGGTGCCAATGGCGTTGGCGACAAGGAAGGTCTATGTCCCTATTATAAGCAACAGAATGCCGTTTTTACATTCAGGCGATTTTATGACAAAAGTGGTGTAGGACAATACTTCGGGCGGCTCCACCCCGATCAGATTAAACCTTTTTTGCGCGATGGCTGGCCACAATTACTTACGCCCGAACGTGCATTCACTGATCAGGACTGGCAGTTTCTGGACACATTCCTTCGGAAGAACAAATTCGCAGGCATCAATTTGTACGTCGATTTATTATCACCAGCGCAAGTCGCTCAGTTTTACCAGCATTACGGACAACCCATTGCCGAAACCCGATTTCCGGCGGCTGGACGCGTTGTCTATCTTACACTTATCAATAGAAAATAATCGTTATATAAGAAACTGCGCAACGACCCGCTGCCTTCAGGCGTATACTCTATCAGAACCAATCCTATACTGATGCATGGCGTGACTCTCTACGATTGATAGTTTTTACATTTGTCTATTTCGTACGTGCTCATGCGCCATTTTTTCTCCATTGCGACTTTAATCAATTTCGCTCTATTTAACAGTATTTTACTCGGTTGCCAAACCGATAGTAGTGTTGAACCAACCAGTATTTCGGCCGATTGTCTGGTAAAAGCCTCTTCCAATAACGGTACGGCCATTACAGGTGCTTACATCGTTACATATCAACCCACGCAAACGCTGCCGGTTGCTCCTGGCGCACGCGCTGCCGCCACAGAATCCCTTGCTGAACAGTTACTAACCAGGTATTCGGTTGCCAATCCGCAAGTCGATGTGCTGGCAACCGGCGAACAAACCAGTTTCCTGGCCCACTTAACCGAAAGCGAGTCGGAGAAATTAAAGCAAGATCCATCCGTAATGCTTATCGAGCCCGACCGGGTCATGTCGATGTGTAACTGCGTTGACGTAACAACGTCCACAACTTTACCCTGGAATATTCAACAGACGGGCTATGGACGGGGTGATTTACAGACTACAAAAACGGCCTGGATTATTGATACCGGTATTCAACTGAATCACCCAGACCTGAATGTAGATACTGAACGTAGCCGATCGTTCGTGAGCGGGCAAACCTCGGCCGATGATCAAAATGGGCATGGTACACACGTAGCGGGTATCATTGGGGCTAAAAATAATACCATCGGTGTAACAGGCATTGCCTCCGGAGCAACCCTGGTTTCCCTAAGGGTGCTTGACGAAGATGGTGAGGGACGGCTTTCCGGGATTATCCAGGCGGTAAATTATGTTTTCCAAAATGGGAAAGCGGGTGATGTTGTCAACTTGAGTTTAGGGGGCGAAGGCACATCTACAACGCTAGACCGGGCCATAACACAGGCTGCCAATGCAGGCATTCTGTTTGCCATCGCGTCTGGTAATGACGGAAAAAACAGTGACAATTATTCGCCCGCACGTGTGAATCACACCAATGTATTTACCGTTTCGGCGATGGACAGTAAAAATCAGTTTGCCTCGTTTTCAAACTTTGGC
>CAXTJJ010000282.1:0-8155 GCA_964244155.1 uncultured Spirosoma sp.
GGGGCATTGGGGAACTGGTTACGGACATCGTCAATCAATTCATGTAAGCCGCGAATGTCGCGGCCAACCAGACTCGCTGTCCATTCGTGTTGCAGATTTTGAAAGGTCTGCTCCGGCGATTCACCCACAACCTCCGGGTCGGGGTTAGCCGCGCCTAAGCCGATCATACCATTTTCCAGTTCAATCTCAACGAAGATATTTTCCACCTCCGAGGTCGTCTGGTAGGCAATGGTGTACGGCTTGGTGAGGGCGAGATTTCGGCGATAAGCGCGGATGGCATTAATGCGCATGGGCCGTAGGGATTAAGGTGTGAATGATGGGTAAAATAGCCTCTACACCTTCTTCGAGCGGGAGCAAAACCGGAATGCCCAACTGATCCGAAAACTGTTTTTGATAGGCAAACGCTTCTTCGCGGCTACACCCTTCGGTGTTGAGGGCCAGTGCAATAACCGATGAGCCATAACACTGAATCAACGCAATTTCCGAGTCGACGGACGGAATACGCCCCCAGGCTGGAATATGATCGTAATACGTTCGTTTGGGCGCATGAACCAATACCACATGGCGGGCGTTGCCTGATACTAAAAACTCGGAACCACAGGGGCCGCTGGGGTTGCGAAGCGAAGCCTGCCCTTCGATAAGCAGCACATCCGCCCCGGTTTCACGCCAGCACGAAACCAAGGCATGTTCCAGTTCGCCAGAGACGAAATCATTGAGCGTTGAGTCGAATACAAAACCATACTTACCGCCTTGCAGCCAGCCCGTTTGCCCCGTGTAAATCATCTGGGCATTCAGATCGTGCCGATTACAGGCCTCCCGAATCAGGCGGGTAGTAGTACGTTTACCCAAGGCACAGTCGGTGCCCATGACCGCAATGATGGGGGCCGTAATATCATTGATCTCGCCCGTCCAGAAATGAAGTTCATGTCTTGGTTTAGGCCGTCGGACATCAATCAACTGCCCACCATACAGGTTCGCCAGGGCGACCAACTCGGGTTTGTCGTTCAGAAATTCATGCAGCCCATTCACAACCGAAAGCCCATTTTTGAGACACAATTTAATGTCGGAAAGCATATTGGGGGGCAAAACACCCCCGCTGGTAGCCACCGCGACAATGGCACAAGCCACAGCATTGAGTTTCGAAAGTGCGTCGTCAACGGATGCGAAAATGGGTATGTTTCTAACTTTGCCGTCGAGTACGGTGCCCGCGTCCTGTCCGGCCGTGGGCGCATCAATCACACCCACAACCGAGTAGCGTTCCGTACCCCGAATCAGACCGTGGGCGGTTTTAGCATCTGTGGTGGTTAATAAACCATCAGTAAGCAGAATAGCCTGAGTAGTCATTTTGTAGTTACGCCTATTTATCCTATTTGTAGGTTAAAAGTATATTTTTATTCCTATAATTGAATGATTTTCCAAACATTATGGGACATTTTCTAAAAGGAGCGAATATTATTCTCTTTTTAGTTGATCCCATCAACTTATTCAAACAGCGTTTCAATCCCTGATAATCAATTGATATTGCCCTTGCAGAACGGGCGTACTTAGGCACAGATCCAGCTTTCCTGCTAATTTGGATATAGTCATCAGACTCCACTTGCAACGTACCGTATGCGCTTTTGTAGTGTGAAGTGCTGCGCTACAGAAACCCACCTGACATAAAATTCCAGCCAGCTATATGATTCACCGTTTTACGTATTTACTGATTTGTTTTCTAAGTGCACAGCTTCCGGTTCAGGCTCAACCGGTCACAAAGCCCTTAGCTGTTCGTCTGAAAACGCTGGACTCTGCCCTGACGCTGCTTCATGAGCGTGCTATGTTCAATGGTGTAGTGCTGGTAGCCGAAAAAGGAACCGCCCGCTACAAAAAAGCCTTCGGTACGGCCAACATCACTACCAACGAACCCCTTACATCGAACTCGGCTTTCAATCTGGCCTCTATCTCAAAGCAGTTTATCGCTATGATGGTTATGCAGTTGCAGGAACGGGGAAAGCTTAAGTACGACGCGCTGGTGCGAACCTACCTGCCTGATTTTCCCTATGATACCATCACCGTTCGGCACCTGTTGACACACACCTCGGGCCTGCCTGAGTATTTTGATCTGGCGCAACGATATACCGGGCCACTCGATACGCTCACCAACGGGGGCATGATTCAGTTGCTGAAGGAACATAAGCCTCCGCTTGAGTTTCGGCCCGGATCGGGATGGCGATATTGCAACACGGGCTATGTATTGCTGGGGTCGATTATCTCGACTCTGTCGGGTATGCCCGTTGAGCGGTTCTTTGACCAGCAGATCGTGAAACCATTAAAGCTTAAAAACACCTATGTCTATTACCTCAATAGCAGCACGAAGCCCCGAAATCGGGTGTATGGGTTCAAACGGGAGGACGGGAAAAACTGGCCCAACGACCTGATCCGGCTGGATGGCGTCATTGGTGATGGGAACGTGTATTCGACAGTTGAGGATTTATTGGTTTGGGAGCAGGCGTTAAATATGGAGAAACTGGTTAAAGCCAGTACCTTTCGCGAAGCTATCACGCCGGTAAAACTAAACGATAAAAGCACCTTTCCCTATGGATTTGGCTGGTTCATTGACGATAACGGAAAGATTCTGGCGCATACCGGCAGTTGGGTAGGCTTTCTGAATGTGATTGTTCGGTATGCCGATAAACAGGAAACGCTGATCGTACTGAGCAACGGGAGCAATGGGTGGGCCCGACGCATCGCTCGTGAGATTCTGGAAGGTAAACCTACTGAACTACCCCAAACCAAACTGATTGCCAACATTCAGCTCATCGATGGTTCGGGTATAGCGGCTCGTAAAGCATCGGTACGGCTCCAGAACGACCGGATTTGGGAAATCGGCGACCTGACGCCTTTCCCGAATGAGTCCGTAACTGATGGGCAAGGGCTGGTGCTGGCCCCCGGCTTTATCGACAGCCATAGCCACCACGTATCGGGTTTGAGTGAGCAGCCGGATGCGCCAGCCGTTGTGAACCAAGGCGTTACAACCCTTGTGTCGGGTCAGGATGGGGGTAGCTATTCGATGGATACTTTGCAGGCAATGCTGAAACGGCAACCCGTAGCCATCAACATTGCGACCTACACCGGTCAGGCAACCCTTCGGCAGCAGGTGATGGGCGCAAACGGACTTTACCGTACCTCTAAACCGGCCGAACTGGCCCGCATGAAAACCCTGCTTCGGGCTGAGTTGGGGAAGGGGTCACTGGGGTTATCGACCGGCCTTGAGTACGAATCGGCTTTTTTCTCCAGCCGCGACGAGGTCATCCAACTGGCGCAGGTAGCCGCCGATTCGGGTGGACGGTATATGAGCCACATCCGCAGTGAAGACATCTCGCTCGACGATGCAGTGGATGAGATTATCCAGATTGGCCGGATCACGAAGATGCCGGTGCAGATTTCGCACCTCAAAATTGCCCTGCGCGAAAAATGGGGGCAGTCGGCGCACCTACTGGCCCAACTGGAGCAGGCCCGCACGGAAGGGGTAAACATTACCGCCGATTGCTATCCTTACGACTACTGGAATTCGACCTTGCGGGTACTGTTTCCTAAACGGGATTATTCCAATCTGGCCAGTGCTGAATTTGCTACCAACCAGCTTTTCGATCCCTCAAAATCGGTACTGGTGCGCTTTGCCGCCAACCCGGCATACGCGGGGAAAACAGTTGGCGAAGTAGCTACAATTCGTAAGGAAAAACCTGCCCAGACGCTTATGGGGCTGGTAGCTGAAGCGGCTGAATTTTCGAGAAAGAATCCTGATGCCGGGGGCGTTGAGGCCATTATGGGGAAGTCAATGGATGAACCCGACGTGGCGAATTTCCTGAACTGGCCTCACACAAATATCTGCTCTGACGGGGCCAATGATGGGCACCCACGCGGATACGGCGCGTTTACTCGGGTGTTAGGTCGCTACGTGCACGATCAGAGAATTATGACGCTCGAAACCGCTATTCAAAAAATGACCAGTCTGACCGCTGAGCATCTTGGCCTGAAAAACAGAGGATTGATCGCCCCCGGTTACTACGCCGATCTGGTTCTGCTCAATCCGAACACGGTGAAGGATAATGCCCGTATTGGCGACAATAAAGCCCTGTCAACGGGTATTGAAGCCGTCTGGGTGGCTGGACAACTGGTGTATCAGGGGCAAAAAACCACGGGTGCCCATCCGGGCGTGTTGATTCGCCGGTGAGAAACAGTGGGTCGATTTTCGTGCTGTAGGGAGCTAATATGTTGGGTAATATATCTAAGAAACAGTTGTGAGAACTGGAAATTGAGTAATAAGTACCATTATATTTTCTCAATAACTCCTTATTAGTAATCTTTATTGATAAATATATTAAAAGGTAGGTGTATATTTTGCTGAATATATTGTACTTGCATATAAACTACCGCAACTTGTTTAACGCGAATAAATTATGCTATTATTCTTGTTCTTAGGCAATAAAGGAAATGGTCGATCTCAAAGTTGTACGTATGGTGGCCCTGATTTGGAATCAGGCCTGGAAATGTTGACCGGGCTGGTTAAGGAAGGGTGGCAATTAAGTAATGTACGCGTGTTGGATAGCAATAGAAAAACCATGGTTCTGCCTATCGAGATTTTTGATGGTATGTCTTTCAAAGAACCCATCAAAAAGCTACAGGCGCAATGGGAGGATATCTTATTAATGCCTTCATAGCCTTTTAGATTCGTAAACTGGTTTATTTTACAGCGTCGAGCCCTGAGTGCTTCTGAGGTAGACAGCTTCTTTTCAGGGAGGTTGTGTGTAGTTATAAACGCTGCTGGGCGGGTTTGTGCCATGCCGTTGTACAAACCCGCAAAGTATAATTTATGCCTATTATACTTAAGCCAGTAACTACGCTAATCGAATGAAATCAGCTTTTGCATGCATCGCATTGACCGTCCTGGTCGGGTGCGGCACCTGTTCAGGCCAATCCCGGAAGCTCTCCCTGACAATTACCAAGCGCTACCTGAATCTGCCTGTTGCGCATACCCAAAATAGGGGCACGATGCAGTTTCGGGTCCATGACAAGCCGGAACGCTCATTCAAGATCAGGTTAGCGGACGGTAAACCCGATTATTGGGTGTTTTGCGACATGACGGCTCTTCAGGGAAAAACCATTACCATCAGCTATACGGGCGATTCGGAAGGGTTGAGAAAGATATACCAGGATGATAAAATTGCCGGTCAGGATTCGCTTTACAAAGAGAGGAACCGTCCGCAATATCACTTTTCGACTCGCCGTGGCTGGATCAATGACCCCAATGGCATGATAATTTATGATGGTGAATACCATCTATTTTATCAGCATAACCCCTACGAGCGCGATTGGGAAAATATGTCATGGGGACATGCCGTGAGCCGGGATATGGTTCATTGGGATGAACTCTCCGATGCCTTGTCCCCCGATAGTCTGGGCACCATGTTCTCCGGCTCAACCGTGATCGACTACGCCAATACGGCTGGTTTTAACAAAGGGAATATGCCAGCTATGATTGCCTTTTATACGGTGGACAACCCGGAAAAAGAAATCCAGTGCATGGCCTATAGTCTGGATAAAGGCCGTACCTGGACAAAGTATGCCAAAAATCCGCTGATTGATTCGAAAGCGAAATGGAACAGCAAAGATACGCGTGATCCAAGGGTGTTCTGGTACAAACCGGGTAATCATTGGGTTATGGTGCTCAATGAACGCGACGGCCATTCGATCTACACCTCGAAAAATCTGAAACAGTGGACGTATGAAAGCCACGTAACGGGTTTCTGGGAATGTCCTGACTTATTCGAATTGCCCATTGATGGCGACAGAAGCAAGACAAAATGGGTAATGTATGGCGCATCGACCACCTACATGATCGGCTCGTTCGACGGGAAAACCTTCACCCCCGAATCGGGCAAACACTATTACACGACCGGGACGATCTACGCCCCGCAAACCTTTGGTAACATGCCCGAAAGCGATCCCCGGCGCATTCAGATTGGCTGGGGCCGGGTACAACAACCCGGAATGCCCTTCAACAACATGATGCTTCTGCCAACAGAACTGACCCTCCGCACGACTAAAAACGGCCTGCGCCTAAGTAGTGTTCCGATTAAAGAAACAGAGCAACTGTTTGAGCCGGTTCAGCAATGGGCGTCTCTATCTGAAGAGGAGGCCAATGAGAAGTTGAAATCGTTTGCACCCGCCGACCGGTTCCGGGTGAAAGCAACTCTTAAATTATCGCACGCAACAAGTGCGGGCTTAACCCTGTTGGGGCAGCGGTTACTGGATTACGACATGAATGCCAATCTGGTGAACGGTGTTTTTTATTCGCCCGAAAACATGACCAGCATGGAAATAACTGCCGACATCTTTGTTGACCGGACATCCATAGAGGTTTTCATCGACGGAGGAGCGTATTCATATTCGATGGAACGGAAGCCAGTTTCGACTGACAAACAAGGGCTTCACGTCTGGGGTAATCGCGTGGAGGTGAAGGATATTAAACTGTACACTGCCAAATCAATCTGGAAATAGAACTTACTATGTTGGGGGACGCTATAAAGCCAGGCCAAAATGCCAATTGGATTGATTTGCTTGATGTGCTGTCAGTTTCTTTAAACTTACGTATAGTTTAGTTTGCCATCCCCATAGCCAACTATTATGCTGGCGAACTATGTACAAACCCGCTACAAACAACAATGCGCCGGATAGATAAACCAGCGGAACAATTTGGGCGTCGTAAAGCGTGGGGTTCCATATTTTTAACTCAGACAACACCATCACTGTCAATGTTGGACCAATTATACCCGCTATAGATTTTGATTTTTCCATATCTGGTTTTTCTGGTTATCGGTGTTCACTCCAACATGAACTAAGCTACTATCTGATCAAATTGCCGAATTGACTTTATATCAGTAAAAGCAAAGATTCTCTCCATGACAACCTTCATGCGTTCATCCGCCATCGACGCGCGGAATGCCTCGCCCGATGTGAGCCAAAAACTGGCGATACAAACGAAATTAGGGGCCGATGCTCCCGGAGTTGCCAGCCCTTTCCGAACTTCAAACTGCACGCAGTTATCGCCCAATATGGCGACATATTCAGGAATCAGCTTTTGGGTATAATAGTCAAAGTCAAACGTAGCCCCTTCTGTATTTGGGTAAAGAACTGTCCAACAAAATAGGGGAGATGGGGAAGGGTTTTTCATTTTTTTTAGAAGGGTTCAGGTAACAGGGCTTACTTATAAAAATGTCACACCTTTGATGTTGTATTTTTTTATAAGAAAGCCCTGGTTTGGTTATGACTGGGGCTGTTAATTTAAAGTTTTAATAAGGGGTCTTATTCATTCCTCATTTGTCGGTATATATTTTTCTCGACAATAAATTTCAACTTCTCTATCACTTGCGAAGTATTTGTCACAAAATTCGTCAAGTTCTTTTTCAGCTCCTGAAATGTATTTTTCGCTTGCAGTCATAAGTTTCTCAGTTTGTTCGATGAACTTTTCAAACTCTTTATTCATCTTACATAGTTTGTCAATTGTCTTAAAGTCTAAATCGCGGGCAATAGATGGATATAGTACTTTGCTTTGATATGAGTTTGCGTTAAGCTCAATAATTCCAATTCCGAATGATTGATTTAATCTTGCCATTTCTTCATTCAAACTGTCGCTAAACTCAAATGCAACTAAATAACCATAATTCGCCCAACTTGAATTTGAAACCGCTTGGAAAAATGCTTTTTTAAGTTCGCTGTCGCTATTAATCTCTCTTTTAAGTTCGTATGAACTTAATTTAAAAGTGTCAACCCTATTAATTGATTTTAGAAAATTTTGACTTGCTTTTGTTTGAAGGTTTAAAAACTTAATACCAATCATATCAGGATGTGTCCAAATTTGATTGTTATCTTTTCCGTTTGATTGCTCGTGAAATATTGTTTTTGAATATGTATCTGTATTTTTCAAATAACTGCATAAAAGTTTGTGTAAATCCCTTTCTTCGTAAGCCTTTAATTTATTTGTTTTAGTTGGTTTTGTCTGTTCTGTATCTCCACTTAAAATTTCAATTTCTATATTCTGTTTATTTTTTGTCAAATAGTAATAGTAAATCCCACTATCTTTTTTTATCCGTTTAACTCTAGAGTCTCCGTTACG
>CAXTJJ010000283.1:0-8144 GCA_964244155.1 uncultured Spirosoma sp.
AGTGCCCGATTAACTCCAACATAAGGAGTGACATTTCGGGCACTGTTTTACTTTGAACAGAGTTCGAGGTTCGCTAAAAACTAGATAGATACTCATGGATTAAATCTGACACAAACATTCTTGCTAAGACCGGGTTGAACAGGCATATCTAATGTATGTTCAGCCCGGTCTTTTTCGTATGCAATCCAGTCCCAGTTTAGCAGCTAAAACGCTTGACGCCCATGAGCGACTCAATCAGGCGTATGGCATTCAGGAAGTTCAGGGATACGCCGATCCGATGCATGAACTGATTGGGACCATCTTGTCGCACCGCACTACACATGCGAATGAAATGACCGCCTATGTCACCATGCGCAAGCGGTTTCCAAGCTGGGAGCAGGTTCGTGACGCTCCCCTCCCCGAATTGATTGACGCTATACAGACAGCCAATTACCCTGAAATTAAAGCCCCATATATCCAGAATCTGCTGACCCATCTCATTCGGGAAAGAGGTGAGGCCAACATTGATTTTCTGGGCGACTTATCGACCGAAGAAGCGATGAATTGGTTAACTGCTTTACCCGGTATCGGCTTAAAGACAGCTACGCTTCTTCTTCTGTTCAAATTTCACAAACCGGTGTTGCCAATCGACACACACGTTCATCGAGTCACACAACGGCTGGGGCTTATCGGACCAAAGGTAAGCGCCGAAAAGGCCCATTCTATCTTATTGGCTTATCTACCAAAGGACGCTCTGCAACTGTTCAATTTTCACAAACATTTCTACTGGCATGGCCAACGGGTTTGTACCTGGTATTATCCGAAATGCCACGAATGTGTTTTACAGCCTATGTGTGACTATTTCCAATCGGGCAGAACGACGGTATTGAGCAGTACTCCGGTGCGTACTAAAAAGTCTGCAAATCGTTGATCTGCCTACCAAACCGGTTGTTCAGGGTGTTAGTAGTATTTTAACAGAATATACATAAAAGGGTCTGGTCAATTGACCAGACCCTTTCGTTACAGTTGCCCTAACTGGTCAACTCTGTTTTCCGTATTTACGGTCATAGAATACCTTTGATTGTTCAACCCAGTTATCTCGCTCAATACGACCGGGAAAAAATTCAATCAGTTCATTAACTTTATCGACGTCTTCTTTTGTAAAATTGGCGACCTGCCTGAATGTGTATATACCTAAACTATGTAGTTTCCTCTCCAGGAAAGGCCCTACCCCGACAATGTCTTTCAAATCATCCGCTTCAGTAGCGCTGGCACGTCCAATCCGGTCAAAGTTAACTTCGCTGGAGCGGGCAGCGATACGGTTCAGTACTGCCGCTTCTGAATTGAAGGGAGTGCTCGTGGCTACTACCGGTGTTTCAGGCGGTGCGATGGGCGGTGTCTCTGCCACGGGCACATCGAGCGACGAACTGGTGGAGGGAATAGTTATCTCTTCGTCAATCAGTTCGGGAGTATCGTCGGTTGAGAAGGCAGGCAATAGAGGATCGGCATGAACAAAGGCCGCAGGAGCTATAGCAACCGGCGCGGGCGTCGTATAAACAGGAGCAGTTGGCGTACCAACAGAAGGACGCGCAACCGTTTTCGACTGACGGCAGTTTGCTAACTCGGCTTCCTTATCTGCAAGTGAGATACGCAGAGATTTGGTCCGACCGCTCAGGACCAGGCGGCCCAACAGCCAGCCAACAAAGGCAGCTAGAGCCAGCAGAAGCAGTATTTCGGTGATGGCCACCGGTTGACTAAGGGGATCTAATCCAAACATGATAGGATTCTGGTTTATGTTTTTTATTTCTTTTTAGCCAATTCAACGGCCTGACCAACCCAATTATCCCGAACAATACGGCCCGGGAAGAACTCGATCAGGTCATTTATCTGATCTATGTCTTCTTCATTGAAATTGGCTATCTGCTGGAATGTATAGATGCCAATAGCATGCAGCTTTTTCTCCAGAAATGGGCCAACTCCAACAATAACTTTCAGGTCATCGGCATTGGTCGCCGTAGCTATACCAATCCGGTTAAAATTAATTTCACCGGCACGGGCAGCTATCCGATTTAATACAATCGTTTCTTCATTGTCCGTACTGCTCACAGCCACTTTGGGTTTCCGATAGCAATCCTCTACATCTTGTTCTGTGCTGGCTAGGTCGTCTTCAAGTTGGCGAATCGTGCGCTGCCGGGATGCATACCCAATAATAAAGCCCAAAATACCCGCTACCACCAGCATAATTAGTTGCTGCAGCTGCGCATCAGGTACGTTTAGGGGATTCATATCAAACATAATGGTAAGAATTTATAGTGTTGGCGTTTACTGATCCTTGGCCTGGGCAGAAAGTCAGTAAATTAATTTTAGTTCGAACATAGATTATTCAACAACGACAGTTACCCGACGATTGGCTTTCCGGCCAGACATCGTGCTGTTATCGGCCTTCGGTTCTGTTTCTCCTTTGGCTTCAACGGCAATCTGGTCTGACTCTATACCCGATTTACGAAGTTTAGATTTTACCTGATTGGCGCGATCACGTGAGAGCCTCATATTCACCTCGTCGGGACCAGAATTATCGGTATGGCCCGTAAGCAGAAGTTTCTTGTCTTTATGCTCGGATAGGTATTTGGTCGCTTCCTCAAAAAATTTCTTTGTCTCATCAGTTTTGATGTAGTTGGCTTCACCAAGAGGGAAATACAGATCAATTGGCTTGAATACCGACGTGAATTTCTGACTCGCAGCCAGTTCTTTTTCAGTCGTTGGTTCGGCAAGAGTAACCGGCGTCGGGGCTGTCACTGAATCTGTAACGGGCGTTTCCGTTAGTCCTGCGAAGACAAAGTCAAGACCTCCAAGGAGCGAATCGCCTTTAGCTGTTAGAGGAAGTTCACGCTCGACTCCTGTTGTGGTTAGCGAGGAGGCCGGCACTCCCTGTTGAACCAGATATTGCTTGATACCCTCCGCACGGGCCAGACCTAAATTTGGGAATGTGGTCGTATTGGTTTCTCCTTTCGAATAATAGCCGACAATTTCGAGGGTCCGTCCTGGGCTGACTTTCAGATACGTAACCATTGAACCAAGGGAACCACCCAGTGAATTCATATTAGCATTGGCCCCCGATCTGGCAAAGCTAAAATTGCCGGGAAAATTCAGGTGAAAGTAGTCTTCATCAGCAATGGTAAATCCAGGCGTACTCACTGACGGTGTATGGAGTGTAGAATCAGCCGATACGGTTACTGGCTGAGCATCATTTCCACATAGCTGCTTTATTTTGCAGACATGCCACCAGGTAGAGCCGATCATCCACAGAATAAGAAGGATGACCCAGGGTGTTTTGTTTGTAAACATAGGTAAGGCTGAAGGTTAGTACTGGCACTAAATTTAGAATGCTAACGTGAGACGGAATTTTGTGAAAAAGGTTGCTCAAAAATAGTAGTAAGTGGCGCAAAAGCAATATAATCGTGAGAATTTGACACCATTTCGCGCGATAATTTATACATGCGTTTAAGCCGTTTCGCAAAAATTACAAAACCATTCCGCCAGAAACGGAGTCTGTCCTTAACTTGCCTTTTCATACAGCCTGATTAATCAACGAATGATTATTGATCTCCGTAGCGACACCGTTACACAACCTACGCCCGCTATGCGCGAGGCTATGTTTTCTGCTCAACTTGGCGACGACGTCCTTGGCGATGACCCAACAGTAAACGCCCTTGAAGCGAAAGCTGCTTCTTTGTTTGGCATGGAAGCCGCTCTATTCTGTGCATCGGGGACCATGACCAACCAACTTGCGATTCGCACACATACTCGACCCGGCGATGATGTGATCTGCGACTATCTTTCGCATGTGTACCAATACGAAGGTGGTGGCATTTCGGTCAATGCGCTGGCGTCTGTAAGCCTGGCCCATGGTCAAAATGGCAAACTTACCCCCGACCTCATCAGCGAGTATATTTACAATCCTGCCGACCCGCACAAGCCTATATCCAGACTTGTGGTACTGGAAAATACCGTCAACAAAGGTGGGGGCTGTTACTATACCGTACCCGAAATTGCAGCGATACGAAAACGCTGCGATGAAAACGGCCTGATTTTACACCTGGACGGCGCCCGGCTGTTCAATGCGCTTGTTGAAACAGGAGAGCCAACCCTTTCTTACGGACAACTATTCGATTCAATAAGCATCTGCCTGTCCAAAGGGCTTGGGTGTCCGGTGGGTTCGCTCCTGCTTGGCAAAGCCGATTTTATTCGTCAGGCCCGACGTTTCAGGAAGCTGATGGGTGGTGGCTGGCGACAGGCCGGATTTCTGGCGGCAGCGGGTATTTATGCCCTTGACCATCATGTTGATCGACTGAAACAGGACCACTCCCGCGCCCGAAAAATCGGTGCGATGCTCGAACGTTTGCCTGAAGTTGAAGAGATACTTCCCATCGACACGAATATTGTCATTTTCCGGCTTCCCGAAACCATCCTGGCCGCAGATTATGTTAAAACCTTAGAAACTAAAGGTATTCGCGGGATCACGTTCGGGAAACATCTGGTGCGCTTTGTCACGCACCTGGATTTTACGGATGAGATGCTGGCAGAAATGGAAACTCTTCTTAACCGGGATTCTCACAAGATTTAAAGGATTAGGCAAGATAACTACAGAAAAATTCTGAATTGTCTTTTGACAATCTTGAAAAATCCTTTAAATCTTGATAAAACCCCGGTTCCGACACGATGCATATTCAAACCAGAACATTACAGAAAGAAGATTATCACGACCTCAAAGAGGCCATGATAGAAGTATATAGCGGGATCGGGGGCGATTACTGGGAGAAAAGTAAAATCAATAAACTCCTCACTATCTTTCCGGAAGGCCAGTTTTGCGTTGAGGTCGACGGGAAGGTGGTAGCCTGTGCATTGTCGATCCGGGTTAAATACGAGAAATTCGGCGACAACCACACGTATCATGAAATTACCGGCGGCTATACGTTCAAAACGCATAGCGATGAAGGCGATTTCATGTATGGCATCGAGGTGTTTGTGCATCCCGACTACCGCGACCTACGCCTGGGTCGGCGGCTTTACGACGCTCGTAAAGAACTGTGCGAAACACTGAATCTGAAGGGTATTGTGGCAGGCGGGCGTATACCTAACTACAACAAATACTCGCATGAGCTTTCACCACGCGAGTATATTGCTAAAGTAAAACAGAAAGAAATATACGACCCAACACTGACCTTTCAGCTTTCCAATGACTTCCACGTGCGCAAGGTGCTTCGCGGCTATCTCCCCGGCGATACGGAATCGAAGGAGTACGCGACATTGCTGGAGTGGATCAACATCTATTATGTTGCCGAAAAAGACAAACGCCCCCATACTGACTCTATAATCCGGTTGGGCGTTATCCAGTGGCAGATGCGCTTGTTCAAAAACCTCAACGCCTTTCTGGAACAGGTCGAGTTCTTTGCTAATGCCGTCAGCGATTATCGGGCCGATTTTATGGTGTTGCCGGAGTTTTTCAATACACCCCTAATGGCCGATTTCAATGACCTGCCAGAGCCGGTGGCGATTCGGAAGCTGGCTGATTTTACGGAAGCTGTCCGCGAGAAACTTTGCGAATTTGCGATTTCCTATAATGTGAACATTGTGGGAGGAAGCATGCCACTCGTCGACGATGACGGGAAACTGTATAATGTGGCGTATCTCTGCCGACGCGATGGCACTTTTGAGGAATATCGTAAGATTCACATCACACCGAATGAAGTGAAACATTACGGCATGGTGGGTGGATACGAAATCCGTGCATTTGATACCGACTGTGGCAAAATTGGCATGCTGATTTGTTACGATGTTGAATTCCCCGAACTGGGTCGTATTCTGGCGCAACAGGGTATGCAGATTCTTTTTGTTCCTTTCCTGACCGACACCCAGAACGGGTATTCGCGCGTGCGTCACTGCGCTCAGGCAAGAGCCATTGAGAATGAATGTTATGTGGCTATTTCCGGCTGTGTGGGTAACCTGCCTCGGGTACAGAATATGGACATCAACTACGCTCAATCGGCGGTATTTACCCCCTCCGACTTTCAATTCCCAACCAACGCCGTGAAAGCCGAAGCCACGACCAACACTGAAATGGTACTTATTGCCGATGTTGATTTGAGTTTACTGAAAGAGCTCCATGAACATGGATCGGTGCAGGTTTTGAAAGATCGACGAACCGATTTATATGATGTAACCCTGAAAAAGGCTGCCAAGAAGGCTCTGAAACAGAAAAAAGCATCGCCCGATAATGATCCCGAGCAGGTTGCTCCTCTGATTGTTGTCTCAGACTAATAACGCAAAAAGGTCCTTTCTCGATGAAGGGACCTTTTTCTTTCATACTATTCAATGGACAATATTTTTTGATTCACCCTGATAAGAAACAGGCACTGAAAAACGGTCGGCCAATACCCCAATTAACACCCCAAGGCAGTAACAGAGCAAATCGCTCCAAAGGAATGAAAAACCCAGAATCAATCCGCCCAGACGGGTAGCCCGTACACCGTCAATCCAGGGTGCATGATATAGCTGACTAATTTCTATACTAAAGGAGAAAGCCACTGTTGCGAACGCAACAACGCTGGCGGGCCATTTATTAAACAAAAGGGCAACACCGAAATAGATCATGAGTGCCCACAGTACATCTCCAACATAATTCTTTATAAAGGGTACTTCACCAAAAAAGTGTCTTGACCCCAATCCCAAAAGCAAGGTTCCAATCACAAGTAATCCATATACTATGCGATTGCGTTTACACGATAGTACACTGTACCGTTCTCCCATATACCCTTAGTATACTGTTTCTGCTGCGAAGAAACCCGTAGCGAAATTAGAACACCAAAGAAATGTAAAATTTTAGATGCACCGGGAATTATTCCTGGCCGTTATCTGTAATAATAAATATTACACAAATGAACGGACGTTTCGCTATATCGATGCACATCCTGACGCTACTGGCCAAGGCCAATGGCGAATGGTTAACGTCTGACTTTATTGCGGGTAGTATTAACATCAACCCGGTGCTTGTCCGAAAAGAAATCAGTAACCTGCGTATTAACGGGCTGGTTATTAGTCGGGAGGGGAAGAAGGGGGGCAGTTCACTGGCCAAATCGGCCCGACAAATTCGCGTATCCGACGTTTTTCTGGCCACACGTCAGGGGGCTTTTTTAGGGACTTCCCGCAATGATCCTAATCCCAATTGTCCCGTCGGGAAACAGATCAACAAACACCTGGACAGTTTATATCAGGAAGCAGAAGAAGCCCTTGTTCAGAAATTAGGTGATAGCACACTCGAGGATTTTAGTCGTCGGTTCGACTAATTTTTTTAGCCAAAACTGTAACATATTTTATTACAATAAATCGTTTATTTTTAACTGCATACGCCTATGAAACTTGCTATTATTGGAGCCTCCGGCTTTGTTGGATCAGCACTTTTGGATGAAGCTTTGACTCGTGGTCATGAAGTAACGGCCATTGTTCGTCACCCTGAAAAAATTACGAACACCCACGCTAACTTAAGCGTAAAACAGGGTGATGTGCAGGACGTTGACACTGTGGCTCAGCTTGTTGCGGGACACGACGCCGTTTTGAACGCCTTTAACGCTGGCTGGGCAAATCCAAATTTATACGATGACTTCCTGAGAGGATCAGAAGCAATCGAAAAAGGCACGCAACAGGCTGGCGTTAAGCGGCTTTTGGTCATTGGTGGGGCGGGTAGTCTGGAAGCCGCGCCGGGGGTTCAACTGGTCGATACACCCCAGTTTCCGGCCGAGTGGAAGGCAGGCGCTACGGCCGCCCGTGATTACCTGAACGTCCTTCGGAAAAACACGATATTAGATTGGACGTTTTTGAGCCCGGCGATCAATCTGGCACCTGGTGAACGCACAGGCACGTTCCGGCTAGGTACTGACCAGCCCGTTTTTGACGAAAATGGAGAAAGTAAAATTTCAGTGACGGATTTAGCCGTCGCCGTTCTGGATGAGATCGAGCAACCCCAGTTTATTCAAAAGCGATTTACGCTGGGGTATTAATTTTTTACTCTAACGTGAATAACGGCTAATTCAAAGAGTAGCCCAGGCTGAATTTTTGTCATCCCGACGCAGGAGGGATCTTCGGCCGAGGATAAGTTGTCGATCGTACCG
>CAXTJJ010000284.1:0-8143 GCA_964244155.1 uncultured Spirosoma sp.
ACTGGGTTAATACTTTATAAACAATGAACTAATAGATTCATGATCCCGAATGCGGCCTATGGCTTTGGCAAATAACTCAGCCACCGACAGCACTCTGATTTTGTCATTAAGTTGCTTCATCGGCAACGTATCGGCAACGACCAATTCGTCCAGCACCGAATTGGCAATGTTTTCGTGGGCCTTGCCTGACATGATCGGGTGCGTACATACTGCCCGAACCGACAGAGCCCCTTTATCCATAATAATCTGGGCGGCTTTCGCCATGGTGCCCCCTGTGTCGATCAAGTCATCCACAAGTACGACGTTGGTTCCTTCAACATCGCCAATAACCTGCATCGACGCAATCTCATTGGCCCGTTTACGGTGTTTGTCGCACAACACAATATCGGCGTTGAAATGCTTGGCGAACGTCCGGGCGCGGTTAGCACCCCCTACGTCCGGCGAGGCTACCACCAGATTTTCCAGGTTCAGGCTTCGGATATACGGTACGAATACCGACGTTCCTTCCAGATGGTCGACCGGAAAGTCGAAAAAGCCCTGAATCTGTCCGGCGTGAAGGTCAATCGTCATCAACCGGTCAGCACCCGAAGCAGCCAGCATGTTGGCAACCAGTTTAGCCGCAATCGACACCCGCGGTTTGTCTTTACGATCCTGCCGGGCGTAGCCGAAATACGGAATCACTACGGTTACGTAGTGGGCCGAAGCCCGGCGGGCTGCATCAACCATCAGTAACAACTCCAGCAAATTGTCGCCCGGAGGAGGTGTTGACTGAATCAGAAATACGTCGCAGCCACGGACCGATTCTTCAAAACTGGGCGACATTTCGCCGTCACTAAACCGTCGGCAGGTATAACCACCTAGGTCTTTACCGTAATAATGGGCAATTTTTTCTGCCAGATAAGTTGATTGACTGCCAGAAAAAATCTTGACGGGGTTAAACGAAGCCATGAGTACCGGACAAATTTCCCGCAAAGGTACGGAAAAAATGGGCCTCTTGCTGGAATGCTTTCAACTTTCTTTAGTCAGGACGGTCCTTATCCGTCGATCTGTTCTGAAATAAGCCTCGGTTTGCCTATTTCGTACGATAAGTAGCGAAAACAATTCGTCCTGCAATGGCTTAGCTACGTATGGAAACGCTTTTACCAATGCCCCCCAATGGTTCTACAATAAAGTCGACTGTGGACTTGGAAACGGACGAACTGAACAACTTATTGACAAAGATTGCCGATGCCGCCCCTCAAACAGATACGGATAAAACGTTTCCTGAGGCAGCATTTGGCTGGTTAGCTGATGCCGGTTTGCTGGAAGTTACTCTTCCGAATCGTCAACTTGATGGTCAACGGCCAAAATCCGACCGGTTACTGCACATACTAAAACGAATTGGTGCCGCCAATCTGGCTGTCGGACGAGTTTATGAAGGACATATTAATGCCATGAACTTGATTCATTTATACGCCACTCCGGCGCAGAAAGAAGCCTGGTATGCCGATGTAATAAAATACAAACGGTTGTTCAGTGTCTGGAATACGCAGGCCGGTGACGGGGTAAAAATTCACGCCATCGGCCAGGGCCGCTATCGGCTGGAAGGGGCAAAAACGTTCTGTTCTGGGGCAGGGTGCATTCAACGGCCACTGGTAACGGGTCAGCTACTCGGTGCTCAGAAACAGGGGTGGCAAATGTGCATTATCCCAACGGAACGGGTGAAGCCGATACCGCAGGACGATAGTTTCTGGCAACCGCTGGGCATGCGGGCTTCCATTAGCTATAAACTTGATTTTACGGGAATCGAACTTGACGAAAATGACCTGTTGGGGCAACCCGATGACTATTATCGCCAGCCGTATTTTAGTGGGGGAGCTATCCGTTTTGCCGCTGTGCAGTTGGGTGGAGCAGAGGCTCTGTACGAGGCAACACGGGTATTTCTGGCCTCTATGGGCCGTACCGACGATTCGTTCCAACGGACGCGGTTAGCCGAAATGGCCTGGCTCATTGAATCGGGAAATCAGTGGATCAATGCCGCTGGTGTTAAAACAGATGCCTGGCAGGCGAGTGGGGGCGAAGCCGATAAAATCGTTGCCTATGCCAACATGACCCGAACGGCCATCGAAGAGATTTGTCTGCGGGTGATGCCTCTGGCCGAACGCTCCGTGGGGGCGCGTGGACTCATGCGCCCGCTGCCTTTTGAGCGTATCCACCGCGATTTAACCTTTTACCTACGGCAACCCGCTCCCGATGCAACCATTCTGGATATTGGACGGTATGTGCTTGACACTAAACAACCTGCGAATGATCTCTGGCGTTGATAAAGCTCACTATGTAGAGACTCTGGCACGCATGGCCGATCTCGACCAGATTGGCAATGCGCTGGTAATTGCTCCGCACCCGGACGATGAATCGCTGGGGTGTGGCGGTACAATAGCCCTGCTACGGCAAAAGGGGTACGCTGTGCATGTGTTATTCATTAGTGACGGCACGATGTCGCACCCAAACTCACCTGCCTACCCGGCCGAACGGTTACGGGAAGTGCGCGAAGCCGAAGCCCTGGAAGCACTTCAACGGCTGGGCGTGCAAGCCGAAAACGCCATATTCATGCGGCAAAAAGATACACAGGTCGCTACGCCGGATAGCCCTGGTTTTGCCGAATCGGTTAATTTTATGCATAACCTCCTGCTAACTCTTTCGCCCACATCAGTGCTTGTGCCCTGGCGACGCGATCCGCACCGTGACCATCGGGCGTCCTGGCAACAGGTAAATGCTGCGCTGATGAAGTTACCAACAAAGCCTCGTTTACTGGAGTATCTGATCTGGCTTTGGGAGCTTGGGAATGAGCAGGATATGCCCAAACCGGATGAGATGCTGGTCTGGTGCGTACCCATCGAGTCAGTCATAGCGCAGCGTAACAGGGCTATTGCCGCCCATCGTTCACAGGTAAGCCGACTGATTGACGATGACCCGACGGCCTTTTATTTGTCGCCGGAGCTACTCACGCACTTTGACAAACCCAGAGAATTATTTTTAGAAGAGCACTCTTAACAAACTTAACCATGCCTGATTCCAGTCTGCCCATCACGTATTTTGATGATGTTTATCGTGCCAACGAAGACCCCTGGTCGTTTGAAACAAGTCCTTATGAGCGGGATAAATACCAGGCTACACTAGACGCTTTGCCAAGGGACAGGTACACGAATGTGTTTGAAATTGGCTGTTCCATTGGCGTATTGAGTGAGTCGCTGGCAACGCGGTGCGATCATCTACTGGCGGTCGATGCCAGTGAGTTACCGCTCAAGGCCGCTCGAAAACGGCTGGCCGCTTATCCGCATGTAACCGTCGGGCAAATGAGTATTCCCGGCGAGTTTCCTGATGATCAGTTTGATCTGATTCTGTTGTCTGAAGTAGGCTATTATCTGGTGCTGGATGATCTGAAATGTGCCCGTCAGCAAATGCTCGACCATCTCACCAACAAAGGTCATTTGTTACTGGTACACTGGACGCCTTTTGTTCCCGACTATCCGTTGACGGGTGACCAGGTTCATGAACAGTTCATGGAAATAGCCGGGGACGATAAACCGCTTATGCACCTACTGGGCCAACGAACGGATAAATACCGATTGGACTTGTTTCAAAAGCAGGAGTAAGGTAGTTGCGCATATCGCGAATAGCCGTGGTGATGGGCACCGCTTGCCATCGGGTTGCCCAAGGTCCGGTTGCCATTTTTTCATCAACTTTCTCCCAAAGTTCCCCAAAAAATTTGCTTGTGTCGGCTTGTTCCATGAGCCAGTTCGGGTCGATATGCAGGTTATGGGCGATTTCTTCGAACAGATTCGTATCGGTGCTCTGGTCGCGCAGTTGCCAGTATAGCCGTAGTCGTTGCCGGTTTTGGAGCCGGATGATAACGGCTTTGGCAGGCTCGGCCAGTTGGCACTGATTCGACTGATCCATGGTGGCCCAGTAGCGTAGCTGCTCCGAAAAACCAACCGCCACTCGACCCTGCATTCGGGTTGAAGTATAGACTTTCACATGAGGGCTTTTTCGGACTTTGGCATCCATTCGGATCAACGCTCGATAGAAAGCTTCGTCTTCCAGAAAAGGTATTTCGGGTAGGCCGCCAACCTGTTCATACATCTGGGAAGTAACCGCAATGCTGGCTCCGAAGTGCTGAAAATGCCGGGGCCAGGGGTCATGTGAACACGGGTCGAAGAGGGCTTCGGCTTTTGCTACAAGGGTTCGGTACATCACATCGCGCAGGTGATACAAACGAACCTGACTTTGGTCGGGTCGGGTCAGGATGCGCCCGCCAACTGCATCATTGCCATTCGCAATTTCGAGCATGATCGAGTAAACCCACCGACTGTCTACTACTGTGTCGCCATCAGTTGAGGCAATAATCCCATCTGAATGGCCAAGGCTGGTCAGTCGGCGGTGCGCTTCATCCATGAGTAACCGCCGGACTGTACCGATATTGGCTTTATCGGCAGGTAAATGAATTTGAGCGATGTGTAACGGAAAACCCGGATGTTGCTGTTGATATTGCCGGGCAACTTCATACGAATAATCGGTGCAGTTATTGGCCAGCAGCAACACCTCATATACCGTTGGGTTCAAAGGTAAGCCATTGTTATCCTGCTGATTACGCAGCGCGTTGAGGGTCTCAACCAAGTGGTACGCTTCATTCCTCACCGGGACAACTACACTAAGTCGTAAAAATGGGGAAGGTGGAGTCTGATTGAATAGGTAGTGATGAATAAGCGTATAATCAACGTCCTCAATGTTGGTTTGCATAGGGCTAAAGGTGGCCCGTATGACTAAATTTTCAAACGGTCACTTCCTAGTTTATAACCGAATGTAAACGGGATTGTTCTATGTATGCACAATGAAGTTGTTGCGAAAAAGTATCAGATAAATTTTCGTGCTTCTGAACGAGCCTGCCATTTATGCACGGCAAGAACACAAAGGGTAGCCGACAATACGCCGACACCGGCACCCGCCAGCACATCGAGTGGATAGTGAGCGGCCACATAAATTCGGCTGTACGACACAATAGCCGCCCACAAGAATCCCCATCGTAGCCAGGAATGTTTCTTACCCAGCATTAGCCAAAGGGTAGTTGCCAGGGCAAATGTAGTAGAGGCATGTGACGAGCAGAAACCATACTGCCCGCCACATTCAAGCACCGGATGGATTAGCTTTTGAAGTGCCAGTTCGTGGCAGGGGCGCAACCGGTGGGTAAGGGGCTTAATCACCGAAGAGGCTAACTGATCGGCAAGGGCAACCGAAAAAATAATGGTTATAGTGAAGCCGATTGCCTGTTTTCGATATTGAAAAATGAGCCAGCCAATGATCAATGCATAGAGTGGAAACCAGCTATTACGCTCTGTAATCCAGATCATTATCGGGTCAAGCCAGGGGGTATAACGACCATTGAGCCATAAAAACAGGGCAATGTCGAGTTTATCGAGTGTATCAACCATGCATTACAAGACCAAAAACTGACTCAAGTAATTTCGGGCGGTCAAAATGGCCGTTTTAACATCGTCGGGATGGCTTTCATAGGCTTTGTCTTCGACCTCAATACAAACGGGTCCACGGTAGCGAACATCGGTTAAAGCCGCGAAAAAATCACGCCAGCGTACATCGCCCAGGCCGGGAAGTTTGGGCGAGTGGTATTCCAGCGGATTCGCCATAATGCCCACCCGATTCAGCTTGTCGCGGTATAGTTTTACGTCTTTCAGGTGGATGTGATGCAGGCGGTCGCGGTAGTCGTAAATGGGTTTTACTTCGTCCATCATTTGCCAGATCAGGTGGCTTGGATCGTAGTTCAGGCCCAACACCCGCGAAGGAATAATCTCGAACATCCGATCCCAGATGGCAGGGGTCGTCGCCAGGTTCTTACCGCCCGGCCATTCGTCGTCCGTAAACCACATCGGGCAATTTTCAATACCAATCTTTACGTTACACTCTTCTGCTACTTTGACGATAGCGGGCCAGTGTTCGGCGTATAGTTTCAGATTGTCGGCAATGCTCAGCGATGGGTTTCGACCAATAAATGTGTTCACCACCGGAACGCCCAGCTTGGCGGCTGCCCGGATAATCTGTTTGATGTGCTCACGGTAGAATTCGGCCTGTTCCGGGTTCGGATCGAGTGGGTTGGGATAATACCCCAGCCCTGAAATCGAGACATGGTACAGACGTGTCAGCGCATGAATCTGATCGACGTGCAGATTATTTACGTCAATATGCGTTACACCCGCATACCGACGGGAATCGGCATTGCCAGCGGGCCAGCACATGAGTTCAACACAGCTAAACTTGTGTTCGGATGCAAATTTTAATACACCATTGAGATCATAATCGGCCAGAATTGCCGAAACAAAACCGAGATTAAGCATGGAAGGGATAATGAATAATGAGTGACGAAAAATGCAATTAGTTAATATCCAGTTGATTCAATGCTTGATGGCGTGGGTGTGTTCTCCGGGTTAATCCCGGCCCGGCGGTAAGCCTCATTCAGAATAGTGGCTGTAGATGAGGTGCCTACACGAGTGACCCCCATGGTATGCACGGCCAACAGCTCATCCAGTGTACGGATACCGCCCGATGCTTTAACGTGAACACCCGGCCCTACGTAGTCGAGCATTAATCGCAGATCATGTTCGGTAGCCCCTTTATAATCGTATGTACCATCAGTCCCTTTCACGAACCCAAAGCCTGTTGAGGTCTTTACGAAGGCAACGCCCACTTCGGTGCAAATCTGACAGAGTCGTATTTTCAGGGCATCGTTGGGTAAAAAATCAGTCTCAAAAATAACTTTCAGAATTGCCCCTTCGGTCTGGCAGGTGTATTGTATAGCCCGTATCTCATTCGTTATATACGACCAGTCTTCGCTCAGCACCTTTCCGATGTTACTAACCAGATCAATTTCAACGGCTCCATCGCGGCATGCCTGTACTGTTTCGGCAATTTTTACGGGTAAGGCATTACTGCCATGTGGAAAGCCAATCACCGTACCGACCCGTACACGCGAACCAGTCAGTATATCACGTGCCAGTGATGTTGCATAGGGCTTGATGCAAACCGAAGCCACATCATAGGCCAACGCCTGTTCGCAACCTGCCCGCAGTTCGATATCGGTAAGCGTAGGGTGCAGGAGCGCGTGGTCAATAAGCCTGGCGATTTCGTGGATGGGTATTGGGTTCATAGCTACGCAGAAATTGTGGCTGCGAAGATACACGACAGGATAGTATTTGAGACGATAGAAACGCCAGCGTTGATTTTCTGTTCAAGAAAATTCCCGTATTTATTGTACTAATAGGCTGATAATGAAATAGGTTATCGTTAATAATTAACTTTAGCCCGGTAGCCTAAATTATCCTGAGCCATGACTATTAATATCTCTACACTACTCGATGTGGCCATTGGCCTCATTTTTGTCTTTTTTGTTTTCAGCATGTTCGTCTCGGGCATTGTCGAACTAATCAATAGTCTTTCGGAGCAACGGGCCAGTCTGCTTCGTAAAGCCCTGACCAAAATCTTGGGCGGGACTGCCACTGAGTTCTTCAACCACCAGCTTACTAAAGTTAAGGAAGATAAGTTCTGGGGATTTCTGAAGCCTATCAATTACCTGTCTGCCGATTCGTTTTCGACCGTGTTGATCGACCTCCTGTCAAAAGCCGAGGGTACCCTGCCAATGGTGGACGGAAAACCAACGGAGCAGGTATTTGAAAAAATTAAGCAGGCTGCTTTAACGTATAAGGATGAAGCCGTAAAGGAATTGATCAGGCCTATACTCGCCAAGTCCGATGATTTGAAAACGTTTAAAGTTGAGCTGGATAAGTGGTACAACGGCTATATGGAACAGGTATCTGGCTGGTTCAAGCGATACGCGCAGGGCGTAGTGTGGGGGGTGTCTGTCTTCGTTACAGTCGCCATGAATGTAGATACTATCCATCTGACGAACCGGCTCTTCAATGATAATGGCCTGCGTGACCGGGTGGTCGCGCAGGCCATACTGACGGCTAAAAATGGGGGAGAAGCCTTTGCCAAAGACACAAAGTTTGGCGACTATCTGCACACGTATGACGCTACATTAGTTGATTCTACTGCATCGAAGAGGTTTGTTGTTAAGTCGACGTTAACCGGGCTTGAT
>CAXTJJ010000285.1:0-8134 GCA_964244155.1 uncultured Spirosoma sp.
AGCGCCAAGGCAAGTTGCCAGCCGCTCACAAAACGTGGCCAATGGAGCCAAATCTCCTGAACAACCTTTCTCGGCTAAACCCGGGTTGTCAACTGACAACGCCCTAACCAGCCAGCCAAAGGAACTGGCATCAACAAGGCCGTTGACGAGATCAACAAGCCCTTTTCACCGTTCAGCTAGCCCGTCAATACCTAATTTAAATGTTCAGGATTTGTCTGCCCAGACAAGCAAGCTGGCTAACACCATTAATCTGCCGATTGTCACCCAAGGGTTCGCTCCAGGGACGGTACGGGGGACAACGATGATGTCAAGCCAGTCGGCCAAAAATATGGCAATTGCCTCGTATGCATCCAATGAGTACACCTTGTCGGGTAACACGGCCTCCGAACAGACAGCCTTTTCGCTGTTCAACAGATTATCCGTCAGGCCACTTCGTATGCGCAGGCCGGGCATGATTCAGCGGATTGTGTGGGTTCGTCCCGCCGAATTAGCGATAGAGCCAGACGGTCGCAACGTGAAGCACAAACCACACGAACTATGGGCGTCAGTCAGTATGATGCCGGGTTCCTTCAACCCATCGGTATCGGTTCATTCTGCGCAGGCAGCCTTGGGAAATACATCCTTTGCCGCGACGGCCGCGTCGAATCAGACATCGGTTAATAGCCGGGCTAACTTTTCTGTCGCTTATCAGGCAGGAGCCGGTATGCAGTTAACCGAACGCTGGTCGGTAGAATCGGGTATTGGTTACCTTTCCGGTCGCTCAACGGTGGAAACACCAGGCCAGCGGGTGTCTGCCCAAATGGACCTGGTAGCGAATCGAAATGCAGCCAGTAACAATGTATTCGTTGATGCTGTACGCAATAGCATACAACCTACCGGAGCGAATTTAGCACAGGCCAACAACGCTAACCTGGTAGCTAGTGCCTATTCGGGAAATGTGGCTTATGATAGCCGGGATTTACAGCTGATAACGAATAATTATCAGTACGTGCAGGTTCCTGTTCAGGTGGGCTATCAGTTACGTCCCCGCAAGAAACTCAGTATGGCCGTGCTGGGCGGTCTATTAACCAATATTTTTGTCCGGAATACCGTTGGCGATGCGCTTGTAGTTACGGGTAAAGATGGCGTGTACCGGCCTGTTTCTCTGGCAGCTACAATGGGTGCCCGTTTACGCTACCGACCCTCACGCCAGTGGTCGGCTTCGCTGGCAGGCGTTTACCAACCCTCACTGGAATCAAGCACGAGAGCCGATTCGCAGGTACAAAGCCACCCTACTTCAACGGGAATGAGTTTTGGCCTTGATTATCACTTTTAAATGCAATGTCATGAAACTGACCGGTGTTGCGCTGTTGTTCGTATTGATCTTTGGACGTTGCTCGCAGAGTACGGTTCTGTCAGAAGGGCTTTCCTCAACTGACACACTTACCATTCGTACCGGCACCTCATTCGGTATGTGCATTGGCTATTGTGTAAAAGACTACGTTTTTAGCGGAACCAGAGTTGACTTGACCATGCTTAACCGCTCACGAACGCAAACTTCAACAAAAACATGCCAGACAACCATCAGTCAGGAAACATGGCGTTCTTTGAAGGAGTTGGCTAATCCAGTTGCTTTTAGCAAATGACCAGAACGGCTTGGCTGCCCTGATTGTGCCGATGGCGGAGCCGAGTATATTGAACTGCAAACGGGTGATCAGACACACCGGGTTACTTTTGAATACGGTCAAACGATTCCGGGTTTCGAATCGCTGGTCGATGCCCTGCGTACTCAGCGTAAAGCCTTCGACGAATGCCCGTGAGCGGATAAACTATTTCTCTTTTAGTGCTTTTCGTGTTCGTGCCTGCAATAAGGCTAGTCCAACAATGTCATGAAAACGACCCTCTTTTCCATCACAACTGCCATAACAACAGCAGTGTTGTTAGTAGCCGTTGGCTGTCATACATCGCCGGTTAGCCCTACGCCCGGCCCAACCGGCGAATTGCGGGTATCGGCTCCCTTCGCCGATCAAACAACCCAATTTGCGTTTGACTTGGCTAAACAGGTAAATACGGCCGAAGGTGAGGCTAAAAATGTATTTATCTCGCCATTAAGTATTCATATAGCATTGGGTATGCTCCTGAACGGAGCCAACGGACAAACGGCTCAGGAGATTCAGAAAACGCTTAAATTGGACGCGCAAACTCTGGCCGAAGCGAACGCGACCTATCAAAACCTGATGACCAACCTGCCAACGGTTGACCCAATCGTTACGTTGACACTGGCAAATTCAGTTTGGTATCGGAACACATTTCCGGTCGAAACCTCGTTTCAGGACCTGTTGAAACAAACATTTCAGGCCGACGTGTCGGCGCAGGATTTTAATAGTCCAGCCACAGTGGGTACGATTAACAACTGGGCAAGTCAAAAAACGAACGGTAAGATCACAAAAGTCATTGATCAGATACAGCCCGATAATGTCATGTTCCTGATGAATGCGTTGTATTTCAAGGGAAATTGGAAAACGCAGTTCGATGCAGCCAAAACCATAGACGCCCCGTTTAAACTAGTGTCCGACGCCACGACCAATGTGCGCATGATGCGGTTAAATACGAACCTGAACCGGGCTTTTCGACCAAACTTCGTCGCATTCGAGCTTCCGTATGGGTCGAACAAGTACACGATGACGGTGTTATTACCGGCCGAAAACACAACAGCCGACGCGCTAATAAACAGCCTGAACAGTGCTGACTGGACGCAGTTACAGAAGGACATGTCTTTGGGTGCCTTGGATATTGGGTTACCAAAGTTCACCCTGTCGTATGAGATTACGCTGAATAAAGCATTAAGTGCTATGGGTATGCCCACTGCCTTCACAAACCAGGCCGACTTCACAAAAATAAACGCTAAGGGTGGCCTGACACTGAGTTTTATAAAACAAAATACGTTTGTGTCAGTCGATGAGACAGGCACAGAAGCCGCTGCCGTAACAACCGGCGGAGTGTCAACAACGTCGGTGCAATTGTCAACGCTTTGCAATCGCCCCTTTGTATTTGTTATTCACGAAAAGACATCAGGAACCGTGTTATTTGTTGGTAAAATTGCCGATCCGACTAAAACGAATGCATGAGAACAATAACGCCCGTTGTTATACTGATTCTTTTTCTAACTAATCAGTGTCGACAGAAAGAGAGTATAGTGGCCCCACAAATAGCAAACTTGGTTGGTACATGGCGGCTTGTTGAACCCGACTCGTCCTATGCCACAACGCTGCGATTTGCCTATGACACGGCTAACCCACCGCACGATGTGACGCCTTTCAAGGCCAGTGGAAAAGCCGCGATGAATGAGTACACGGTGAATATGTTTGCCACCTTAGATGGCATGCTGTCGGCAGATGAGTTAGGCAGTACCAAAGTGGCCGGATCGGCGGAGGCTACGGCGTTTGAGCAAACCTATTTCACAAATTTGAAAGCCGTTGTGCGCTACGAAATAATCTCTGACAACCGACTGCACCTGATACATGGCGCTTCACAGCCCCATCTACTGGTCTATAGACGCGTAAACTAAATTATGGCGATCAGGAAGGTCAATCTCATTATTGTTTTAACAGTTGGCCTGATTCTAGGCTGTGAACATAAAGATTGTGGCTGCGTTTTTCCGCCATCACCCATAACCGGCGATTGGATCCTCGCCCGCATCACGTATGGTCTGACACAAAAAGCTGTTACGGCCGCCGAAGCGGGCTATACTGAAACGTTATCATTTGGCGGCTTTTCTGATACGGGCGGAAATTTTCGGCAGGTACGAAATGGCATACCTATAAAAACCAGCCCATACACTATTTCTTTTCCCAACGGGGGAAGTACCGAAGGCCTGATTTATTTCCAGGCAGACACGACACAACAATATTTTCGGCTTGCCGATAACAAGCTATACTTATCGGAACGGAGTCCGCGTGGCGTGACAATTGCCGATGGGTCTACCTACGAATATCAACGATAATAATTGCTAACTTTTTGTGTAAGATCAACATTGCCCGGCCGTAGTCAAGACAGCCGGGCAATTTTTTTCGTTGATTTACAACGCTTTGGCACCTCTTAGAATCATATCCACGAACCCTAACAATCGTGCGTATGAAACCGAACTATCTACTTCTATTTGTATTGCCATGGTTTGCCTTATCGGGGTGTACAGATACGTGTAAAGAAACCCGTACCTATCGTCGTTATACACCCGTAACGTTTACAGCTAATCAACTTCGGCAGGGCGTTCAGACAGAGGTACCCCAGCCGCTGGTCAATCCCGGCAAGATTTACGCAAAAGACCAGTTTCTCTTCATAAACGAATTAAAAGAGGGTATTCACATCATTGATAATCATGATCCAGCAGTTCCCAAACCGGTAGCCTTCATCCGGATTCCCGGTAACGGCGACATGGCCATTCGCGATAATATTCTGTATGCCGACAGCTACATGGATCTTATTGCCTTTGACATCAGTAATCCTGCATCGATTCAGCTTGTAAAACGTGTTCAGAGTGTGTTTCCCAGCGGCTCTTTTGAGGGTGGCTGGTGGAGCTACGACGTTACTAGCCAGATACTCTATGATCAGAAAGTTAGCTATGTAACGGAAACTTTTGACACAAACTGCGAGGAAAATGTCAGCCCAAACAGGGGTTGGGTAACCGATATTTTCTTTAGTGCACAAGCGTCTGCCAGCTTCGACAATTCCGGCAGCGCACCAACAAATGGGGTGGCGGGATCTATGGCGCGGTTTGCCTTGTATAATGATTACCTATACACGGTTAATCAGTCGGCTTTGCAGTTATTTAACATCAAAACCCCGGCTGAGCCACAGATTGGGAGCCAAGTGCAGCTAGGATGGGGCATCGAAACCATCTTTCCTTATAAAGACAAATTGTTTATTGGCTCGCAGTCAGGAATGCATATCTACGACAATGCCAATCCCGAAAAGCCAACGCTTCTATCCGTTTTCCAACACGCCCGTGTGTGCGACCCGGTAGTGGTACATGACAATATCGCCTATGTTACCCTTCGTTCGGGAAATCAATGTGGTGGCTTTACCAACCAGCTTGATGTTGTCGATATTTCCAATCTTCTAAATCCGCGCTTGCTCAAGAGTTATCCTATGCGCAACCCGCATGGCCTTGGTGTTTCTTATCCAAATCTATTCATTTGTGAGGGCGCCTATGGTTTGAAATCATTCGATATGCGAGATGCGGTGAGCATTGATAAAAATCTATTACAGTACATTGACAATCTGAATGCTTACGACGTCATTCCTTTAGAGAAATCGTTGTTACTGATTGGTAAAGATGGTTTTTACCAATTTGATGTTAGTAACCCACGCCAAATGCGTCAGTTAAGTCACATTCCAGTCAGCCGTCCTACTTATTATTAAGACTCAGCATGAAACAACTTTTACAACTTGTCGTGATTTTGGTTTTCATTGCAGATGCACGGGCTCAATCTAGGTTGCAACGACCCGCCTATGTGAATTACACGGAGTTTGGGGGTTTATTTGGGCGAGTCGCTTCCGGACCAGCAACGGCGCAGACAGTGGAGAACCGACTAAGTTTTACGGCTCAAACATTCAATGGTTTACAACTGACCAGTCAGTTGGCCGTGGGAGGTCTGATTGGCATGGACTGGTACAAAACAGCTTTACTATTACCTGTAGGCGCAGGGTTACGAGTCGATTTAATACGTCATCCACAGCGAAATGTACGTTTGTTAGCTATAGCCGATGCAGGCTATGGCTTTGCCTCATTCAATAAAAACTCGACCGGTTACGAAACAAAAGGAGGCTTGATGATAAATCCAGGGTTAGCTTTGCGCATTGGAAAGCCATCGTCAACGGCTTTTGTGATGTCATTTTCATACAAGCGGCAGATCGCAGACGTCCAAAAACCGATTACGGGAAATGACATTGAACGCGACGAACATCGAATTTACAATCGAGTTTGTTTTCGCATAGGTGTCGCTTTTTAAACATTTCTTCAGTTATATCAGTTAAAATAAACAGTAGACACATTGTTCATGGATTCTACTCAACATACTATGAAAAAAATTGCCATGTCAGTAATCGGTGGTTCGCTATTCGTTGCTGGTTATTACCACGTCCATCGCCATTCTTCTATTGTCGACACGAAAGATGTTCAGTTAGGTGTTCAAAAGCCAGCAAGTATAATTCCATTTAAAACACTGCCTGCTTTCGCTTTTCAATCGGAAAAGTACTTCACGTTCTGAAGCTACCAGGCTCGTTACTAAAAAGAAACCCGATAAGAATAGTCTTATCGGGTTTCTTTTTAGTAACGAGCCTGGTAGTAAGTGGTAAGAGGCAATCTTTCATCCGCCACTTAATTCTTAAGCCATTGCAAATTTGCTTTGATTCCGTTTCCGCTCATTTTCGTCGAGATATATTTTGCGAATACGCATCGACTTGGGCGTTACCTCCAGATATTCATCTTTTTGGATATACTCCATTGACTCTTCGAGTGAGAACGAAATCTTAGGTGCAATCTTCACGTTGTTATCTGAACCTGAAGCCCGCATGTTTGTCAACTGCTTTGCAGTTTGAACATTCACCACAATGTCGTTCTGACGATTATGCTCACCAATTACCTGACCTGTGTAAATTTCGTCGCCAGGCTCGATAAAGAATACACCCCGATCCTGAAGTTTGTCAATCGAATAGGCTGTAGCCTGACCGCTGGTCATTGAAATCAGTGATCCGTTGATCCGCTCAGGAATTGGCCCTTTGTACTCCTGATATTCTTTGAACCGGTGGCTCATAACGGCTTCCCCAAAGGTAGCTGTCAGAACGTTGGAACGCAGACCGATCAGACCACGCGAAGGAATATCAAATTCCAGATGTTGTAGATCACCTTTTGGCTCCATGATGAGCAACTCACCTTTGCGTTGGGTTGCCAGTTCAATAACCTTACCTGCCGTTTCTTCCGGAACATCAACAACAAGGGTTTCAACTGGCTCCAGTTTATGACCATTCCCGTCTTCTTTATATAATACCTGTGGTTGACCAACCTGCAATTCGTACCCTTCACGACGCATGGTTTCAATCAGAACAGACAGGTGAAGAATACCCCGGCCATAGACCAGGAAGCGGTCTTCGCTATCTGTTGCTTCTACACGCAGCGCGAGGTTCTTCTCAATTTCTTTATATAAACGGTCACGCAAGTGACGCGACGTAACAAATTTACCTTCTTTACCGAAGAAAGGCGAATTGTTAATCGTGAACAGCATGTTCATGGTTGGCTCGTCAACCGAAATCCGGGGTAATGCCTCAGGATTTTCAAGGTCAGTGAGCGTATCGCCAATTTCAAATTCTTCAAGGCCGGTTACTGCGCAAATGTCGCCACAGGCTACTTCTGTAACCTTCACCTTACCAAGTCCTTCAAACGACTGAAGTTCTTTGATTTTCACCCGCTTAACTGTACCGTCTGACTTGATAAGCCCCATCTGAGCCCCTTCTTTCAGCGTACCACGGTGAACACGACCGATTGCAATCCGACCTACGAAGGCTGAATAGTCAAGCGAAGTAATCTGCATCTGCGGCAGACCTTCGTTCATGGGTGCTGGTGGAATACTTTCAATGATGGTATCAAGCAGATACGTGATGTTGTCGGTTGGGGTTTTCCAATCCGGACCCATCCAGCCTTGTTTCGATGAGCCGTATACCGTTGGGAAATCCAGCTGATCTTCGGTTGCGCCAAGGTTGAACATCAGGTCAAATACCTGTTCGTGTACTTCGTCGGGACGGCAGTTTTCTTTGTCTACTTTGTTGACAATAACGATTGGTTTCAGACCTAACTGAAGGGCTTTACCTAGTACAAACCGGGTTTGTGGCATAGCTCCTTCAAAGGCATCGACAAGCAAACAAACACCGTCGGCCATTTTCAAAACGCGCTCAACTTCTCCGCCGAAGTCACTGTGACCAGGGGTGTCAATGATATTGATTTTAACGTCTTTATACCGAACCGATACGTTTTTAGAAACGATGGTAATACCCCTTTCACGTTCGAGGTCGTTGTTGTCCAAGATCAGGTCGCCAAATTCCTGGTTATCCCGGAAGAGCTTAGACGCGTGAATAATCTTGTCGACCAGTGTTGTTTTGC
>CAXTJJ010000286.1:0-8083 GCA_964244155.1 uncultured Spirosoma sp.
TATCTATAAACAGTTCCAAACTCGGCAAAACGAAGCGGAAGATCCTTATAACTTCTTGGCAAAGCCTTATAAATTTCGCAGTGATGCGGGCAGTTCATGGGTTTAAGCATAAATTCCTCATCCGGGTTGGGCGTTTTGATGGGCTGGAACGAATCTTCGCCATACTTTTCCCAGTGGCCCGACGTCACATACAACTGCTTGCTACCGATGTGTGGCGTTACTACAGGCGAGTAACCTGCCCGCACCTGCGCTTTCCGAAGAAAGTTTTCCAGCCGTTCGCGCAGAACGGTTCCTTTTGGCAACCATAAGGGCAGCCCTGCTCCCACCTTCTCCGAGAATGCAAAGAGTTCTAGTTCCTTACCCAGTTTACGGTGATCCCTTTTTTTGGCCTCTTCCAGTAAGTGGAGGTAATCGTCAAGCTCTTTTTGCTTGGGGTAGGTTACCGCGTAAATACGGGTTAGCTGCTTATTATTTTCGTTGCCGCGCCAATAGGCTCCGGCTACGTTCATAAGCTTGGCTGCTTTGATAAAGCCTGTGTTCGGGATGTGTGGTCCTCGACATAGATCGGTAAAGGCACCCTGGGTATAGAACGTAATGGTTCCGTCGGCAAGCCCTTCGAGCAAGTCAAGTTTATAGGGGTCGCCCTTCTCCTCAAAATAAGCAATAGCATCGGCCTTGCTCATGGGTGTGCGAATGTACTGCTGTTTCTGGCGGGCCAGTTCGAGCATTTTATCTTCTACCTTCTTAAAATCTTCCTGCGAAAAAGGCTGTCCACCAAGGTCGACATCGTAATAAAAACCGGTTTCAACCGGCGGCCCAATACCGAACTTCACGCCTGGGTATAAGGATTCCAATGCCTCAGCCAGTAAGTGAGCCGACGAATGCCAGAATGTGGATTTTCCTTCGGCGTCGTTCCAGGTCAGAAGCTGAACAGTAGCATCCTCGTCAATGGGTCGCGTTGCATCCTGCACTACCCCATTTACTTTGGCCGCCAGCACATTACGTGCCAGTCCTTCACTAATTTTTGTGGCAATATCCAACCCGGTGCTTCCTTTGGGATATTCCCGAACGCTACCATCGGGCAGCGTCACGCGGATTTGTTCGTCCTGCGCAATCATACTTTTACTAGTTATATTGTGGGCACCCGCGGCTTACCTACAACTGCAAGCCACTTAATTTGATGTAGGATGTATAATCTTATCCTTCCTACGGTAGTATATAATACATAATACATCATACATCCTACATCAATTGATCGGTTTTACGGTTCGCTGAAGCGAGTCGCCGGCACTCGTTGTTACGCGAGGTTTTGGCTGAATGGTCGAAATACGAACCCGGGTTGTGTCGATTACTGTCCGGCTTCGTGCCTGTGCCATCGGTTTAGCTACCGTATCTGGCAAAAATAAGGAGTTATACGAATTTTGTGCGTATTGTCTTCGTTGGGAACGCCATAAACCAGCTGCCGCCTGTTGGTCGGTGGCGTTTTGCAGGCTTGCTTTGGTATAGGCCGCAATCGCCAGCTCATATTGTCCCATCTGCTCGTGGCAATAGCCTATGTATGTATCAATACGTGGAAATTGAGGCCGAAGTTGCTGAACACGCTGATAATTAGCTAAAGCAGCGTAATAATTTCGGTATTTCTGGTCGATCAGTCCCATCTGGAAATAAGCCTGATAGTAATTCGGCTGGACTTTTATGGTCTGTCGATAGTAGGTCATGGCACTATCGAGTTGTCCAACGGTATGGTAAATTAATCCCCGACCATAATAGAGTCGGGCGTTATTGGGAAAATACCGTAACGCCTGCTGGTTATAAGCGAGAGCAGAATTCAAATCACCAAGTGTCCTGTAGATAGACGCTAACTGATTATAGGTTTCCAGATAACGGGGTTTTAGCCGAAGTGACTGTTGATAAAGCGATAAAGCCTGTGCGGTATCACCTTGTCGAGCGGCCATCAAACCATTAAAAAAATAGGCTTCACCGTCGTAGGGGGCCATTTGCAGGGCTTTGGCTACGTACAGCCTCGCTTTATCGTACTGATTCTGTTGTTGTAGTAAATCTCCCTGCAAGGTATACAGTTCGGGGGTGTCAATACCCAGAATTTCAGCCCGTTGCGCGTTTTGGAGGGCTTTGGCGGGTTGTTGTAAAGCCCTCAGAATCTGGGCGCGGGTCAAATAATACGCCCCGGCATTGTCATTGCGGCTAATGGCTTCGTCAATATCTTCCAGCGCATCATTCATCCGCCCCATCGCCAGCAGGATGACAGCTCGTTTGGCGTAGGCGGATGCGGGCGATGACTGGTTGATAGCCCGAGTCAATGCCCGTAGCGCCCCTTCTACCCGGCTGCTATCCCCCGGCTTAGGAAACTCCGGTATGTGGGCCGTCTGCCGATCATTTCCCCCGCAGGCGAAAAGAAACATAGAAAGAAGGAAAGAGCCAGCGAATGAACGAATGAACAGGCGAATGTTAACCGGTGTACATCGCACGCTCATTCGTTCATTCGTTGGCTCTCTTCTGTTATTCATGATGCGAATCGATAAAATACGCCCAAAGGTAGCCGTTTCTGATGGTTGTCTTCCATGTACAACTCGCCCCATTCGGGGTTTGGTACGTCGCCAAATATCTGACCCATTAGGTTATCAAGCAGTAGCGACGAGAATCCAAGCGAGTACAAATTAATAATAAAAAAGAAATCGTTTCGGTCCAGCAAATCCGCGCAGGACTTGAGCAGGTCGTTTATTTGCTCCTCCAGCACCCACTTTTCGCCATCAGGTCCACGGCCATAGGCAGGTGGGTCAAGAATAATGCCATTGTAGTGGTTGACCCTGCGTACTTCGCGCCGTACAAACTTCACGGCATCTTCAACCACCCAGCGAATATTATCCAGTTCACTGTGGTCCATGTTCTCCCGCGCCCAGCTGATAACAGGCTTCACCGCGTCAACATGAGTGACATCGGCCCCCGCCTGACGAGCCGCCAGCGAAGCACCGCCCGTATAGGCAAACAGGTTAAGTACTTTGGGCCGGGCAACATTGGCAGACATAGCATTTATTTTGTCATGGATATACTGCCAGTTATTTGCCTGTTCAGGAAAAATGCCCACGTGTTTGAAGGTCGTCAGGGCAAGCTTGAATTTCAGATGTAAGCCCCCTTGTTTAAATGTAACGTACCAGGGGTCGCGCATATCGGGAGCTATCTGCCAATCACCCCGCTCTGGCGATTGCTTATCCCGCCGGAAGGTAGCCTGTGCCTGTTGTGCCCATGCTGCGTCTGAAAGCGATTTGTCCCAGATAGCCTGCGGCTCTGGCCGGGAGAGAATATAGTCGCCGAAGCGTTCGAGTTTTTGAAAATTACCCGAATCTATTAACTCGTAATCTGCCCATTTCTCAGGGGTAATCAATTGAATGTCAGCCATATTATTATTTAGTGAAGACTGAACAGAGAAGAATGAAGAATATTTTTACATGACTCTTTATTCTCCACTACTTATGTTACTCTTCACTACTTTTCTGTCCCATTTTCAAAATCAGTTCAAACTCATCGACACGAATGGGCATGACCGATAAGCGGGATTGTTTGATGAGACTAAGTGTTGCCAGCAAGGGTTCCGCTTTGATATGCGCCAGCGTAACCGCTTTGTCTAACGCCATGACTGGCTCCAGTTCGATAGCCAGCCAGCGGGCATCTTCAGGTATGGTCGGATCGGGGTAACCCTCGCGTACAACGCGTGCCAGCCCTACTACAGCCGGTTTGGTAACGCTATGGTAGAACAAAACCTGATCGCCTACTTGCATGGCTCTCAAATTGTTACGTGCCTGGTAATTTCGAACACCGTCCCAAACAGCACGGCCTTGTTCAATAAAGTGATGCCACCCGTAGGTTTCGGGTTCTGATTTAACGAGCCAGTAATTCATGTAGTGAAGTAGGTGAATGCAGTTAAATGAGTGGAATAGAAGCCGATGTAATCTGTTGGTTGAAACTTACTCCACTCACTCCACAACGGCACTACCTGTCAGTAATAATCATCGTGTTCGCTGCTGCTGCCAAATGGAGAACCGTATTCGTCTGCGTCATCGTCATCGAAACGGGAACCAATGCCCTTGACTGCCAGGGCTTTCTGGATAATCATAATCTGACCCGTGTGATACATGTCGTGGTTGATTATACCATGCAGCATATCATAATACGTATACGTACGGCCCGGTACTATATCCTCCAGAAACTCGTCGTCGTCGCGTTTATCGAGTTCATTAATAAGTTCTTCCTGACTCAGACTCAACTCCATTTCGAGGGCTTCCCACTCAAATGCATCGATTTTATCAGGCAAGGCACCAAAGTCTTTGTTGGGTGTTGTAATATCGAACAACTCATCTCCCTGCATTTTTTTAACGCAGAAGATACGCCAGCTGGTCATGTGAAAAACCAATTCAGCAATGCTGTGCGTATTTGGAGCGATCCGGCGTCCTGCCATATCGGGTGTTACTCCCCGCAACGCATCAACAACCGACGGGCCATGCCAGGCTTCTTCCCCTTCATACGTTGTATTTAGTAAATCAATGATGCGGATTAGTTCATCGTTCGGGATCATAATCAATTCGGGTAATAGCGTTATCTGATTAGCTTGTGACGTAAACATTTACAGCCAGTACAAGTCAGCGACGTATCTTTTCTGGTTAAAAATCGGAGTAAAATTTCAGCATATACCAGCCAGAAGCTGGATGGTCTGTTTACTCAACTCAGTCGGGTATACCTGATTCAGGATCTAATTTTTGAAATTAGCGACAAAGGTAAGCTAATATCTCAGGCCTTCCGAAAAAACCGGTAACACTTTTAGCCCAATACAGTACGCCCTTCATCCGTGTAATTTATCTGTAACAGAAAATAGAACGGCCTGTTTTATGGAACGTGCTAAACTGTTATTTTTTAATACCAGTAAACAACAGAAAACACCCCACAGGGTGTTGGGAGTTAATTTTGCAGGGGAGAATGATATGAATAGAAACATACACTTGTCTCAGGCCAAACATAAAGGGCAGGCTTTCGGAGAAAGGTATTGATACTTCTTTTTCCGAAAATCTGCCCTCATGCTGCCACATTTCCGGCCTACCGACGAGTCCCGAAATCGGTTACCCAATAGTATTTACAGGTGCTTATAGCCCTATATCCATAGCCTACGCCAACGTTTTTAAAGTTTGCCAAAACAAGGTGACTCTTCTTACCAAGTACGTAAGTTTCATCAATACATTTGAGCTGGTTTGTTGATTAAACGGTAGGCAAGTTTGTCTTATTGTCAGAATTCGGCCTGCTATGTTAACAAAAAGCAAAATATAGAAACAAATAAGATTGCTTTCTACTCCACATAGGTCGTTCTAACGGAAAAGCCTTGTACACTGTATTTACTGCGCACAAGGCTCTGTTTTATTGGTTTGCAAGGCGGGGTTGTCACGGATTACGCTTATGCTCCCAATTATCTTTTTTGGGCTGAGGGCGAATGAAGTATACATCGAGCAGGGCGTAAGGCCGAGCAAGATACTCACGGATTAAGGTACGCAGGGAGTAACCATCAGGCACGTCCTGAGCGGCAAAAGCAATAGCCTCCATGCCTTCATGATTACCAATATAAAGGGCACGGGCGTTATGAAAATTTTGGGAAATGATCGTAATCTTTTCCTGATTGAAAACATCCTTACACCGCACAACCGAATCGAAGGTTCGGTAACCGGCATAATCCAAGGTCATGACCGAGGCCGGAATGCCGAGCTTCATTAACGCCCGCTGCATATCGACTGGTTCATTGTAGTATTCGGAGTCGTTGTTGCCACTCAGAATAAGGTATTTTATTTTACCCTCCTTCCAAAGTCGGGCAGTAGCTTCCATCCGATACCGGAAAAACAGATTTTCTTTCCCTGTTCGAACAAACTTGCTGGTACCCAGCACCAGTCCGACATCGTTTGCAGGCAGTTCATGAATATCGAAATAAATCTGATTTCGGGTATTGTAAACGACCCAGTAGTTACTGAATAACACAACCGTTGACCCGATAAATACGACAACTATAGTCAGCTTAATAACCCGCTTGACCACACGTACCCCAACCGCTTCGCGATGTGGATCGTTGCTGTAGTCTGTAGCCAAGGTCGTGTTCATTTAGTCAAAGGCTGAAATGCGGATTTTCGATTAGTCCAACCACATTACCAAACGGGTCTTTCAGGGTGGCAACGTGAATACCATCGCCTACATGCTGAATCTGGGTCTGTTGACTCGCACCCAACTTCAGAAAATGCTGTACCGAAACCTCTATATTGTCAACACCCCAATAGGGTATCGTACTGCCTCCTTCGAGCTGCAGGTTCGGATCGAGGCCCAGTTCATAGCCCCCAACGTTAAACCCGACATAAAACGGCTGGTCGAAGTAGGGTTCAATCCCCAGTGCCTGCGCATACCACGATTTAGCTCGAGCCAGATCGGGGGCGGCATAGATTACCGTGCGCAAACCTAAAAGTGTTGGTTCTGCCATATCCCGGTTCACGTTATGAAAACAACCCCAACTGTATAGACTCTTTTTCTTCCACTTCAGTTGGGATAAGCCCGACAGGTTCCGCTATGGTAACGGTATTGACAGGTTCTTTGACAATTTTAGGTGCCAACAGTTTAACCTCTTTGACTTTCGCAAAGGGTAGTTTGTTGCCCAATGCTTTCCAGCCGCGAACATCAATAAAGCCTTCCGGTTCAAGAACCATCGTTTCGAGTGGTCCCCGATCTTTCACCTGATGCTGAATCTCAATTCGTGGGTATCGATCGTTGGTAATGACCAAACTCTTCGACCCTTTCCCATCGCCGATGTAGCTAAATTTCTTATCCAGCGATGTCGTTTCGACCTTAAACCGCTTGACATACCAGGCTTTCTGATTGGCTTCGTAGTAAACCGCAGATAACACCATTTCAGGATCAAACTTTTGCAGCAGAGCCACATCGTTTGGTTCGTAACGGTTTGTCAGGTCAAAACTCGTAAGTTCATACTGCCCGTCCTTGTAAACGACCAGTATACTGTCTTTTGCATCAAAATTGCCCAGTAAACGCCCACGTTCATCCCGATTCAGGCGACCCAAATGCTCATCATACCAAATATCGACACCGCCGAGGGTCGAAACACCACCCGATTTCTGGGTAATTTTCCGAACAGGGTATTTGGTCAAAATGTTACCCTGCGCCGACCGGTTTTTTATGCCGACCGAAGCGAAATCATAATCGAACTGTTTTATTTTAGCCGTACACTGGGCAGTCAGGTTAATCGTGATGACCTCAGCCTCACCGTTATCGTTGGCACTGAAATAGGTCAATTTCGACTTCGGATTTCCCATTGTCAGGTCGTACTCCCGATCTCGGGTAACGCCCGTAACCGGGAATCGTTTCGCCATCGAGATACCTGACTTGCCGTCTAAATAAACTAAGTTATAAATCTTTCGCTCGTCGTTTTTCTTGAATACCGAAACATACACAATATCCTTACCGACAAACACTTTCTCCGCAATTTTCACAACCACGCATTTCCCGTCGCGCCGGAACACAATGACGTCGTCGATATCGGAACAGTCGCTCACAAACTCGTCCTTTTTGAGGCCGTATCCAATAAATCCGCCTTCGCGGTCGACATACAGTTTCTGGTTGGCAGCAGCCACCACACTTGCAGCAATGGTGTTGAACGCCCGTATTTCGGTTTTACGCTCACGGCCTTTGCCGTATTTCTTTTGCAAATCTTTATAATAAGCAATGGCGAAACGCGTGATGTTGGCCAAATTATCTTCTGTTTCAGCCAGTTCCTGCTCCAACCGGCGCATCAGTTCCTCGGCCTTGAATCCATCGTACTTGGAAATACGCTTGATTTTAATTTCCGTCAGGCGAATAATATCGTCTTCGGTGATCTCGCGGTAGAACAGTTTCCGATGGGGCTTGAGGGCTTTATCGATGGTAGCAATAACAGCCTCAAACGTTTCGCACTCTTCGATTTTGCGGTATATCCGGTTTTCGATAAATATCTTTTCGAGCGAGCTATACAGCAAACGCTCCATTAATTCACTACGCC
>CAXTJJ010000287.1:0-8024 GCA_964244155.1 uncultured Spirosoma sp.
TCTTTGAGTTTACCAGTGGCTTTAACCTGGGCTTTTTGTGTCCTCGCAAGTTTGAACGCGTTGGTTTAATCGACAATATTGCGGCATTTCTACAACGGAAAAAAATAGGTGAAGATGGCCTGGATGTTTCACTGGCCACCCTGGCCGAGCGGATACGCCGAAAAAAAGCGTTTATAAAACCCGTTTTACTCGATCAAAGTGTTATAGCTGGACTCGGAAACTGGATTGTTGATGAGGTACTATTTCAGGCGTTTATTCATCCCGAACAACGTGCTGACACACTCACCGACAGCCAGATGAATGCTCTTCATAAGGCTATCCGACTCGTATTGGAAACGGCCATTCGCTACGAAGCTACCTATCGTGATTTTCCAAATAGCTTTCTGATTCATGTCCGTGAGTGGGACGATTCGCCTTACGACGACGTGGAAGCACATAAGTTTTGCCCTCGCTGCCATAGTCGAATTGAACGTTCGGTGGTGGGTGGACGCACTACATTTTTTTGTCCAAAAGAGCAGCTCGCACAATAGTTGTGCCTTATACGACGAACTTGTAGTCCTTTGCACAACAAAATGAACTAGGCAGTTATTAAGTTGGTTTTCAAATTGCATGTATCTACACGTATTATGACAACGCAACGTACTATTTCTGCTATACGAACGGCCACTCCCAACAGTGTTGGCGATGGTTTTATCGGGTTAAATGCCTTCCATCCACAAGGGTCGAGACCATTTAATCCATTCTTACTGTTAGACCATCATGGACCTATGCAGGTGCAACCCTCCAGCAAGCCAAAAGGCGTTGATCAGCATCCGCATCGGGGTTTTGAGACAGTTACTATTGTCTATGAAGGAGCCTTAGAGCACCGCGATTCAGCAGGCAATCATGGTAAACTTTTTCCCGGTGATGTACAGTGGATGACAGCCGCATCAGGCATTATTCACGAAGAAAAACACGAGCGTGAATTTTCCCGTCAGGGCGGTCAACTCAATTTTGTACAATTGTGGGTAAACTTACGGGCAAAAGATAAAATGAACCCGCCACGTTATCAGGACATTGTCTCATCGCGCATTCCTATGGGTACATTACCTGGCGGTGGCCAGATACGGGTCATCGCAGGTGATTTAGCCGGATTACAGGGTCCGGCAAACACCTTTAGTCCTATAACAGTCGCCGATTTAACGTTGACGAGCGGCCAGTCTGAGACGCTTACCGTTCCGGGCGATCATTCCTTACTTGTCTATGTACTAAGCGGACAAGCAAATATAAACGGAGAAGCTATAGAGCATGGTCAGATCGCCCTTACAAATACCGATGGCGACACCATTGCTCTATCGACGGTATCGGGGGCTAAGCTGCTTATATTAGCCGGGGAGCCTATACGCGAGCCTTTAGCTGTATATGGCCCTTTTGTGATGAATACACGGGAGGAAATTATGGACGCTTTCAGCGATTTTCAGACCGGACGAATGGGCTCGTTGCAGTAGACGCTTTTTTGCCAGAACGTAGGCTTGATCCAATCTTACGTTCTGGCACAATTTTTATAAATCTTTGATGTTGCCAAAACCAATAACATCCCGATAAGCCGGATCATCGCGCAATTCTGTTGCCCGAATGAGTTTATCAGAGCCAAATTTAGCTTTCAGATCATACAACGTTTGCCGAAACCTTCCCTTTCGGTCATCGCTCCCAAAAAGACTTAGCGGGACAACCTCCGTTGGTATGAATCGAAAAACGGCTACACACATGCTTCGTAAATACTCATTGAGGACCGGTTCGCACTTGTGCGCTACCTGAAACTTATCCAAGCGCTCTTTTATAACTTTATATAATTCAGGCCCATCCTGCTTTGGCTCCGAAAAGTGAGCTTCATAATTATAGGTTTTACCATTTTGGTATTGACAGGAAAAAGACATATCCTGACAAAATACACCTTGTTGCACCATTCTCCGTTCCAGAGTCAGGCAGAGTGATTGTAGCAGCTCTTCCAGACGTTCGGGTGTACTGCGTTGGTCAGCGGAGATTGTGCGCATTGCCGACATACTTTTATTGATGGCCTTCGTTTCCAAATCAACTTCTCCCCCGAAATTTAGACGCAGATGCCAGTGCCAGCCAACGATACTCCTGCACACCGCCTTTAGATAGTCTGGCGAAGCGTACCGCAGATCAAGTGGTGTATGTATGCCACCTGCCTGTAGTCGGGCCGCCATACGATGGCCAATGCCGGGCAGGTCTGTGAGTGTCATGGTCTGCAACACACCATCTATCGTATCGGGCGTAATAACAGCAAGACCATCCGGCTTTTTTATATTCGACGCCAGTTTAGCCAGAAACACATTTGGCGCAATACCAATCGAGCAACGAAGCCAATCGCCCACTTTTTGTCGAATGGCCTGCTTGATGGCTACGGCTGTTTGTTGCATATCCTTATAGACCAACTGGTAGTTCGTCAAATCCACAACAGCCTCATCAATGCTTTTAGGAACCACATCATCCGAAAATGTACGCAGCACATCGATTATCTTGACATGGTACTCTCTGTAACGGGCTGGATGGGTTTCAACAGGTACTAAATCCGGACACAGTACAATGGCTTCATCCAAACGCATACCTGTTTTTATACCCCGCAACTTAGCCTCAACCGAAGGTGCAATTACACAACCCTTTCTACCTGTATAGACGCAAACTCCTACAGGCCGTCCCCGAAGCCAATAGTTATCCTGCTGCTCGCAGGAAGCAAAGAAGCTGTTCATATCCACAAACAGAATCGTTGGGCGTGTATCAGTAGAAAGTCGATTGTGGTTCATTAATTTTAGGATAACAAAGTATCTATTACCACAGCAACACGTCTATATTTTGACTATGTTTGCTGTAATACAAGCGCAATATATTTTACTTGTATTATATTTACCAACTATCCATACGACAATGGTGGAAAATTGTTTAAAAATAAATTCATCCCCCGTGACTGTTCAAGAACGACTGAAACAGGTTTTCGATGCTTTAGGCATTACTATTTATCAGATTGCCAAGGAGTTGGGCGAAAATCCATCTAAATTTTACAATATTCTGAATGGCAGGGCCAAACCCTCATACGATACCATTATGAGTTTATTGGCTTGCTACCCTCAAATCAGTGCCGATTACCTGATTCGAGGTATCATGCCGGTACTGAACTCGCCCCAGGCCAACGCCCGGATCATGATCTCGGATGAAGACACAGTTGAAGTTCCCTTTGTACCAGTGAAATTCTACGCTACGTTTGTTGAGAGCTTCAGTGATGGTATCAGTGCCACAGATGTAGAATCTTTCCGTGTGCGGAAGCCCATTATGAAAGGGCATAAGAACGCTGTTGTTCTGGAAATTTCAGGTAGTAGCATGAGCCCGCAACTGGCTCACGGCGCCAAAGTACTGGCGATACCCGTTAGTGAAAACAACTGGGAATACCAGTCGGGCGGGGTTTATGCCGTTATGTACCGGGATTATTTTGTTGTCAAGCGTATTCGGGACAACGAGCTATTAACCCGCAAATATCTGACCCTTCATTCCGATAATCCCAATGGTGGTAACGTAACTGTTCCTTTACAGGATATTCGCGGCCTCTGGAAGATCGTAGCAATTGTTGAAGCGCCGGTCGAGTAAAAAACCGCCCCCTTTTTTGTATCTATTACCGTTGCCCTTTAGGTTAATTGGGCAGTCGGTATTGTATCTAATCTAAAATCATTAGGCAGCAAATAGATTATGACCACAGAGCGGTGCGCCGTTGCGACACCAAGTACACTGAGGGCTTTTTTCTGAGTGTACTTGGTGTCGCAACGGCGCACCGCTCTGTGGTCATAATCTATTTGTCACTATAAATTTGAATATCAGCATGTATGAAGCCATTATTCACATTATATACTGTCCTCCTGCTTCATTACATCTTTCTGATGCGCCCACATTTCCTGAAAAATAGTACTTCGCAACCGTAGCTCTGAAAAACTACCTTCGTCTACGATTTTACCAGCCTGCATAATGTAGATGTAATCGAATAACGGCAACAAATGAAGCCGATGCAGGGTTGAAACAACGGCCTTATCAGCGAATTCGGTCAGAAGTTTTCGGTATATGGCTAGTTCGGTTCTAGGATCAACACTACTGGTAGGCTCATCCATCAACACAATATCGCTACTACGGGCGGCTAACACACCCCTCGCCAGAGCTAACCGTTGCCGTTGCCCACCCGACAGGTTTACGCCCCTTTCCTGAATATTCGTTTCCAGGCCGTTGGGCAATTGTTTCACTACATCATTGAAATGAGCAATCCGGCACACCTCGGCAACGGTCTCATCGTCGAAGGGAAGGCCGAGTGTAATATTGTACGCAATTGTATTTTCAAAAATCTCTGGCTCTTGCGGAAACAGCGTGACAGTATTGGCTACAGCATTTAGATCGGGAAATACGCGGCCATCTACCCGCACGGATAAACCGGGTTCAGGTAGATATAGACCCCTTAACAGAGTTAACAGCGTACTTTTGCCGGAGCCACTCTCACCAATAAACGCGACCCGTTTACCTCGGCTCAGACTAATTCGTAAATCGCTTAAATTAGCTACTTTAACAGACTTTCCAGTTAACCATCCATGCGAAAAATTGAGATCGGCAATGTTTATTGTCTGCCACCGGTCAGGCAGCGTTTCGTATACGGGGCGTTCATGTTTTGCATAGGCATGGCTGATGATTCGGGCTGTTTGTACATCAGTATTAAACTGAACGATTTCTGTGTATTGATAGGCAACATCATGAAAAACGCTTGTAAACTGGTTTACATAGCCCAATAACGTTACTAATCCACCCACCAGAAAAACCTGTCCGGGGACATAATGCTGGTATATATAGCCTATTGTCATAACGATGTAAATCACACTCACGAGTATGGTGGCGGCAAACCACTTCCATTCATTAATTTTCACCTGGCGCATAAACGGCGAGAAAACGGCGGCTACTTTAGTGCTTAAACTTGATCGTATGCGCTCCTCCAGTCGAAGCGTGATAACGGTAATAATATTCGATAAGCTATCGAACAGCGTGGCTGAAACCACGTGTTCACCCTCATTTGTCTCATCGAGTGCTTTAATAAATGGCCGATCAAATTGAAGAATAACCCAAATTGTCAACGCCCCTAAAGCAACACTTATCAAGCCGAAAAAAGGAGAGAAATATAACATTGCCCCAAACGAAAAGACAAATTTCGAGATAGCTTGAAGGTACATGAAGCCATCCTGAAAAAACTTTTTCAGGGCATCGTAAGCTTTCCGAATCCGGTTTATGGTAGCACCGCTATGATGGTCTTTATGCCAGCCAACAGGCAAATACAAGGTTTGATGAAACAGTTCATCCAGAAAATTACGGCTTAAATTAAAGGCTAGCCGTCGCTCCATGATTCGAGCGGGGCCATGAAATCCCCACTCCAGAAACTCCAGTCCCATGTATGCCCCCGCAAAGAGCCAGACTAATTGAAGAACATCCGTTCCCTGTTGCTGAAGCTGGCCAACGAACCAACCGAACAGAAGAGGCCGTAGGGCAGAGACAATATTTGCCAGAATAAATAAAAAGTAAACAAGTATATACTGCCGCTTCTCGTTCCGGGCATACGTCCAGGCAATTCGAAGCAAAGCAATGTATGGATTTTGCATGATTCCAAGTTACAGTCTCAGTTTCCCTAACGCATTCAGTTGTTAATATAGTCAAAAAAGACGAATAGTTTCTTCTATATTCTTTACGTATCGGTTGCTTTTATGGTTGACTTTCAGTAATTTTGCGTCCTGATTTGCAAAGGAGCCTTCTGCCAATTGCAAAGGGTTTCTTCCTTCGATTCTAGAATTACATAACTTTCAGTATAACAAGCTAATGGCTCGCGATTTAAATTTCACGAGAAACATCGGTATCGCTGCCCACATTGATGCGGGTAAGACGACCACAACCGAACGAATTCTCTATTACGCCGGGGTAAGCCACAAAATTGGTGAGGTGCACGATGGTGCCGCAACAATGGACTGGATGGAACAGGAGCAAGAGCGGGGTATTACCATTACCTCAGCTGCGACAACTGTTGACTGGACCTACCGCGACAATAAGTACCACATCAATATCATTGACACGCCCGGCCACGTTGACTTCACCGTTGAAGTAAACCGTTCGCTTCGTGTACTCGATGGTCTGGTATTCTTATTTAGCGCTGTTGACGGCGTTGAGCCTCAGTCTGAAACAAACTGGCGTTTAGCTAACAACTATAACGTAGCTCGTTTAGGCTTCGTTAACAAAATGGACCGCTCCGGCGCCGACTTCCTGAACGTGTGTAAGCAAGTAAAGGAAATGTTAGGTAGCTATGCCGTTCCTCTTCAATTGCCAATCGGTGAGGAAGAGAACTTCAAAGGCGTGGTTGACTTGGTTAACTTCCGTGGTATCGTTTGGAATGAGTCGGATAAAGGTATGACATTTGATGTTGTTCCTATTCCTGACGACATGCTGGACGAAGCTACCGAATGGCGTGAAAAACTTCTTGAAGCTGTTGCCGAATTCGACGATTCGCTGATGGAGAAGTATTTCGAAGATCCCGAATCAATCACGGAAGATGAAATGCTTGCGGCCTTGCGTAAAGCAACCATCGCAATGAAAATTGTTCCGATGCTTTGCGGTTCTTCGTTTAAAAACAAAGGCGTACAAACGATGCTCGATTATGTGATGGCCCTATTGCCATCGCCGTTGGACAAAGAGAGCATTAAAGGAACCAACCCTAACACGGGTGAAGAAATTTCTCGTAAACCTTCTTCTCTGGAGCCTTTCTCAGCCCTTGCGTTTAAAATTGCTACTGACCCCTACGTAGGCCGTCTTTGTTTTGTTCGCTCATACTCAGGTGTTCTGGAGTCTGGTTCTTATGTTCTGAACAACCGTTCGGGCAATAAAGAGCGGATTTCCCGTATCTTCCAGATGCATGCTAACAAGCAAAACCAGATCGAACGCCTGGAAGCAGGTGATATTGGTGCAGTTGTTGGGTTTAAAGATATCAAAACCGGCGATACGCTGTCAGATGAGAAGAACCCAATCGTTCTTGAATCGATGGTATTCCCAGACCCAGTTATTGGGTATGCTATCGAACCTAAGAAATCGGCTGATCAGGATAACTTCTCGAAAGCTATTGGTAAACTGATTGAAGAAGACCCAACTCTCAAGGTTGAGTCGAACGAAGAAACCGGCCAAACCATCATTCGTGGAATGGGTGAGCTTCACCTTGAAATCATTATCGACCGGATGCGTCGTGAATTTAAAGTAGAAGTGAACCAGGGTGCTCCGCAGGTAGCTTACAAAGAAAAGCTGACCAAGAATGTTGAACACCGTGAAGTTTATAAGAAACAATCGGGTGGTCGTGGTAAGTTTGCTGATATCGTTTTCGAACTCGGACCACGGACCGAGGATGAAGCTGGTATTGTACAACCAGGTCTTGACTTTGTCAATGGTATCGTAGGTGGTGTTATTCCTCGTGAATTTATCCCTGCTGTTCAGAAAGGCTTTGATGAGTCGCTGAAAAATGGGCCTCTGGCTGGTTTCCCGCTCGAAAGCATGCGCGTTCGGCTATTCCACGGTTCGTACCACGATGTTGACTCCGATTCGCTGTCATTTGAAATGGCTGCCCGCTTAGGGTTCCGCGAAGCTGCTCGTCAGGCTGGCCCGAAACTGCTCGAACCAATCATGGCTGTTGAAGTATTGACGCCTGAAGAATATACCGGGCCAATCACGGGTGACCTGAACCGTCGTCGTGGTGTGATGAAAGGTATGGACACGAAAGCCGGGTCGCAAGTGATTAAGGCTGACGTTCCGCTGTCAGAATTGTTTGGATATGTTACCGACCTACGCACCATGTCGTCGGGTCGTGCTACAGCTAACCTGACATTTGCTCACTACGAAGTTGTTCCGCAAAACATTGCCGACAGTGTTGTCGCGAAAGAAAAAGGTGCAGTGAAGGCGTAAGCCTTTTTAGATACTGG
>CAXTJJ010000288.1:0-8023 GCA_964244155.1 uncultured Spirosoma sp.
CTCCTTTACAGACGCCTGCGCCCAGCTCCAACATCAGAGGCAGGAACTTCTCGCGGTCTTCGGTTGTCTCGATGGCTTTGATATCGACCCCAATAATCTGGACACCGTATTTTTTCCAGACGCCCGCTTTGTCGCAGTCGATAGCCAGATTGAGCGCCGTCTGGCCACCCATCGTTGGCAATACAGCGTCGATGGGTTTACCCATTTCCTGGTGTTTCTTCAGGATTTCGACGATGGATTTTTTCTCCAGCGGCAGCAGGTACACATAATCGGCGTTGATCGGGTCGGTCATGATCGTGGCCGGGTTGGAGTTGATCAACGACACTTCGATTCCTTCTTCACGAATGGAGCGGGCGGCCTGAGAGCCAGCATAATCGAACTCACATGCCTGGCCAATAACGATGGGGCCTGAGCCAATAATAAGAACGGAGCGAATGTTGGTATTTTTAGGCATTTTTCAGTGGGAAAATGAACCGTTCCGGCGGTCCGGCGCACCGGGGTTCCGGCAGATCGGCGCATGGGTGACCCCGATTGAATAAAAGCTATAGACTGATAAATGAACAGAACGAAGACTGACTGATAGGCCCTACCGGATACCCAAAAATCTTGCAAAAGTAGTGTATACTAAGGAAAGGAACAGAGGATTAGTCGAAAATTTACGGTTTCTCTATAAATCAGTTCCAAAAGCCCGGCTTGTTCCCCATTTGATAACCATTCTTGCAAAAAGCGTTTCAGCAATCTATTTTTGACTGCAAGTGATTTTCTTACTCTGCATTATGAACCGCCCTTACTCTCTTTTCATATTTGTTGTCATCAGTTGCCTGGCCGTTACCTGTGCACGCGATTACCCATCTACCACTCCTCATGCGCCTGCTGTAGTCAATCCACCGGCTGGCGGGTTGCCAGGACAGCAACAACCGGCTGCACAACGTCGGTTATTTCTTGGAAACGATAAACTTCGTGTGGGTATCGACCTCAACATGGGCGGAGCCATTACCTATCTGGCCGAAGCAGGCAGCAGCGAAAACATGGTGAATAATCCTGATCTGGGCCGCCAGATTCAGACAGCTATCTATGGTGGTCCAATCATTTATGAACAGAATAATAAAAAACCACCGGCGCAATGGCCATACCTGGGCTGGAACCCGGTTCAGGCAGGAGACTACTACCTGTATCCATCCCAGATTGTTAGTTACCAGCAAACAGACAATTTGATCTATGTAAAGACAATACCCCATATCTGGCCCCTGTTAAACGAACCGGCTGAATGTACATTCGAGCACTGGATCGACATAAAGGATAATACCGTACATGTCCGTTGTCGTGTGGTGGTGAGCCGTGCGGATACCACGCAGTATGACGCCCGTACGCAGGAAACCCCCTGCGTTTACCTCAATGGACCTTACGACCGTATGATTACCTACACGGGCCTGAAGCCCTTTACCAACGATGCTGTTTCGGAGTTTACCGAACGGCAGGTAACGAATCGGTATGCTTCCGAAAACTGGGCAGCCCTTCTTAATGCAAAAGGGCGTGGTGTTGGTTTGTATAAGCCTGGACAAGTGCGTTTTCGGACGGGTGCATTCGGCGTGCCGCATGTGGGTGGCGAATTCGATGTGTCGGCAGGATACATTAACAGTGAAGAATTTTTGCTGGTCGATCACAACGGCGAGTACGAATTTGAGTATACACTCATCGTAGGGTCGCTAACCGATATTCGGCAGTATGTGTATAACCAGCCCCGGCCATCATTGGCCCCAAACTACACGTTTGTGAACGATCGGCTGGGCTGGTTCTATGTCAATACAACCGATCGGGGCTGGCCTATTCAGAACGAACTGAATGTGAAGTGGGCCCGTAATAATAAAAAAGATGTAAGTTTCCGGATTGCCAGCCCGCTGCATTTTTGGTATGCGTCGAACGTGCCTAAGTTGTATATAGAAGCCGCCTTTCAAACGAAAGGTACGGTTGCCCGGCTTTCCTGGCGAAAACCAGATGAAGTAGATTTCATGGAAACAGAGGGGCGATATGTTGACTTCCCAATTACGGGCGACGGTCAGTTTCGGACCTACGAAATCAACACAAGCCAGTTGTCGGGCTGGGATGGGGTTATCTCACAGATCTCATTGACCAGCCCCCCCAGCCAATATAGCTTTGAGGACGGATCGCGAGTGCGAGTGCGCAGCGTAACGACAACGAAGTTGTAACATTCGTGTCCAACCAGAAATAGGGTGTAATCTGCGGGGAAAGTACAGTTTTGGTATACTTTTCGTCTAGGTAAACATAATGTCAGGTTACACAACAGAAAAACTTACGGTTCACGTTATTCACCAAAATCGATAGCTCTACATCTTGATATGAAAATCATTCTAACCTTAGTATCCTTAGTCATCCTTTCAGGTTTGTCGGCATTCGGTCGTTCAACGGCCTTTCGTAGTAAGCCAGATTCTATTCCCACTCAACAACGATTTCACGTTAAGCTCGCTTCGGCTACTAGCCCAAATCAAGCCCAGTGGTCGACTGTATTTTTCTATCCATCCAAGAGTCAATCAGGTAATGAAATCCGTCTACCCCTCGGTGTAAATCAAACGACCGTTCGGGTAACTTTGGGGGATCGAGTGCTTCAAGTCGATGAGGATTATGTGTTTGTTCCTAATGCCAATCGAATCCGAGTTTTGGACGAAGATGCCCTAACGTCACAACAGCCTATGAGAATTACTTACGAAGAAGTAGCCAAACCAGTTCACAGAGGGTTAAGATTAGGATACAGGCCATAGGTTAACGTATTGGCACTTATATAACAGTTCAAAATCATGAAAAACACACTATTTAGGATACTGTTTTTAACGGTTTGTTTGGGATTTACATCAACTCTCTGCTCCATAAAAGCCCAGGCAATTCTGAATGAACAGGCGTTCGATTACCATGAATTAAAAGGGCTACTTCTGAAGCATAAACCGACTGTAGAAAGCATACTTAGCATGAAGCAATTCAAATTTTATTCGAGTAAAGAAAGACCAGAGAGTACTATTTATGCCTACAAGAAGGAAAGTGACACGACACAAATTCTTGTCCGAGTTCGTAAAAGCGATGGACTGGTGAGTGAAGTAGCTTGGAATGAAGGATCATCGACGCTTGCGTATTTAACTCACGATGCAATTGATGATGGCTTCGTACCAGTGTCAGGCAATAGCCAGTACTATAATCGCTTTCAAAATATGGTGCTCTTAGTAAACTATAGACTGGCTGAAGACAAAGCTATTCCCTGCATTTTAAGGGCAGTTCAGTAAGAGGGTCTGTTGTGCTTCACAATTATAATTTTTACTAGATCTAACATTTTCAAATCTTTCCAGACAAGTTAATTCATTCACACAACATAATCTTAGTTATACAATAGGTTTTGAAATGGTACAAAACAGTACATTGATTCTTAAGGATTTATAAATAAAGATTCCCTACCTTGTGTATATGATTTAGTGGCAAGAAAGCACCTCACTTAGATAACCAAAGCAAGCTAACAAGAAAGACAACTCTCAAGTACGTTGTATACTGCAAGCAGATTCAGTCAGTTTACTGCCTTAACGGTGTATAACGAATGGGTTATTAGTCAATTAAAGGTAGTTCGCCCGACTAACTTCACTTTTACTCGCCTTATTTGTTTCCTTCCGGTAAAGACGATTCCTGCTAGTGCCGATGGGCCTTTTTCGAGTCTATTTAGAGGCTAATACCTCTTCTCAAAGCCTTCCTGTGGCTTCTCATTTCCTGTTCTTCTCTATCACTACTGGCAGGTAGTATTAACTCATCATTGTATGTTAGTGAAACGCATTAAAAAGCTGCTGCGGCTTATTGGTTTGGTATGCCTAATCGTGCTAGCACTATGCGGTATGGGCATCGGTAGGGCAGGCCCAATATTATCACAAAGCCGAGAACGCTACATTGACAACGGAATTAAAACTGAACTCGTCCATAGCAAGGACGGGGAAGGTGATGCATCGGAAGAGGCAGAAGCTAAATCTTAAGTTGAATGGAGCAAAGCTCAATAGAAATAGTGCAAAATTGCCTAAGCGATCAACAAAAGGGAATTTTGCACTATTTCCAAACCTGTTCTATAACTGATGTGGCTGATGCAAAAGTCCGGATGAAGGCAAAAGACCCTGATTTATGGCTTCGTGCTGGATCATTCACTCGCTAAAAATTAGCTGTTTACCGAGCAAGTTCGCGATTGTTCCGACTTTTGCAACAGCTACTGATGTTATGTAAAGGGATGAAAAACAGATTTGTACTTTTAAGTTCAGAAAGGACTACTTAAAAAAAAGTCAATTAGGCCATTACTTTCTGATTGATGTATTGGCTTAGCTTTTCAGGAACTGTCGTACCAATCCGGACTTTTCGCTTTTTACCTTTTAGAGTCAACTCAATGGCTTTAAATCCAGATACATTGTAAAGGGTAAAACTTGGACCTACTCGAATACCCCATCCTGACCATATTGAGTTTTTAACGACTTTAGCATCAAGAATTTGGTTAAGTGGAATCTTGCGTCGAATTAGGCCGATACCAAAGCTAAATGTGACATCCTGATCAGTTATCTGAACGTCAAGTTTATAAAATAAGACTAGAATTAACCCTAGTATGACTAGAGCGGTCTTCGTATCAGTCGTATTGAGCCAAAAAACGAGCAAGGCCACAATAGCTAAAACTAGTAAAGTCGAGATACCGAACTGCGAGGCTTTCATCGTGATATAACTGTATATAAGTGGCAAAATGTCAACTAACTAAGGCTTTTTACTTGAAAAATGCCTAAGTGGTGGCGGCCCCTGTTGTTTAACTTTCTCAACAGCATCTAACCAATAGTACCAAAAAGCAGGTTTACCGGGACTGTCTTTTGTGATGTAATCTCCACCGCTTAAGATGTCAGTTAAATCGGTCTTTCCAGTTAGTGTATAATAGTATTGAAGCGTATAGAGTATGGCTTCATAGCCTTGTTTCTCTGTAATTAACTTATCTGAGCTAATTATCATTTTCCTGTTTTATAATCAAACGTTACGTTAACCTTGAAGCCGTTTTCAGGGCTCTTTACTCGTAGTTGGCAGGCTAATCTACAAATATTCTTTTGACATTATACCAGCCTTTTCGCTCCCCTTTCTAACGTACAATCGAGCTTGTATTTAGGGCTCATAAGCTGTGCTTTATCTTAGAATATTCCCTTAACATAAGATTTCATGTGCAACTTGACTAAGAAAAGTACCATTTTAAAAGCACCCAATTTGGCAACAGGATGTGCAAAGAATCAATTTCTTGGCAGTACAATGACAGATAAGTTAGTCTTTATAAGAAATAGTTGGTAATCCGTAAAACTCTGTTTTTTAGTAAACAAACCGTCTCGCACCTAGTTGTAATGATAAGTTCACAAACTATAGAAACGAGACGGTTATGATTACGAATAAAGAAATTGTCGACGATTTAAATGATCTGGTCAAGATTAATAACGACCGCATTCAAGGGTACGAAAAAGCCATTGACGATACCGAAGACCCTGCATTAGATGACCTGTTCCGGCACTACGTTATTCAGAGCCAGAATTTCCGTAGCCAACTGGCAGACCACATTGTGCGCATTGACGGACTGGCTGTGTCGGATGCTACTTCTACCGATGTATCGAGCAAAATTCACCGTGCCTGGATCGATATCAAATCAGCTCTGACGGGCAAAGACAAAGAAACGGTATTAAGCTCGATTGAGTTTGGCGAAAATGCTGCCGTTGAATCCTATCAGGATGCTATCGCTAAAGACCATATTCCTGCCTATATAAAAGAGGATCTGCAAAAGCAGCTCACCGAACTACAGGCTGCCCTGGAAAAGGTGAAAGGGCTGCAGAAAGTCGCCTAGAGGCTGTTATTAAGTAAATGGGTTATTGGTTATTGAGTTGACTGTCATGAGTTCACTCAATAATCAATAACCCATTTACTTAATAACCAGTATCCAGTAGCCAGCCTGTTTCTCCGTTGGTATTCCGCACTAGTTGAAACAGATTACTTATTGCCAGCACATCCACTGTCGAGCCTGTTGGTAAGGTTTTAATCGTAGCCGCCCGACTATTGGCAGCGTCCAGCAGGAGTTGAGGAGTGGGTAGGACCAAGCGCCGGAGCGGGCGCTTTTCCACTTCGGTAGTGGTGCTGGCCATGTAGCCGGTCAGCCCATCGGGCAGCTCAACGCGTAGCCAGGTTTCGGTGCCACCCACAATAGTGACCGCCGACGCTTTTGGTAACTCACGAATAACAGTCCCATCACTGCTGGGTGAAATCCGAACCGCAGAGCGGGCCGTGGCGACTCGTACTGAATCGCCAAGCCGCGAAGCCGACAGTAACGACTGGCGGGCCGGACCGCGACCAAGGCGAATGAAAGGCAGGGGATCTGTGGCCCCATCAGTGAAGCCATAAATGCCGAAATGCAGGTGCGGCCCCGTAGTGCGGGCATTGCCGGTATTACCCACAAAGCCTATGGTATCGCCAATGGAAACCCGCTGCCCGTTGCTCACGTTCCAGCGGTCGAGGTGGGCATAATACAGTCGGATATTTCGGTCGTTATCCGTTAGGAAAGCGACATTGCCGCCCAGTTTGCTCACACCAACACCTGAAATCATGCCATCGACTGAGGCCAGAGCCGGTGTACCTTTGGGCGCAAAAATATCAACGCCTTCGTGCCGCCGACGACCACCGTCGCGAACGGCACCAAAGAAACTGCTTATCTGTCGACTGTCGCGGCCTTTAACGGGAAAGCTCAGAGCGGGTTCACGCGTGATCGAGATTGTATAGCTGCCTGTTCGTAATAATTCGGGCTGAATACGAATCAGGTACGTTTGTGTTTTTCGGGGCTCCCAGGCCAATACGTTTGTATCGGCTTTAGAAGCCGCAAGCAAGGTAGTTCTGTTTCGGGATTCCAGAGCAAACACATCAATAAACACCTGTGTATCGTTTTGTCCCTGCGTTTCAACGCGTACCAAAAAGCGGTCGCCCCGCTGCGCGTCGAGTCGATAGCCAACTGCGAAGGCTTTATTGGCTGAGAAATAGCCACTTTCCCGGTATGGAATCGTGATTTTAAGCGAGTCGCGAAGGGCACGCTCGCCAACCGAGAGCCAGTCTGTACCGAGGGCCGTTCGGTCGAGTTTCGCTTCTTTGAGCGATTGCCCATACTGTTCGTGGGGCGATGATGATCGGAACAGATTCGCCGTTGGTCCTACACCCGTACAGGCAATGACACCGACTGCCAGCAACCCGACCCAAAGAGAATGAAGTAAGTTCTTGAATACCATAGTTGTCCTGGTGTATTAAACGACTTTTTCGCGGTGATATTTCAGTCGTGACAGGTAAACGATCATCACCAAGCTGGTCAGAATGCTCAAAAAAGGTATCAGGAAAGACAAACCCGCTACGGCAGTATAAACGCTTGTGCTGATAATCAGGCTAGTACGTACTGTTTGTGTTCGTACATCAGCGGCCGGTCGTTTCAAGAGTCTGAAGTCCTTGGTGGCGTAGCTCCACATGAGTAGCAACGTGCCGGATATGCCTGAAAAGAGCAGCATATATAATGACGCAGACAATTGGTGGGCGGGCGTATTCAGGTAATCGGCCAGTAAGGAAGTGGTGAATGGAACAATCGTGACCAGCATCAAGAGCAAGCCATTATAGAACATAAACCGGCTGTCGCTGCGCAAAATGACGTTATACATCCGGTGATGATTTAGCCAGATGATAAAGATGGTTGTGAAGCTAATTAGGTACGCTACGTAATTGGGCCACTGCTGGAGCAAAGCCAGCGCCAGGTTGTAACTCGATGTGGCGGCTTTCAGGCTGGGGGCTTTGAGCTGGAAGGTGAGTAGTGTAATATCAATTGCAAAAACGCCGTCGCTGAATGTTTCCATGCGAAGTGTTTCGTTTTCCTGAAAAGTGGCCATTAGTTAGTTGCTGAGTATCTGTTTGTCAAACGGTTCGTACGCCGAATAGTTGTAAACCGTGTTTCAAATAG
>CAXTJJ010000289.1:0-7974 GCA_964244155.1 uncultured Spirosoma sp.
ATCGGCTTCGACTCAGCGTGAGCGGATAGTTGGATGTAGGAAGGGCCGTTATCACAAATCAGGTTTAGCTTATGGACCAACAGGGTTAGCCGTCGGAAACCAGATATGTAGGACATAACGATTAATAAATATGTTTTGACCAGTGACGAACTATCCTGCAAAAAATCCGTTATTTTAATTGCAAGACCCGGATAATCTCTCTAACATTGTTCGCGGTTTCAGCGCAAGACCAATGGCAAAGCTCGTATTTCTACCGACTTTCTTCCATACTACGCCATTTCGGTTTAGGTCCGAAAGGACTATATCATTTTGTTTGCCTATGTGGTAAACTATTTCCGCCATATTTCTCGTTTTATTCATCTAACAAACCAGCACGGATTACGCTGTCTCCGTTTTGCGGCTTCACCACCGCCCAATAAACGACAATGATCACACCAGAAGTAGTTAACGATTTATATATCGTTCAAGTCGCAAATGAAAATCATTTGCGGTTAGCCGAAACCATCTGTCATGAAATGGAAGAAAGCGCGAAAGCCAGGGGAACCGGTATTGCCAAGCGCTCGCCTATTTATGTCATGGAGAAAATACTCGAAGGAAAAGCCATTGTGGCAATGACCTTAACGGGCGAATGGGTTGGTTTTTGCTACATTGAAACCTGGGAACACGGCAAATTCGTGGCTAATTCCGGGTTGATTGTGCATCCCGACTATCGTAAAAGCGGTATTGCTACGCGCATCAAAGCCAAGGCATTTGAACTCTCGCGGGCGATGTTTCCAACGGCTAAAATCATCGGTATTACAACTAGCCTGGCGGTGATGAAAATAAACTCCGACCTGGGGTATCAACCGGTTACACTGAGCGAATTACCCGCCGATGATGCCTTCTGGAAAGGATGTCAGACGTGTGCCAATTTTGACATCCTGACGCGTACCAACCGGAAGCACTGCCTGTGCACAGGTATGCAGTACGATCCTGAAGATCATAAAAAAGAAGAAAAAGACGAGAACTGGAATTTCCTGAAAGAATCGAAACTGTATGAGCGCTGGATGCGCATCAAGAATCGCATCCTGATGCGGATCAACCCAACGGATCGCACACGTCGTAATAACCGTGAGTTAGAAACCGCCTGACCAGTACGGTTTACCAATCAATAGTAATCCGCTCTGTAAAAGCATATTGTTCAAACCTGAACAATATGCTTTTACAGAGCGATTTTTGTTTATCTGTAAGTTCATAAATTCACCAACCCATATGTCTGAACCCCTCTCGCTGGTCTGGCTCCGGCGCGATTTGCGTCTGCACGATAACGCGGCCTTATACCACGCGTTCAAAAGTGGCCGTCCTGTTATTCCTGTGTTTATTTTTGACCGTGTAATTCTGGATGCGCTGGATGACCGGCACGACCGACGGGTCGAATTTCTGGTTCAGGAGATTAACCGTCTTCAGGATGAATTGGTAAAGATGGGGTCGTCCCTGATTGTCCGCTATGGCAAGCCCATTGATGTGTGGAAAGAACTGATCAGTCAGTATGCAATTAGTGAGGTATTTACCAATCACGATTACGAAGTGTATGCCAAAGAGCGCGATAAGTCGATTGGGGACTTGCTTGCTGAACACACTATTGGATTTCATACCAGCAAAGACCAGGTGCTTTTTGAACGGGATGAAGTGCTCACCGGCAAAAAAACACCTTATACCGTTTTCACGCCTTATAGCCGGAACTGGCGGAAAAAACTGACAGATTTTTACCTGAAATCATACCCGACCGAAAAATACTTTAAACAGTTCGGGAAAATGAAGCCTCAACCCATTCCTACGCTGCATGAAATGGATTTTGAGCCGGTAGAGGAAGCGTTTCCGGCCCGGACCGTGCCCGATAGCCTGATTGATTCATATAACAAAACCCGTGATCTTCCGGCGTTGCCACACGGCACGAGTCAATTGAGCATGCACTTGCGGTTCGGTACAGTAAGTATTCGTGATCTGGCCCGGCAGGCAAAACAAGCGGAGGAGACGACGTTTTTAAACGAACTCTGCTGGCGGGACTTTTATTTCCAGGTACTCGACCATTTTCCGCATGTGGAGAAACAATCATTTCGGCGGGAGTATGACCGGATCGAATGGCGTAACAATGAAGACGAGTTTGAGAAATGGTGCCGGGGCGAAACAGGTTACCCCATCGTGGATGCCGGGATGCGCCAGTTAAATACCATCGGCTGGATGCACAACCGGGTTCGGATGATCACCGCTAGTTTTTTGTGCAAACACCTGCTCATCGACTGGCGATGGGGTGAAGCTTATTTTGGCAAAAAGTTGCGTGATTATGACCTTTCAGCGAATAACGGTGGCTGGCAGTGGGCGGCTGGGTCAGGTACCGATGCTGCGCCCTATTTTCGGGTTTTTAATCCCACATTACAAGCCAAAAGGTTTGATGCCAGCGATGTGTATATTCGTCACTGGGTGCCTGAGCTAGACACGCCAAATTACCCAAAACCTATGGTTGACCACGACATGGCCCGGCAGCGTGCCATTGATGCTTACCGGAAAGCACTGGCCAAAGTTAAATAGGAACATATCCGGCGAATGCCCATGTTTTTGTAGCTTACGGTCCTTTTTATAGATTATTCCACTACCTGGCTTTATGAGTTCACGGCTACCGCTGCTTTGCTGCATTGCTCTATTCGGTTTTTGTTCGTTTGCGGTAGGCCAACAGCGACTTCGCCTGAGTGTCGTTGTGCGCGATGGCGTCACGAAAAAGCCGATTCCCGGTGCCAGCCTGTTTATTGCCGAAACAAAGGCCGGCGCACAGGCCGATAGTCTGGGAGTTATTTCAATTAGCCACCCGCCGGGGGTGTTAACCATGTATGTATCGGCGGTTGGCTACTTCCGGGGGCGCGAAACGGTTGTTCTTGATTTCAATAAACGAGTCGAGTATCTTTTACAGCCCCGCTCCACCGATCTGGAAGAAGTAGATGTGCGGGCTACCCGAAAAGATAAGAATATTAAGGATGTACAGATGGGGCAGATTCAGATCAGTATGCCCGACCTAAAGCGAATGCCTGTCGTATTGGGCGAACCTGATATTTTAAAAGCCCTCACGCTTCAGGCCGGTGTCACTACGGCGGGCGAAGGAGCAGGGGGCTTCAACGTAAGAGGTGGACGATCGGATCAGAATCTGGTGCTGGTTGATGGGGCACCTTTATTCAACACCTCACACCTGCTGGGTTTTTACACAAATATCAACCCCGATATGGTGCAGGATGTGAGCCTGAACAAAGGGGCATTTTCTGCCCAGTACGGTGGGCGGATATCGTCGTTGCTGCTCATGAGTACCCGAAATGGAAACAAAGATGGTTGGCGGGTATCAGGTGGTATAAGTCCGGTAAGTGCCAGGGTAGCGGTTGATGGGCCCGTTACTAAAAAACTAACGCTGCTTGCTGGCGGGCGTATTGCTTTCCCAAACTACCTGTTGCAGTTATTCCCGACGGCAAGTGTAAAAAACAGCCGAGCTTTCTTTTTCGATGGAAACCTGAAGCTGACGTATACACCCGACGAACGAAACACAATTTCATTATCGGCCTACCGTAGCCAGGATAACTTCCGCTTTCCGGGCGACACCCTTTACGGCTGGCATTCGAGTGTGTTGACAGGCCGTTGGAGTTACCTGCTCCGTCCGAACATACAAGTTAATCTGGCCGCTCTTTATAGTGGTTATTTTCTCAATGTCGATGGCGTAACGCCTAACCTGGAATTTCGCTTTACGTCGCATATAGAGCAACGGGAAGGCAAGGCTGATTTGTTTTATACGATCAACAAGAAGCATAAAATTCAGGTCGGTACGAATGTAATTGTATACGGTAGTCAAACGGGTGCTATTCAGCCCACTGGCGATCAGTCGAGTATCAATCCGAAACAGATTAAGCCGGAGCGGGGGCGAGAACTGGGCGCGTATATCAATACCGAGTGGGAACTGACGCCGAGGGTTACCTTACTGGCCGGTCTTCGCTACTCGGCCTTTGCTTTGCTGGGGCCTCAGACGGTTTATGGATACGCCGAAAATGTGCCAACCTCACTTGAAACCGTTACCGACTCGGCACGCTATGAAACCGGGCAGGTTGCCCAGGCATATGGTGGTTTTGAACCGCGTCTGGCCTTACGGGTGCAGTTGGCTAAGAATACGGCAATCAAAGCCAGTGCCGGTCGAACGCGCCAATACCTGAATCTGATCTCGAATACAACGGCCATTACCCCACTTGATTTCTGGAAACTAAGCGACCGTTATCTGCCGCCCCAAATTGCAGATCAGGTATCCTTGGGGTTGTTTCAGAATTTTCGCGACAATGCCATTGAGGTTAGTGTGGAAGGGTATTACAAACGGCTTCAGCATCAGATCGAGTACCGGTATGGCGCTAACCTGATCTTAAACCCGAAACTCGAAACTGCACTCTTACAAGCTGCCGGGAAAGCCTATGGTGTTGAGTTTGGACTCGCCAAAAATAATGGTCGCCTGACAGGACAGCTTAATTACACCTATGCCCGTTCGTTGATTGCCGTACAAACGCAGTTCGACGCGCTTCGAATAAATGGCGGTGATTATTACCCCTCTTACATCGACCGGCCGCATACGTTCAATGTACAGGCTCGCTGGGCTATGTCGCACAATTGGTCATTTTCAAGCAATTTTGTTTATTACACGGGTGTGCCCGCTACGTACCCCGACGGGCAATATACTTTCAATGGGGAGCCAGTTCAGGATTATTCCCGGCGAAACGCTGACCGCATTCCCGACTACCATCGCCTAGACGTAGCCTTCTCGAAAGACACGCGTTTTAACAAAGCCCAGAAACGGTATGGCATCTGGACATTGGGCATCTATAATGTGTACGCTCACAAGAATCCCTACTCTATTTATTTCACCCGCTTCAACCAGCGAACAGAATCGTATCGACTGTCGGTGTTTGGTACCATGATTCCGTCTATTGCCTACAATTTTTATTTTTAGTCATGCGTCAACTTATTACCTATAGTCTCATTTTGATCGCTTTGGCTGCCTGTATCGACCAGGTTAGTTTGCCTGTTCGCACTGAAGAACCTCGCCTGGTTGTTGAGGGTCAGATTACCAATGAAGCACCTCCTTATACCGTGCGGCTTACGTACACGGGTCAATATGGTGGACCTAGTGGACAACCTGTTAATGAACAGTATGTAAAGGATGCTCAGGTTACCATGGCCGACGATCAGGGACGCTCGACACGCTTTGCGTCAATGGGTTCAGGATTATACCAAACCTCCGATTCAAGCTTTCGCGGACAGATAGGACGTGCCTATAGTTTATCGGTTGTTTTGACCGATGGTAAACGCTACGCCACAAAACCGGAACGAATGCCCGCCGTACCTGCTATTGATAGCATTTCGGCAAAGTTGATTAAAACAGGCAATCTATCCATTCCTTATGCTTTTGCGTATGGTGTCAACAGCAACGATCCAGCCGCCGTGCAAAACTATTATCGCTGGACAGCTTATGGGTACACGGTTCGTCTGTCAGTCGGCGTACCCTGTAGTCTGGGTAATCCCAGTCGCTGTAACTATAGTTGCTGGACATCGGCATCGAACAATAGTATAAACGTGTACAGTGACGAAGCCATTAATGGCAACCCTATTCGGGAGCGGTTCGTCATGCAGGTGCCTATATACACAATTGCTCCTCAACTGGTTGAAATACAGCAGTATGCCATTACACAGGCGAATTATCAGTTCTGGAAACTCTATCAACAGCAAAACGCTCGAACCGGAAGTATTTTCGATCCGCTGCCAGCACCTGTTACAGGTAATCTGGTCAACGCCAGCGATCCCACTGACCTGGCGAGAGGGTATTTTGCCGTAACGTCTGTTACCCGACGGCGGCTTCGGCAACAGAACTATCCCGAAGTTGTTTTTTACCCGGCTTTGGTCAGTTTCATCAGTAGTCAAATTATACCGCCAGGCGATTGCCGGGATACATATGGCCGTAATGTGCCACTTCTGGAACCAGAAGGATGGTAAGCCTGATTTAAAGTTTCCACTGCACAAGCCAGCCGGGCTTTATTACCTTTGGGCGGGCAATACCCGCCAAACCAGTGGCTGGGTTTATAGCGAGTAACGTTACTGGGACAGTAGTATTTGTTTCAGCCAGGACGGCCTTCGTTGCACGTAGAAACAGATTGCCGCGCATATCTATATCATCGACTACGGCATAGAGTATATCGCCCTTCTTGAGGTTATTTTCGTCAATTTGTACATTTTCCGTAAGCGCAAACGCCCAGCTTTGCCCTACTTTGGGTTGTCCGGCCCGCACCAATTGGGTTGTCACATCACCTGGGAAAACAGATGCTGATGTTGGATTGTTTCTGAGGAGTTCAGTTAACAGACTATCCATGACAACGGCTTCACTGCGACCATTTGGCCCGGTTTGATTGGCTGTATCCGTTGCGTTTGTGAAGGATTCAATCGGAACTCCGGCCAGTTCAGGCTCCCGGTCCTGAAGCCAGCCCATGCGCCGGGCCTGTTCGCGCTCCTGCTGATAGGCATCGCCCGACGATACCAGCATGATACCCACCGAACCCAGACCGTAGGAAGGGTTGGTAAACAATTCTTTCATGGCCAGAATACGGTAGAGATAATAGCCGGTTTCGGGATTCATGGTCATGGCGTAGTAATCGCGGTGGCCCGCTTTTGTAATTTTTCGCTGTACCATACCTACTCCGCCGTTATAAGCCGCAGCCGCCAGTGTCCATGAGCCTAGTTTACCATACAGGAACTTCAGGTATTTGCAGCCCGCTTCTGTCGATTTAAGGAGGTCGGCGCGTTCGTCGTTGCCCGGAGCTATGGAAAGCCCCATATCCTGCGCTGTGTCGTCCATAAACTGCCAATAGCCAACCGCACCAGCCGAGGATACAGCGTTTGACTGCCAGGCGCTTTCGATAAGCGGAAGGTATTTGAAATCGTTGGGAATGTTGTACTTACGAAGGATAGGTTCGATGACAGCAAAAAAAGGCGCCGAGCGGGCTTTAAGCCCATTCAGGTGTTTTACGTAGCCCGAACTATTCGCCAGGGCAAAGGCCAGTTTGGCAGATACATCACCTTGTTCTGTTGGAACGACTTCGCCACAAAAATGCAGGCGAGTGATCCCCACTGCCGACTGTTGCTTAACCGGGACCGAACCGACGGGCTTACCGTTTCGTATTGGCTGTTTTTGTCGTTGGGCAAACGCAACCGACCGAATGCTCAAGCCAATAAAAATCAAGAAAATAAACTGTCGAATCGTTAGCGTCAAAACAAATAAATAATGGTTTGGCCTTAAAACGATACCAGGTCGAAGTTTAGTTCAGTATTTATAAGAACATGACCCGGCTTTAGCCAGACTATATTTACAAGGCCTTCCAGGTCAGAATCCAGCCCGATTTTATTTGTGACAAATCCGACAGTTTTATGCCTGAACGGCCGGTAGAGGCATCTACTGCCGAGAGTGCAAGGGTATATGTCTGTTTTTCGCTGGCTGAATAAAGTTTCTCGGACCGCAGATAAACTCTATTGGTTTTTGTGTCAATATCTTCGACAACAGCATATAATATGTCGCCCTCTTCCACCTCCCGGCCACCGGCCAGACCAGCGCGGGTCAGGTGGAAAACCCAAATCTGCCCACGCTGCAAACCTGCCAGTTCTGTTAATCGGGCCTTTATACCCCCCCGGAATACATCGGCGGCATTCGGCAGCGGTATGTCTACTGGTTGACCTTTACCTGCACGTAGGTCGTCTTTGATAGGCGTGTTGACCGCTTCCTGTGTAGCCTCATTCATAATGACTTCAGGAATAAGCACCTCATCACTATTGTCACCTGAAAGGTCACTTAAAGGCTCGTTTAATCGAGCCATCATCTGGTCCGGAATCAGGTTTCTATAAGAGCGGTAATTGGAAAATAGCTCTTTAAATGCCAGA
>CAXTJJ010000290.1:0-7927 GCA_964244155.1 uncultured Spirosoma sp.
AAAGGTGCAGTTTAGCTTTTACAAACGGGATATGCGCTACCCAGCTACCGAAAAGGATACTGTCGGAGGCAAAGACCAGACCAACCGCTACTGCCTGCCGGTTCAGGAAAAACGTCAGCAGGTTTTGAATAAAGCGGTTTTTATGTGATTTGATTAAAGAGGCAGATGTATTCATAATGCAAAAATAGCCGGTCCGAACCGGCTATTTTTATAATCTATTATCCTATACTAATGCTGTATTGCTGTTTTATACTTGGAAATTAGTCGTTCATTGTTAACGACGTATTATTTTTGAGGTGTCCTACCATCGCTTTCCGCAGTTTCTCAACCTTTGGTAATGACACACTCTGAATGTACGGCTGGTTTGGATGCAGGGCGAAGTAATTCTGATGGTAATTTTCGGCGGGATAAAAAACCGTCAGGGGCGTCACCTCTGTCACAACCGGATTGGCATAATGCTTCGACTCATTGGTGCGTTTGATGGCAGCCATGATTTCAGCTTTTTCAGCTGGCGTCCGGTAAAATGCCACCGACCGGTAATCACGACCGACATCGGGCCCCTGGCGGTTCAGTGTAGTGGGGTCGTGGCCCGCAAAAAAGGCGTCGAGCAATTGAGCATAACTAATGACTTTGGGATCATAATAAACTTGCACTGATTCGGCGTGTCCGGTGGCATCGGTGCCAACTTGCTCATAGGTCGGGTTTTTAACGTTTCCCCCGGCATACCCGGAAATCACTTCCCGAACGCCTTTGAGCTGGTTCATGCCTTCTTCCAAAGCCCAGAAGCAACCGCCTGCAAAAGTTGCCACCGCTTCGCCATCCTTCGGCGCAGGAAGTTTTGCGGGCGAATAGTCTTTTGATTGGCCTTGTGCGCAACCTACCATTAACAGTAGGCTGAGTGCCAATAGATGAATTCCTTTCATGTTATTTCGTGATGTAGTCTATGCTATATAAACGTTTGAAAATGAATTACGGTTTCCCTACAAAAGCTATGACACAGAGATACGCAGAGATACACAGAGTTTTTTAAATAGTGAAGGTGTTTAGGATTTACTTTTAACTAGACAAGTCTTTGCTTTTTCAGTCTGTTTTACCGGCCCGGCCCGGGCCGGTAAAACAGACTGAAAAAAATAATCCTAAACACCTTCATATTCTCTGTGTCACACCTTTTATTCAATATGAAACTCCAATTTGAGAAAATAGAGCCCGAAGCGGGAAGTTCGTTTAAGGTCGTTCATCATACCGAACCCGAAACCTGCAGAGTGTATTGGCACTATCATCCGGAATATGAAATTGTCTACATTCCGGGTGGCGATGGGCAGCGCCATGTAGGAACCCATGTGTCGCGCTACGAAGTAGGCGAGCTAGTATTTATTGGCCCCAATCTGCCCCATCTTAATTTCAGCTATGGGCATGAAGGTCAGTTTGAAGAGATAGTGGTGCAGATGCGCGATGATTTTATGGGTGAATCTTTTCTTCAAAAACCTGAATTATCTGTTATTCGGCGGTTATTCGAGCGATCACACATGGGCCTTGTGTTTGGCATGGAGACAAAGAAGCAGGTAGGGCCGTTGCTGGCAAAAGTACCTCAGCAATCAGCTTTCGAACGGTTGCTGACGCTCCTTCAAATTTTACAGTATTTAGCTGATGCCCGTGATGTAGAACCGCTTCATGCAACAAGTGTCCGGTTCGACCTCAATCCGAAGGAGCAGGAGCGAATCAACCGCGTTTGTCAGTACGTTGAGCAACACTATACCGAACCAATACACATTCAGGCCATCGCCGATCTTGCCAGTTTAACCGTTCCGGCGTTCTGTCGGTATTTTAAGCGTATGACCCACATGACGTTCACTGATTTTGTGAACGAGTATCGCGTCAATCAGGCCCGGCGATTGTTGCATTCCGCCCGTACTGTGGCCGATGTGGGGTTTGCCGTTGGCTTTACCAATCTCTCGCATTTTAACAAGACGTTCCGGATGCTAACGGGCAAGACACCCACTGCCTACCGGAAAGCCCTGGCATAAAAAAACCTATAAGATCCTTGAGACCTTATAGGTTTAGAATGAACTGTATTCGTTTGTTAAACGCCTGGATACCCTGGGTTCTGTGTCTTCAGGTTGGGGTTGTTCAACAGCTCCTGCTTAGGCAGGGGGAGCAGCAGGTGTTTTTCCTGCAACGCCTGGTTCGAGCTCTTGTTGACGTGGCCAACAAAGTTATCGAAGCCGTTGGTGGTTTCATTATACACTTTCCGCAACCGTACCATATCAAACCAGGTAATTTGCTCGTAGCACAGTTCGTGCCAGCGTTCCCGCCAAACGGCTTCCCGGAAGGTAGCCTGGGTATAGGCACCCAGTGCAGGTGTCGTAAGGGTAGCCCGGTCACGAATCCGCTTCATGGCGTCGTAAGCAGCCTGGGTTGGTCCACTTACTTCGTTCTGCGCTTCGGCATAGATCAACAGGGTTTCGGCGTAGCGGATTTGTGGTACGTTCAGGTTGTTCTGCCGTGAGCCAGCAACGCCTGCCGTTCCATTGGCCGTGCGGTTGAAGTGTTTGAATACATAGGGGGCACCCAGGTCGAAGGGAGCACCATTCCCGTTGGTATAGTACGTAGTGTAGAAATACCCTGCCTGATCTTTAGCCCGAAGATCACCTTTTTCGTATGAATTGTAGAAGGCGGCCGTAGGCACCGAGCTTCCCGTCCCGCCAGGACCATTGTAAGTAACGGGCTTGAAGTTCGGGTAGAAATTGTCCATGGGGTTACCTGCTACAAGCGTATTGTACTGAAGCTCGAACAGATGTTCCAGGCGGTTCTCGGTACTTTCCCGGTGTACATCCTCATAGGTTGTAAACAGGTTGATAACCGATGGATTTGCATTGGCATAGGTGATCACTTCCAGCGCTTTGTCAGCTGCCAGTTTGTAATAGGGTGCTCCTTTGCTAAGCGGAAATCCGGCCATTGTCAGATAGACTTTAGCGAGTTCTGTTTTGACGGCGGCCAGGTTGGCACGTCCGCTCACATCCATCCAGGCCAGGCCAGCTGCTTCGGCAGCCGTCAGGTCCTCAACGATCAGCTTATACACATCCTCTTTAGGCGAACGAGCGGGCAGGAAGTCATCTGACGCAGCCGTTTGTGGCTTGGTAATCAGGGGGATGTCGCCCCATAGCTGAACGGCAGTAAAATACGTCATCGCCCGCAAAAACCGGGCTTCACCCAAGATTTTGGTTTTCTGAGCCGCATCCATCGGCGTAATGCCCGGCACTTTATCGAGCACCTGATTGGCATTGGCAATCACCCGATACAAACCATTCCAGTAGTTAACGACGTGCGCTGTATTGCCATCGTGTACTAACCCATAAAGGTTGTTGAGATCGGAGTTTTGCGCGGTCTCCGTTGTGGACGTGCCGGTCAAAGCTTCCAGTAACTGCCAGTTACTGGAGAAGATACCCGCCCCGTCGCCCATAAACCGCAGACTGGCATATACCGATGCTACGGCTGCTTCGGCATGGTCAGGAATGGTATAGAAGCTTGTGGGGGTTAGGTTCGAGGGTGCCTGTTCTTCCAGGAAATCCGTACAGCCAATAGGGCCGGTTAAGGCAAATCCACAAAGTAAGGCCCGGCTTATATGTTTTACGAGTGTATGTCTCATACAATGAAAATCAGTAGGTTAAATGCGTTTGCGAATTACAGGCCAATTTGAAGACCTAGCAGATAAGTAGTTGGTTTTGGGTAGTTGTGCCAGATTTCGCCCTGCGAGAAGGCGCTGTTGTTATCGCCGGTGCCCTGGTTGGTCGGTGTTACTTCAGGATCACCCACAATAGGATCTTCTACCAGCAGGAAGAAATTCTGCGCCGAAGCATAGACGCGGAGCCGGTTTAGCTTCAACTTGTTCGTAACTGCAGGAGGTAAGGTGTAGCCAACCAGCAGATTTTTGCCGCGCAGGAACGAGCCATTCTTGACCCAGTGGCTATCTACGTTGGTTACATACCCTGCCCGCGTATCCCGAACCTGTGCAATCTGGCTTCCCTGGTTGGTTGGTGTCCAGGCGTTCAGTACGGATTTATAGCTGTTTGCCAATGCCTGCCGGTCTTCACTAGGGTGCAGGTTCATGAGCAATACATCATTACCATACATAAACTGTAGTTCAAGCGTAGCATCGAACTGACCAAGCCGGAAATTGTTGGTCATAGCCCCCCAGCCTTTCGGACTGCCGTTGCCAATGATGCTGCGGTCGGCATCTGTAATCGCTTTGTCGCCATTGACATCCAAATATTTGATATCGCCGGGCAGGATGGTCAAACCATTCCGGTAGCTGGTAAACTTGGCTGCTTCTTCGCGTTCAGCTTCGCTCCACACACCTACGCGGGTCAGTCCCCAGAACGAACCTACTGGCTCGCCAATCCGGATGATGTTGGTCTGGTTCGTGAAGTTTGGTCCCCCTACACCGAATATATCGGATGGCGTAGCCAGTGACAGTACTTTGTTGCGGTTGAGCGAGATGTTGAACGTTGTGTTCCAGGTAAAAGCACCCTTGTTGATGTTGACCGTATTCAGACCAAACTCAAATCCCTGGTTCTGCATCGACCCCACGTTCCGGCGGATGGTAGCATAACCGCTGGTGCGTGGCACCGGGGCATCAAGCAGCATGTCGGTCGTTAGCCGGTAGTAATAGTCCATCTCCAGATTAATCCGTCCTTTGAACAGACCAATCTCCAGGCCAACATCGGTCTGTGCTGTTTTCTCCCATTTCAGATCGGGGTTAGCCAGGCGGTTAATGCCGGTTCCACTCACCCGCGTATCGTTGTAGATGGTCGCGTAGGTCGAGCTAAGCAGTGACAGCGACTGATAAGGAGGAATTTCCGAGTTCCCCGTTAGGCCATAACTGCTGCGGAGCTTCATGTTCGAGATGATCGAATTACCTTTCAGGAAGTCTTCTTCCGAGATCCGCCAGGCCAAAGCCGCCGAGGGGAAGAAGGCAAACTTGTTGTTCTCCCCGAATTTAGACGAACCGTCGGCGCGGCCTGTTGCTGTAAACAGATACTTGTTCTTGTAGCCGTAGTTGATCCGTCCGAAATAAGAGTTAAAGGCAAAGCGTGATGCACCTGAACTAACTGAGGGGTTCGTAGCACCAGCCCCCAGGTTGTTAAACCCAAAATAATCGGTGGCAAAGCCGCTCACGCTGGCCCCGATACCAAAGGTGTTGGTTTCCTGCCAGGAGATACCCAACAGGCCGGTGAAGGAGTGATTCTGGCCAAACTGCTTGTTGTAGGTCAGGTAGTTTTCCAACGACCAGAATGACGTGCGGTTGTTGTTAGTCGATGCGTTACCGTTACCACCAATGTTCAGGGTGCGGGTTTGCGACTGGTTAATTTCCTGGGTCTGGATGTTAGTCCCCAGCACTGTGCGCATTTCCAGTCCTTTAGCAAATGTGATGTTGGTAAACAGGCTACCCAGAATGGTTTGCGTGTTCTGAATGTACTTGCGGTCCATTAGCCGGTGAACCGAACTCATGGTCCCTTCGGCATACGGGTAGTCACGGTTTTCAGCGAAGACACCTGTGTCTGGATACCGTACAGGCAGGAACGGAAAGTCTTCTACAATCTGCCGGGCCACCGCGTCGTTGATGTCGACCAGGTTTTCCGTCTGGTTATTGTAGCTTAGCGTACCACCAATTTTAAGCCAGCTTTTCACCTGATCGTCGATAGAAAAACGGCCCGAATACCGTTTCATATACGATGTTTTAATAAGCCCCTGATCGTCCCGATAATTGAGCGAGAGCGAATACTGGGTGCGCTCGTTGCCACCGCTGAACCCTAATTGATGGTTTTGGGACAACACACTCTGCGCCGATTCCTTAAACCAGTCGGTATCATACAGAGGATTCAGATTGGCATCAAAAACGCCCGGATGAGCGGCACTGAACGCTTTCCGCCGGGCTACCGGGTCCAGATAAGTCCACTTGCCGGCTGCCCAGCCCACGGGATCAAATTTTGCCATGTTCGCATAGGCAAGGTCTTCGGTAGCCAAATACTCTTTCGCATTCAAAACCTGTGGCTTGTTCGGCCCGATGGTGTTTACGCTAAACTGAGTATCATAGGTAACCCGGCTTTCGCCCGCTTTACCTTTCCGGGTAGAGATCAGAATAACGCCGTTGGCTCCTCTGGCTCCATAAATAGCGGTTGACGAGGCATCTTTCAATACTTCAACGTTGACGATATCGTTCGGGTTAATGTAGTCAATCGGGTTACTGAACTGATCGCCGGTACCCTGTGGAAGCATAACGCCATCCACTACATAAAGCGGGTTGTTGGAGGAGTTGATCGAACTAAAACCCCGGATGCGGACGGTGGTACGGCCGCCGGGACGCCCCGAGTTCGTATTTACCTGTACGCCCGGTAGTCGTCCTGAAAGCTGCTGGTTCAGTGAAGGAGCGGGTCGTTCCAAAAGCTCAGCCTCTTTCACACCTGAAACGGCACCCGTCAAGTCTGATTTTTTGGTTGTACCATAACCAATTACCACAATCTCATCCAGGACTTTGCTATCGGCTTTCAGGCTAATATTAACGGATGTTTGATTGCCAATACGCACTTCCTGCGAGAGGTAGCCAACGAATGAGAAAACGAGTGTGGAACCGCCATCAGGGACGTCTAATTTATAGCGGCCATCGGCATCGGTGACGGTGCCTCGCTGCGTACCCTTCAGAATGACGCTTACGCCTGGTAAAGATTCATTTTTTTCATCTGTTACCTGGCCTGTCAGCGTTCTGTCGGCTGCAAGGGCTGGGTGAAGTGCGCCTAAATTTCGGGTTAAAGGGTTGTTCGCATAGGTAAGACTAACGCAGCATACAGCCAACAGTAGCTGAGTAGTCAATACATTAATTACCCTATAGAACAAGAGTTGAGGGGGTAAGTGTTTTTTCATAAAAAAGTTACTGAAACGTAACAGTTTAAGATTAGTAGGAAAAGAAAATTAGATAATGAGGGGAATATTTATAGAAATAATAACATAGCGTCTATGAACTACTCATGTAGATTAGAAAATAATTAAGAAATTATTTAATGGTTATTAAAAAAAAGTGATTGGAGTGCCGGGATAAGTAAACAAAATAATTAGTGAAATTTACTCTGGTTCCTGCCGGGCCTCGTGGCTTATTTCTGCTTATTTCAACTTTTTTGAACGATGGGTGCCTTTATACAAATCAGTTGAACCTGATAAGTCGGGCCGTGATTGGTTTTCTTAGTAGGGATTCAGCGATTTAGGCTTTAATCAGATAAAACGAACTCGCCTATGCTCCGTCCACTAAGTAGCGTTGTTATCTTGCTTATTCTCATCGGCGCAACGGCTCCTGAACCCGGTCTGCGCTTCAGTCGATACTTTGTGGCTGCCGAAAGCTATGAGTCGGTGGGCGTGTTTGATGTCGATAAAAACGACACACTCGACCTTGTCTCAGGCGATTTCTGGTACGAAGGGCCGCGCTTCAGAAATCGGCATCTGATTGGGAATGAGCCCCGTAAAGATCAGTATTACGACGATTTCTCAACCATTCCGCTCGACGTGAATGCCGATGGGCGTATGGATTTTGTAACCGGTGGCTGGTTTGATCAAACGCTTCGATGGGTCGAAAATCCAGGTAAAAAAGGCGCTACATGGCCGCTGCATGAGATTGGTAAAGTGGGTAATGTCGAAACAACCCGTGCCTGGGATGTTGATGGCGACGGCACCCTCGACATTGTGCCGAACAACCCGAGTCATCCGCTTAAGTATATCAAGCTGGTGAGTCCGGGGGTGTTCAAAACGGTCACAGTTGCGCCAACGCAGGGACACGGGCTGGGATTTGGCGACGTGAACGGCGACGGTCGGGGTGATTTGATCGTGAGTGATGGCTGGCTCGAAGCACCGGCTAACCGAGAGCAAACCCCCTGGACACTTC
>CAXTJJ010000291.1:0-7881 GCA_964244155.1 uncultured Spirosoma sp.
GGATTCGTTGTCGTCCGGCTTTTATCAGGTGATGGGCGAAGTTGCCCCGCAATACCAGGGCCTTTCACCAAGTGATTCATCGCTCGATGCGTATTTTGCCGTAGCCGAAAAACTCAATGTTCCGGTCGGCATCCACATGGGCACGGGCGGCAATGGTATGGCCAACATCACCCAGGCCAAGTACCGGGCCTCGCTGGGACGGCCATTTTTGCTTGAAGACATGCTGGCCCGCCATCCCAAGATAAAAATATGGGTCATGCACGCAGGGTATCCGATGGCCGACGAAATGATTGCCTTGATGGGCGCGAATGCCTATGTGTATGTCGATCTGGCAGGTTTTATCTGGAGCTACCCACAGGCCGAAATCCATGCCTACCTCAAACGGCTGGTACAGGCCGGATTTGGCAAACGGATCATGTACGGCACCGATTTTATGGTTTGGCCCAAATTGTTCGAAACCTCACTCAGCGTAATCGAAAATGCGGACTACTTGTCGTTCGATCAAAAACGCGACATCCTGTTCAATAATGCCGTGCGCTTTTTCAAATTGGACGAGAGCAAATTCAAGTAAAAGCCAGCACATCATCCGCTTTTCAACCAGACTGCTTTGAACCGGCACAGAACGCCATCCTGCCTGCTAAACCCTTTTCCTATTCTTATGAAACAATCAACCAATACCCGAAGCTGTATGCTGGCTCTATGTGCCACGCTGGTTTCGATGGGAGCTATGGCGCAAATGCCGCAGCGGACGCCCACGCCAAACGATACACTGAAATCCATAAACGTGCTGAATGACAAGCGCGTACAGATTCAGATTTACGCCCCAAAAGCGAGCGAAGTAACCGTGGGTGGCGATTTTCTTTCGGACAATAAACCCCTCAGCCTGACGAAAAACGATCAGGGCGTCTGGTCGGTACTGACTGGCCCGCTGAAGCCCGATTATTACTCGTATACCTTAACCGTTGACGGTGTACGGACAATGGACCCAAAAAACCCGGTGGTCAAACAGGGCATCAGCAGCCTGGAAAACATGCTGGTAGTGCCGGGTCCAGAAACGGCTTTTGAAGATAATAAGGCGGTGCCGCACGGCGAAGTCCGGGAGGTCTGGTACGCATCGAACACGCTGGGCACGATGCGCCGGATGCACGTGTACACGCCACCCGGTTACGAAAAAGGCGCGGGCAAATACCCGGTCTTCTATTTGCTGCACGGCGGAGGAGATGACGACTCTGGCTGGAACACCATCGGGCGGTCGGGCTTCATTCTGGATAACCTGATCGCTGCCGGTAAAACAAAACCCATGATCGTGGTCATGCCCAATGGTAGTATGCCACTGCCTCCACAAACAGGTATGCCCAACACAGAAACGATGAACAAGATGCGGGAATTATTCACCGCCGAGTTACTGAAAGACATTATGCCGACCGTCGAGAAAACGTACCGCACCCTGCCAAGCCCCGAAAACCGGGCCATCGCGGGACTGTCGATGGGTGGTTTTCAAACTCTGGACGTTACCCTGACGCATCCCGAATTGTTCAACTACGTTGGCGTATTTAGCTCGGGCTTTTTTGGCGCAGCTGCCGATGAAGCCGATACAAAATATGCGAAAGTACTGAATGACCCGTCTTTTAATAAAGGAAAAAAACTATTCTGGGTGGCTATCGGTAAAGATGACTTTGTGATGGAGTCCAACAAAAAAACGCTGGCCCTTCTCGACAAACACAATATCAAATATCAGTATAAAGAAAGCTCAGGAGGCCATACCTGGGTAAACTGGCGGCAATACCTCAATGAGTATACCCCCATGTTGTTCAAGTAACGGATATTGATTGCGGTCAGTCTATTTACACTCTTTCACGTCAACCGGCCGGGATCCTACTTTTCGGCCGGTTTTCTCATAAACAAGTTTGCAGAAATGGCTAAAACCGCCGGTGACAACCTAACGAATCGGCAACGCTGGCAATTGGCAACGACCGTTTTCGCCATTTACTGGCCCATCCGACTGTATGTTGCCGTGAGCGAGTTTTCTCTGGCACTGATTGGCAAGGTCTGGCCTTTCTGGATCATGGAAATTATCGTGACCATTCTTTTCTTTGGTTTGTGGCTCACCGTAACCGATTGGTTTCAGCAGCGTATTTTCCGGTTATTTCATAAAGGCTTTCTCATTGAATTCGATTTACCCGCTCAACTGGCTACCTTGACAGTGGCGGGTGGCCTAGCCGTTTTATTTAATATGGGCTTCTATCGCTTGTGGATGGAGATGGCCCAACTGGAACCCATACGTAATTCAACATCAATGCATTCGCCGGTTGACCTTCGTAGATCCAACCGGTTTACTGACGGAGGCCAGCACCAGAAATTCGACAATGGACTGACCATCATGGCCATGCTGGCCGCGTTCTATCTGGCCGCTAACCGGCGAGGGTATAAGCAGTTGGAAGATATCCGGTTCAAAGCTGAACAGCTAAAACAGGAAGCTGCTCAAGCGCAGTTTGTCGCCCTCAAGAATCAGGTCAATCCGCATTTCTTATTCAACAGCTTTAGTATCCTTTCCTCGCTCATTGCCGTAAACCCCAAACTCTCCATTCAATTTGTGGGGCAGTTGGCAAAATCCTACCGCTATGTGCTGGAGCAACATGATGCCCAGTGTGTCAGGCTACAGCAGGAATTGGATTTTATGAAAGCCTATACCTTTTTGCTGCACATTCGCTTCGGCGACAAGTTTCAGGTCATTACAACCATTCCCCCGGCAAAAGCAAACCAGTATAGCATTGCGCCCCTGACGCTTCAATTATTGATTGAAAATGCCGTAAAACACAACCAGATGTCGAGCGAGGTTCCCCTCCTGGTCACCATCGACATAGAGCAGGATTGTCTCCTTATTCGTAACTTGATTCGTCTTCGGCCCAATACCGAAGTATCTACAGGATTGGGGTTAAAAAATATCATCAAACGCTACCAATTGCTGACGGACCGCCCCGTAGTGATCGAGGATCGGGCGGATGTGTTTATGGTAAAAATTCCCTTACTCGAATGAATGTCGTTATTATTGAAGACGAGCCTCTATCGGCCCAGGGACTGGAACTACTCCTGCATGAATATGACCCCCGGATTCGGGTACTTACCAAACTAGCGTCGGTGAGGAAGTCGATTCAATGGTTCAGAGACTCGCAGCCGATGCTGCCTGATTTGATTTTTCTGGACATTCATCTGGAAGATGACCTGGGATTTACTCTTATCAAAGAACTGAACTTAACCATCCCTATCATCTTCACGACGGCTTTTGATCAGTACGCCTTACAGGCGTTCAAGGCCAACAGTATCGACTATCTCTTAAAACCCATTCAATCCGACGAACTGGCTACCGCCATTGACAAGTTTAAACTGGTTCGGCAGGCTCCACCAACGAGTGGGCTGAATTCGACGGTGCTGGATCAGTTGATGAAAAAACTAAATTCCCCTACCTACCGGGATCGGTTCCTGATAAGTGTCGGGCCTAAACTGCGAAGCATTCGAACCGATGAGATTGCTTATTTCTTTTTCGAAGCAAAAGCAACCTATTTAACGCCCCATGCCGGTATTCCCGTCTCGATAGACTATAGTCTGGACCGCCTGGGGCAACTGGTCGATCCCGATCGTTTCTTTCGTATCAACCGATCCTATCTGGTCAGCGATTCTTCTATCCAATCGGTTTATGCCTACTCGGGCAGTAAACTCAAAGTGGAACTTACCCCTCAACCCCGTCAGGAGGTGTTTGTCAGCGTCGAACGGGTGACCAGCTTTAAGGAGTGGATGGGAAAATAACAGGTTCTAAATGTATCCGATTGTGTTGCATATGTATCCGGGCGGGTCGCAACAATGAATCCCTCTCCTACGTAATGGTAGATAATGTTCACTGTCATTGCTCAATCCATGCGTACCCCTCTTGCATCACTCCTTGTTACCCTCGTTGTCATCTTTTTGACGATTATCGCGTGTCAAAAAAATGACACAACCGTAACGCCCACGTCGGCGACGGTCTCTGCACTTTCCTGCGGTTCAGCTACCTTTTCAACCACAGCGGCCAGTGGCACCGCCTATACAGCTACAGCCACCGTACCCTATACGGGTGGCAACGGTGTTGCGTATGCAGCCGGAAGCACCATCGCGTCGACGGGTGTTACGGGCCTGAATGCCACCCTGCAAGCCGGTACACTGGCCAGCGGAGCCGGGAACCTGACCTACGCGATCAGCGGCACCCCATCGGGAGCCGGAACAGCTACATTCGCGATCAGCCTGGGCGACCAGAGTTGCAGTCTGGCTTTAACCGTCAGCGGAACCAGTTCCGGCACGACCACCGGTAGTTCCAGCACCATTACAGGGCTTCTTGCCACTACGGCAAGTGCCAATACCAGTTGCGCGACAAGCACCGGTCTGGCCCGCATCGTCTGCCTGGCCGAAGCCTTCAAGGCTACGCTGACCAGCACACAGCTATCGACCATGCAGCTCACATACAGTAAAACCAACGCGCAAAAATGGTCGAACCTGCCCGCTGCTCTCTCCGCCCGCATCGGCATCAATCTGGGATCGCTCAGCACTACCCAACTGGCGGCCTTCCGGGACCTGATGGTGGCGGTACTTGCCCTTAACACAAAAGAAGAAGGCTACGATGAAATGCTGGGTAATCTGGTTGCCGATGACTACCTGAGCACAATCGGTGGCGGGTCGGCCTATGGAGCTGGTAACTTCTATATCTCATTTCTGGGCACACCCAGCACGACCGGCCTTTGGGAGATTCTCTTCACCGGCCACCACTACACACAGCCCTATACATTCAATACCGGCGCACTTACCGGTGTTACCCCAGCCTTTCGGGGCGTAGAACCTGCCGCTGCGGTCAGTGCCAATGGCCGGACCTATCAGCCTTTTGAGCAGGAACGGCAGACATTTGCCGCAATGCTGGCCGGTCTCAGCAGCAGCGAACAGGCGACCGCCAAACTTTCCTCTACATTCAGCGATCTGGTACTGGGACCGGGCAAAGACGGGCAATTCCCGGCTACCAAAGTGGGCATCAAAGTGGGTACGCTCAGCGCAGCCGAACAGGCACTGGTCCTGAACGCCATCAAGCTCTATGTCAATGACCTCGATGCCACAACGGCGGCCACGATTCTGGCCAGGTACACGACGGAGTTAACCGATACCTACGTAGCGTTTTCGGGCACAACAGCCGTAGCTTCGGCAAATGACTATGTGCGCATCGACGGGCCGAGCGTCTGGATCGAGTTTTCGTACCAGGGCGGTGTGATCATTCGAGGAACCCCGCACCCACACTCGGTCTGGCGCGACCACACTGGTGACTATGGAGGAAATTAAACAAATGCAGAGTGAAGAGTGGAGAATGAAGAGGAATAGGACGCTGATTTTTACGATTAGCTTACTCTTCATTCTACACTCATCATTCTTTACTGCCCTCTCCCACCCCATGCCCAATTCGGTGGTGTTGCTCAGCATTCACGCCAACCGGATTAGTGCGGAAATACAGATTCCACTGAGTGAACTACAGGCCGCCTATGGACATGCCGTCAACGATTCATCGGCGGGGTTAATTGACCGACAGGGGCCGCAGCTCCGAACGTACTTAGCGCAGCATATTCGCCCCCAAAGCCCGGATGGACGATCCTGGAACGTAACCGTTGGCGATTTGGTAGTCCATGAAACGCAAAATTCAATCAATGGCGTATACCGCGAGTTAGTCGCTCAGGTTCAGCTTGTTCCACCTGCAGGAGCCGATGTTCGTCGGTTTATTCTGAACTACGACGTGGTCCTGCATCAGGTAGTGACGCATAAAATTCTCGTATCCGTTCGGCAGGACTGGGCGCGTGGACAGGTGGACGAAGAAAGCCCGGTTCAGGTGGGAGTTATCGAGCTGGACATTGTCAACAACCGCCTACGCCCGCTACAGGTCAACCTGGAAGCAGGAACTACCTGGTCTGGCTTTCAGGCGATGGTTCAGCTCGGTATGCGGCATATTTCAGAAGGCACCGATCACCTGCTCTTTTTACTGGTTTTGTTACTGCCTGCCCCCCTGCTGGTAGAAAGTCGTCCGGCACCGCATCGGCGGACCGAACGATTCAGGTGGGGACGTTTTGGTGGCGTTCGATACAGTTTGATACGTCTTTTGCAAATTGTAACTGCCTTTACCATTGGTCATTCCATAACCTTACTGGCGGGTTCGTCAGGCTGGGTTCGCTTGCCCTCTCAACCCGTCGAACTGCTCATTGCCGTATCTATTCTGGTATCGGCCATTCATGCGTTACGGCCTCTTTTTCCGGGTCGGGAGCCCTGGGTGGCGGCTGGTTTCGGCTTAGTGCATGGCCTGGCGTTTGCCAGTACGCTGGCTAATCTGCAACTGGATACGGGACCGATGGCTTTGAGTATTCTGGGTTTCAATCTGGGCATCGAGCTTATGCAGGTGATCATCATCGCACTCGTCATTCCCTGGTTTATTCTGTTAAGCCAAAGCGCCCTCTACCGATATGTACGCGTCGCCGGGGCCATGCTGGGCGCAATAGCCGCCCTGGCCTGGGTAGCAGAACGGGTAACGGGGCAGCCCAACGGGGTCACTGCGCTGGTTGGGCAAGTTGCAACCCAGGCACCGTGGTTACTGGCAGGCCTGGCCACACTTGCCGTAGTAGGCTGGTGGCGAGCGCGATTACATCCTTCCAGATAATACAGAAGACTAGTTTTGGCAACTTGCCTTTTGTTAACTGACCTTAACACGTCGCCCCCAGGCTATAAAAAGAGCGATTACCAGCATGACGAAATTGAATGGCGTGTTTGCTCCCTCGCCACGAGACAAATGAAAGATAATGGCGCTCACCATGAGCAGAGCGCAACCCAAGGCGGCCGTTACCGTTAATCCGGGTCGGATATGGGTAAGGGCAGGTAGAACGACACCAATGCCGCCCAACAGATCAACGACACCTGTAAAACGAAGCAGACTTGGATACTCCCCCGCCCAGGGCCACATGTTGGTGAGCGTGGCAATGGAGGTAGCCAGCTTAAACAGTCCGGTACCAATGAAGAGGAGAGCAAGCACAGCCTGGGCAATCCACAAAGTAACGTGAAGTAGTTTTAATGTTTCCGGGGAGTCTGGCATACGGATTCTGTGGTAATTTGCTGGTCTGCCAAAGGTGCCTACTTTTGCGCTCAAAATAGTAGCTGTAACTATAATTAAGCAGTTACCTGAACGTAACCGATATGATTTTAACAGAGGGTCAATCGAAGCAAATTAGTTGTATTGAACAGATGCTCCCGATCCGGGATGCGCTGGATGTGATAGGCGGCAAATGGAAAGTGTTGATTTTAACATCCATTATGCAGGGGAACCGGCGCTTTACTGAAATAAAAGCAAGCATTCCGAAGATGCACCCAAAGGTTCTTTCCAGCGAGCTAAAAGATATGGAAGAACATCAATTGATTGAACGCGTCGTCTATAACGATCATCCGGCTTTCATTGAATACGTTGCCACCGATTATTCACGTTCGCTGAAAAGCGTGATGATGGAACTGCATGAGTGGGGCGTTAATCACCGAAAAAAAATTATTGGAAAATAGCCCCACTGCTGATCAGTTAAACGAATTCCGGAATTCAAGGGGTGAGCGGTTCGTCTTGCTCTTGAACAGATTGCTGAACGATTGCGAATGCTCGAAGCCTAACGCATAAGCAATTTCGCTCACGGTTAAATCGGTGGTGGATAGTTTTTCCTTCGCCATTTCGATCAATTTATCGTGGATGTGGTGTTGGGTCGTGTGGCCCGTCAACACTTTCAGCATGGCGCTCAGGTAATTGGGCGATACGTTCAGGGAATCGGCAATGGACTGAACTGTGGGTAAACCTTT
>CAXTJJ010000292.1:0-7873 GCA_964244155.1 uncultured Spirosoma sp.
GAAAACCAGCCCAACCGGCGATTCAGTAAGAGCCCCAGCACGACCGGTGCAACAACCTGGAGAGAAAGCTTGCCAATTACGCTGCTCACATCGTATTGACCATTTGTGCTTGTTAGTAAAAAACTCATCCAGATCGGCGTTACAAACACACCAATCAGGCTGGAAATACTGGCATTGAAAATGGCCGCCGGGATATTGCCGCCCGCAATGGAAACCATCACCACCGATGACGAAACGGTTGAGGGCAGAGCCGCTACGTAAAAAATGCCCAGCCAAAGCAGCTCAGTATCAGGGGTTATAAGCAACGAACGGGCCAGTAAGACAACCGCCGGGAAAATAATGAACGTAGTTATGTGAATAACCAGATGAAGCCGATAATTACGCAGTCCAGCCTTTAATTGATCGAAATTTAGTCGGAGTCCGTAGAAGAAGAAAATTAAAGAAACGCCAACGTTCGCCAACGATGAAAGCGACAACGGACCCTCCTGTATGCCGGGGCCGGGAAATACCTTGGCCAGACCAATCATGCCCAAAAGTGCCAGGATAAACCAATCGAGCCCTACGCGGGCCAGGAGCGAACTCAATGATGTTTTTGCCATACAAATAAGTAACTGACTTCACTCCCGTTTCGTTGGCCTATGTAGCTGAAATAACGCCTTTTGTTGCTATGTAGCTCTGGCTTATCCGATTAGTTTAAAGTACCGGAATGCTTGATCCTTGTCACTAATACAGGATAGTACGCTACTGAACTATTGTATTTTTAATACCAAATCTATAATATTGTATATTGATTAGTATTTTTAAAAAATAAAAATGTATACTAATTGCAGGTATTGAAAAGCAACAGATTAAAATAGCTGTGAGCACTTTTAAAGGAGACTAACCTGACGCTTTCATATCCTCAGCGAATGGGCAAATGAAAATAAGGGATACAATAGATAACAGATTATATGATTAGACCACTACTGAAAATTGCCATACTTCATTCATTGATTCTAATTATCGTTGGCTATCCTGACCGCTTGTTTGCTCAATTAAAAATTACGTTTCCTGTCAACCGAATGGTACTCCAGCGCAATGCTGCCAACCAGGCAGCTGTTCAGATCGCCGGGAGTTACAGTCAAGTGCTGGATGTTATTGAAGCCCGTGCCGTTGTTCGTGCCACTGGCCAAGGGACGACTACATCATGGTCAATACTACAGGTCAACCCTTCCAATGGTCAGTTTAATGGAAGTATCAATGTAGCAGGAGGCTGGTATAAAATTCAGGTACGCGGACTGAAAAATGGGAGCGTTGTCGCAGCAGACTCCGTTGAACGGTTTGGGGTAGGTGAGGTATTCGCCATCATTGGACACTCCAATGCGCAGGGGTCAAGCTGCGTCATCAACGGAGTGAACCAGTGCGAAACAATTGACGGCGCCAGCGATGAACGGGTAAACGTGATCGGTATTGATCTTCATACTACCGTTTATCAGCAACAGTATCTCACAACAGCAAATACAGATTATTTGCCGGGCCTTGCCTTTAGCCAGTTATTGAAGTTGAGCGGTACGTCTCCTTTTGCGCAGGAAGCCTGGTTGTGGGGTCATATGGGAGATGAGTTAGTGAAACGCATCAACGTACCTGTTCTGTTATATAATGCTGGATTTGGCGGAACAACGATCCAAAATACCTATTGGTCGGCTTATGACATTCCCTTCGAACATTCATTCGTTCGGTATAGTATTCGAATGCCCTTCGTCAATTTACGAAACATCATGAACCTGTATGTACCCACTACAGGCCTACGGGCCGTGCTTATTCTGCATGGTGAGAATGATCGTTTCAATCCGACAGACTCAACGTATAAGTACTATAATAAGGTCATAGATAAAATGCGGACCGAGTTCAATAAACCCAATCTGGGATGTATTGTGGCTTTATCTTCTTTCGTTGGGGGGCGTAACGACAATGTTAGACTGGCACAGCTACAGGTTATCAATCGGCCAAATTACAACGCCTATCCCGGACCCGATCTGGATGTTATCACAACATCTGCCGACCGGCCGGACGGTATACATTACTCGCCTGGCGGCCAGGTGAAGGCGGGCGATTTGTGGGCTAGTGCTATCAATAACGTTTGGTCGTCCATTACGCCTTACCCCGCAGAGACACAACCGATGGTTAGCCTAAGCTGTGCTACAACCAACCAACTTACACTCAATCAGCCAGTTGGTTATGAGTACAGTTGGAATACAGGCAGTACCGTTCGGGGTTTAACCGTTGGCACCGGCACCTACTCTGCCCGTATTAAGAATGCTCAAAAACGAATTTTCTTCCCGCCCGCTGTTGTCGTCCCAACGACCGTGCAACCCAGTCCACCAACCATCACGACTGATAATGGAACCTGGGCTATCTGTCGTACTTCGGGACTAAAACTCAGATCATCCTATACTGAATTGAACGCCTGGAGCACGGGTGCAACCTCCTTTTCAATACTAGCCACCACGCCGGGAGTGTATAGCGTACAGGCAAAACATCCGGTATACGGTTGTTTATCGAACGTTGTTTCGCAAACGGTTGGTTTAGCTACAGTCAATCTGAACGTACAAATCCAGACATCCAGACGGGTCGTCGCGGTGAATGATACTGTAAGTTTTCGTCTGTTTGTGCAGAATAAAAGTGAATGTGACGCCGGGCCCGTAACGGTTAAGAGTCGTCTTCCTCTACATCTGGGGGCCGTTTCAAACAGCGCAAGCACAACAGTCGTTAACGGTGTGGTAAGCAGCACTATACCGGGCATACTCGCTGGTGAAACCATAAATCGACAATTCACAGCTCAGCCTGACCACCCCGGTTATTACCGAACGGCGGCCGAACTAACGGCAACAACGAATACTGATTACAACGCAAAATCAAATAATGGTACAGGAAATGGCGAAGATGATGAAGCCGTAGTGGATTTAAGAACGATGACTTCCTCTTCAGACCTGTTCGAGTCGCCAAATCCAAACCAGGGTCTGCTACCCGTGGTTCAGTCGAATCAGCCAACACCCGCTATGACCAAAGCTGACCTTAGCCTGAAGATGGAGGTAAACAGTCAGGTAACCAGGGTAGATAAACTAATTGAGATCACATTGACGGTAAAGAATTTGGGCGGATTGGCAGCTACGAATGTTGGTGTGCGTAATTTGCTTCCGGCAACCCTGCAATTCGTTGAGTCGGGCTCCGGCATGAGCGCAACGGGCGCGGTTGTGAGTGGCAGTATTGGCCAGATAGCCGCTGGTCAATCCATTAGCCTGACATTTACGGCCCGCGTCATTAGCAATGAAAGCTGTACGAACCAGGCTCAAATCATGAGTGCCGATCAGCCTGATTCTGACTCCACACCGGGAAACGGATACTCTAATGGCGAAGACGATCAGGCAAGTATAGTCTTACGCACAGCAGGATAAGTTCGTGATTTATAAACCTGTTTTCCCGTTTAACATGCCTTCAAGCAAATGATAAAGCTCTTTCTCCCCTTCCTGATTGGCCTCCTGCTAACGTCATGTGGTCAGGCTCAGCCGAGTGAAACACCCCAGGTTCAACGTGGTTATTTATACAAGGTTGAAGCCGCTGTTCCCGGCAAAGAAGTCTATATATGTGGTCAACGGCCATTCGATGTCAATGGCGAGCTGGTTGGAGCCGCGAATTTAAGTTTACAGACACGGCAGGTGTTTGAGAATTTAAAAGCATCGCTGGAAACGGTAAACATGAACTTGCTTAACGTAACACAGGTGACCTATTTCGTGAAAGGAACTTCGACAAAAGTTGATACAGCCAGTGTCCAGACGATAACGGCACAGTCAATGAACTATTTCAGCAGGCTTCCCGGCATCGTAGACATGAAAAGCGTTTCTCAGAATGTCCGCGATGATGTATTGATTGAAATAGAAGTCATTGCTGTAAAGTGATGCATAGACCCCCTCACGATTACATATTCCGCCGGTATTTCCCGCCCACCGCATACAGCGCATTCGATAACTGCCCCAGTGAACACACTTTGGTAGCTTCCATCAGGCTCTCGAATACGTTGTCATTTTTCAACGCAGCTGCCTGTAGATTTGCCAGTGCAAGCTCAGCTTCAGCACGATTTCTCTCCTGAAATAGCTGACAGGAGTCAACCGCATACCGCTTCTCTTCGTCGGTGGAGCGGATCACTTCCGAAGGAACGACCGTAGGGGAACCCGCCGGGTCCAGAAACGTATTGACACCCACGATGGGCAGTTGGCCATTGTATTTCAGTGTTTCATAATACATCGACTCTTCCTGGATTTTACTGCGCTGGTACATGCGCTCCATGGCACCCAGCACACCGCCACGCTCGTTGATCGCCAGAAATTCCTGATAAACGGCCTCCTCAACCAACTCGGTTAATTCTTCCACTACAAACGCCCCCTGTAATGGGTTCTCGTTTTTTGTCAGGCCAAACTCCCGGTTGATGATCAATTGAATGGCCATGGCCCGCCGGACAGATTCTTCCGTTGGCGTGGTGATCGCTTCATCGTAGGCGTTGGTATGCAGTGAGTTGCAGTTATCGTAAACTGCCAGCAGGGCCTGTAAGGTGGTTCGAATATCGTTGAATCCAATCTCCTGGGCATGCAGACTCCGGCCGGAGGTTTGAATGTGGTATTTTAGTTTCTGAGAACGCTCGTTGGCTTTGTATTTGTTGCGCATCGCCTTGGCCCAAATCCGTCGCGCTACCCGACCCAGCACCGTATATTCGGGGTCCATGCCATTCGAGAAAAAGAAGGATAGATTAGGCGCGAAGTCGTCGATGTTCATACCCCGGCTCAGGTAGTATTCCACAAACGTAAAGCCATTTGAGAGCGTAAACGCCAGTTGCGATATGGGGTTGGCTCCGGCTTCGGCAATGTGATAGCCTGAAATGGACACCGAATAAAAATTCTGCACCCGGTTGTCAGTAAAGTATTGCTGAATGTCGCCCATCATCTTGAGGGCAAATTCGGTTGAGAAAATACAGGTATTTTGCGCCTGGTCTTCCTTTAAAATATCGGCCTGTACCGTTCCGCGCACCTTTCGCAGGGTGTCGGCTTTAATTTGCTCGTATACCTCGCGGGGCAGCACTTTATCGCCCGTTGTGCCGAGCAGCATCAGGCCAAGGCCGTTGTTCCCGTCGGGAAGAGGACCTGCGTAACTCAAATGCCCCTTTCCCCCTGATCTTTTCTCCTGGTTTTCAGGCGGGGTGTAGTCGGGTTGACTCTTTACCCATTTCTCACATTGCTGGTCAATGGCCGCATTGAGAAAAAAGCCCAGCAGCATAGGCGCAGGCCCGTTAATGGTCATTGAAACAGAGGTGGCCGGATCGCATAGATCGAAGCCGGAGTAGAGTTTTTTTGCGTCATCGAGGGTGCAGATGCTCACACCCGAATTGCCGACTTTCCCGAAAATATCGGGCCTCAGTGCCGGATCTTCGCCGTAAAGCGTAACCGAATCGAAGGCCGTTGACAGTCGTTTGGCGGGTAAACCTTTCGAGACATAGTGAAAACGTCGGTTGGTGCGTTCGGGGCCACCTTCGCCCGCAAACATCCGTGTAGGGTCTTCCCCTTCGCGCTTCAGCGGAAACACGCCCGCCGTATAGGGAAACTCACCCGGTACGTTCTCCGTCAGTAACCAACGCAGAATGTCACCCCAGTCGCGGTAAGCAGGCAGGCTGACTTTCGGGATCTTCAGGTGCGACAGCGTTTTGGAATACAAGGGCTGCCGGATAACTTTATCGCGGACTTTAAACTCATAAAACTCGGCAGTATAGCGTTTCTGCATAGCTGGCCACTGTTGTAACAACGCCCGGCATTCAGTGTAGAGTCGCCCGTCCCGTTCGCTATATAGTCGATTTAATTCTTCTTTTCCTGAGCCATCGGGTATCATCCGAATAACGCCGTCGAGCTGATACAGCTGACTCGCCAGGATGGTCTGCTCATCGACAAACGCATCATATCGGCGGCTCTCCTCAACAATCTCGGCCAGATAACGCACCCGGTCGGGGGGGATAATGGCCTGAGGGTGCTGGTTTTCTGTTTTCTGCTTTTGGTTGTCAACTTGTGAGCCGGTTAAATGGGGTGCATCAGCCACCGTAAACCGTAAACCGAGAACCGACATCAGCTTATCGAACAACGCGTTCATACCTGCGTCGTTGAACTGCGAGGCTATCGTACCCAGAATGGGTAGATCATCGTCGGATACATCCCACAAATTGTGGTTGCGTCGGTATTGTTTCCGAACGTCGCGCAGGGCATCGAGCGAGCCGCGTTTGTCAAACTTATTAATGGCGATAACATCGGCGAAATCGAGCATGTCGATTTTTTCCAACTGGGTAGCTGCCCCATATTCCGCCGTCATCACATACAGGGTTTTGTCGGCGTGGTCGGTAATTTCCGTATCCGATTGGCCAATACCCGACGTTTCCACGATAATCAGGTCGAACTGAGCCGACTTACAGATGTCAATAGCTTCCTGCACATGACGGCTCAGGGCCAGATTCGATTGCCGTGTCGCCAGCGAGCGCATGTAGACCCGAGGGGAGTTGATTGCGTTCATCCGGATACGGTCGCCCAGCAAAGCACCCCCCGTTTTTCGTTTCGATGGATCGACCGAAATAATGGCCAGAGTTTTATCAGGATACATCCGCAGAAACCGCAGCACCAGTTCATCGACCAATGAGGATTTGCCCGCGCCCCCCGTGCCTGTAATACCCAGTACTTTTGGGGAATGAGTTAATGAGGTAAGGGGTAAATGAGTGAATTGATCGGGGTGGTTTTCGGCCTGTGTAATCAGCCTGGCCGTTACCTGCGGATCATCAATTGCTGGTCTGGCGTCTCCATCAGGGGCGGGTAGGGCTGAATCGCACTGCCGCAGCAACTCATCAATCATGCCTTGCAGGCCCATTGTCCGCCCATCGTCCGGCGAGTAAATTCGGGCGATGCCGTAGGCGTGTAACTCGTCAATTTCGGTGGGTAAAATCGTGCCGCCCCCACCGCCAAAAATCTTGATGTGCCCGGCTCCCCGTTCGTTCAACAAGTCGTACATATACTTGAAGAACTCCAGATGGCCCCCCTGGTAACTCGTCACCGCAATGCCCTGTACATCCTCCTGAATAGCACAATCCACGATTTCGGCTACAGAGCGGTTATGGCCGAGGTGTATTACTTCGGCACCTGACGACTGCATCAGCCGACGCATCAGGTTGATGGCGGCATCATGCCCGTCGAACAGCGATGCGGCCGTAACGATGCGAATTTTGTGCGAGAAGGCTTGCGTTTGCGACGGCGTGTGATTAGGCTGTTGGGCAATCATGGAGAAAAGAAGGGAGCGGAGGAAAGTAAGGGAAAACAGGACGATTCAATTGGTCTCTAACGTAACCGCTTCCAGCGCTCAAAGATACGAAGCAAAGGGGAATGACGTTTCATCACAAACTGGTCGGTATTCCCCATCCGAACCTGCATGGACACTATTAAGTTGGCATGAATATCGACGAACCTGTAGCTTTGCTTTACCAGCTATCTAAAACAAAAGTTATACACATGAAAAAATGGCTTGCCACCCCATTTGTTGCTGCCGGACTGTTAGTCAATTCATTGACTGCCTCCGCCCAGGACAATGCGTTATTGTATGAGGTTACCGGACCCGGATTAGCAAAGCCGTCGTACCTCTACGGAACGTTTCACCTTGTTTGTCCCGCCGATCTGACCATCAGCGATGCCCTAAAAAAGGCTGTTGGTGATGCCAGCCAAGTCTACCTGGAACTTGATCTGGATGATCCGGCACTGATGGGTAGCATGCAGAAAGCCATTATCATAAAAAAAAAAAAAACCGTTAAAGATTGGCTTTCTCC
>CAXTJJ010000293.1:0-7849 GCA_964244155.1 uncultured Spirosoma sp.
TACCAGCGCCCGCTAGCGAGTTGATCTGAGCAGCCCAAACGTATTTTCTGGACAGGATTACAGAATGAACAGGGCTTATAAAAATTTCAAATCCTGTTCATCCTGTAATCTTGTCCAATAAAGACTCGTTTTCCGGACTTTACGTCCTGGATAAAAAAGTTTATGTCCCGTGTGGAATTCGCCAATAGTTTTCATCATATGTGCTAACGCATGCAACGCTTTATCACGAAAGTGACTCATTATGAGCACAGTTGACCTTTAGCTAAATTAACTACTATAAATTTAGTTAAAAATCGTTAATTGAATGAACATTTGTTTCTCTTCCGGTTAGCTTTGCCATCCTAACACCTAGTCAACCTTTACCTTTTTGAGTATGAGAAATCTCTTCTTGCTGGCCGTACTATGCCTGTTATCGGCTGGGCTTTATGCGCAGAATCCATCCAGTCCAGCTCGATTTACCTTACAGGGCCGAGCCGTTGACACAACGGCTGCCCCGCTGGCATCGTCTACGGTAATGCTGTTGAGTGCCAAAGACTCATCGCTGGTGAACTTCACCCGTACGGGCGACAATGGCGCGTTTTCATTTAAAAACATTAAGTCAGGAACTTACGTATTAAAAATATCATTCGTTGGCTTTATTCCTTACAATCAGGTTATCAAGCCAACTACTGATGCCGTTATAGACCTGGGTGCCCTGAAGTTGAAACCCATTACGAGGGAGTTGATGGAGGTAGTTGTCAGGACGGCGAAGGCCCCCTTGACCATCAAGGGCGATACGATTGAGTATAACGCCAGTTCATTTAAGGTGCCACCCGGCTCAACAGTTGAAGACTTGCTTCGTAAACTGCCCGGCGTACAGATTGACCAAGATGGCAACATCCGGGCGCAGGGGCAGGAGGTGAAGAAAGTAACGGTCGATGGGAAGAGTTTCTTTGGTAACGACCCCAAGTTGGCTACCAAAAATCTACAGGCCGAGGCCATCACTAAAGTACAGGTCTTTAATGATAAAACGGAACAGGCTAAACTAACAGGTATTGACGATGGGAAGAAGGAAAAAACGGTCAACCTAGAGCTAAAAGAGGAGTTTAAAAAAGGCGGTTTCGGAAAAGTAACGGCAGGAGCAGGCCCTGCATCCAATAACGTATCGACCCGATATGACGCGAAAGGCAGTTACAATAAATTTGATAGCAAGCAGCAGTTTTCAGCTTTGCTGTTAGGTAACAACGTAAACCAGCAGGGATTATCCTTCAATGATTATCAAGATTTCAGGGGGAGCAACGCCTTTAATTTCAATGACAATGCTGATTTTGGTTTCAGTGGGGCCAACCGATACATTTACTTTGGTGACGACAACGAAAGCCTGACGGTGCCGGTTGGCGGGGGCGATGGCCGGGGTTTCTCGAAGAACACGGCGGGCGGAATCAATTACAATTACGATACCAAGAAAACCAAGCTCAGTACCAGCTATTACTTCAATCGGACACAAGTGCAGTTAGACGCGCTGCGGGAAAACAAACGCTATTTACCGGCATCCGCGTCACTCCGTACAACGGATACCAGCAATCAGGCCAACCTAAACACCAACCACCGGGTAAGCTTTCGATTCGAAAAGCAACTCGATTCCATGCAGACGCTGGTCATTATCAGTAACGGTCGATTTGGTACAGGAAACAGCAATCTGCAAAGTCTGCAACGGGTCTATCTGAATAGCGGAACCACCAGCGAAATACCAACCACGAATAGTCAAACGCTGAATAATACATCAGTGAATCAGTTTGCCATGGCGAATACCGCTCTTTATCGGCTGAAGTTTAAAAAGAAGGGACGCAGTTTTGGCGCGAGTGCTACCTATCAGATCAACAAAAACGATGGCGATTTATTGCTCAAGGCCCGTAACGAATTTTACCAGGCAACCAGTGTCAACGATATGCTACGCTCCCTCAATCAGGATCAGGGTACAAACTCGCGGAGTAGTCAGTACAAAGCCAACTTGCTTTATGTAGAGCCGTTTGCCAAAAAGTATACCTGGGAGACGTTCTACAATTTCAGCCTTCGCAATGACGAGGTTGACCGCGATGTGGTTAACCTCGATGATAGCCGCCGACGAATCGACTCGTTGAGTTTATACTACAAAAATAATTACCTGTATAACCGGTTGGGCAGTAGCCTTCGGTATTCGTTCAAAGGTCTGAACATATCGGCAGGGGTGGCCGGTCAGCAATTTCAGCTTGATGGAAAATTTGCCCGGGATCAGGATCAGCCGCTCCAGTCTATCCGTCGGACGTTTACGACCGTGATTCCAAACTTTGGGCTTAATTACTCCCTGAAAAACAATAAATCGCTTTATGCAGGCTATGATGTGGGGGTACAAATTCCTTCGTCGCGGGATTTGCAACCGGTAACGAGCAACAGCAATCCGCTGGTCATTACGCGGGGTAATCCTAATTTGTTACCCCAGTTGAACCATAATATCAGTGCTTATTTCAATTATTTCAACCCCGGGAGTTTTACGAACGTTTGGGCCAATATTTACACAACTTATTACGTCAATCAGATCATTTACAGCCAAACGATCGATCCGCAAACGAACATCATCACGACTATACCCGAAAACCTGACGGGTGGCCGAAACTTGGGGACTTACCTAGATTTTGGTTTTCCACTCAAAAAAACCAAAGCCACTCTCAATTTGAATACACAATTGAATTTTGGGCATAACCTGACGCGCGTCAACTCGGTACTGAACGAGACCAACAACCAGAATTACTCGTTCGGTACCCGGCTCGAATTAACGCCTAAGGACTGGATTACGTTTTACGGAAATGCAAATTTTAGCATTATCGATACCCGTTATTCGATCAACACGTCCCAAAATCAGATCATCTACAACAATTCATTTCGCGGTGACCTGAATCTGAAACTGCCCGGTAGTGTTTACATCAACACTTCGTTCAATTACACGACCTATAAAAACGAGCGGCTGGGTTTCAATCAGCAGATTCCCATCCTGAATACTGCCATTTATCATATTCTTGGGAAAGCCAAAAAGGCTGAAGTTCGGCTGTCGGCCGTTGATTTGCTCAATCGGAATATCGTGGTGTCGCAATATGCCGGGCAGAATTACACCAGTACCGAGCGTACTCAGTCGCTGGCGCGTTATTTTATGTTGAGCTTTACGTACAACATGCGCGGTGTTAAGGCCAAGATGCGTCAGGATGGATTTTATTGATCTCAATTAATTAATTATCATGAAAAGACTATTGATATGCCTGTGCCTGTTGAGCAGTTCAGCAACGATGGCCCAGAAAACAGAAGGGGTCGTTACTTACGTTCGGAAAGAGTACTGGCTGAAGATCGTTAACCGCCTGACGTTTTTGAGTCAGGAAGAGAAAGATCGGGAAGCGCAAACCTGGAAAAACTGGGCGGAAGAGAACAAAGGCATCAAAATGAAGCTGGCCTTTAGTCCCAACGAAAGTCTGTATACCTACAACAGCGATGAACCTGAAGAGGGTGGATATTCGTGGCGCAAGTCGGAATTTTATTTATACCGAAATTTCGAAAAAGATAAAAAGACCGACATTATCGAAATGCTCGGCAAAACATACATTGTCGACGATTCGCTGCATGCGCCTGTCTGGAAGATTGGCAACCAGATTAAAGAGGTGGCGGGCTACATCTGTATGAAAGCAGAAACAGAAGACCCAATCAAAAAGCAGAAAATCACGGCTTGGTTCGCGCAGGACATCCCGGTTTCGGCCGGTCCCGAACGGATGAACGGCCTGCCGGGTCTGATCCTGGAGTTGGACGTTAACGATGGCGATCTGGTTATCGAAGCCTCAAACGTGAATTTCCGGCCTCTCACTCCTAACGACCTGAAGCTCCCCAAGCAGAAAGGAAAAAAAATCACCGATGCAGCCTATGATGCTCTGCTGAAGCAACATATCAGTGAGCGAATAACTGCTCAGCAAAGCCCATACGGTTGGGGAGGTATTCGGTATTAAGAGGCAGACTTTATAATATGTGTAAGTAAGGACTGGAAAAATAGGGAGTCTGATTCCCTATTTTTCCATTTTTAGGCAATCATGTCATAATTATCCTTTCGTACTCATCCAAAAGCGTAATAAATTGCCATCAGGATCTTTAAAGCTAGCTATATAAGCTCCCTCTCCTAAGTCCATAATAGGATGAACCATCTTAATATGATGTGTGCTAACAAAGCGTTCAATATCATCCACAGCAAAAGAAAGTACGATATTCTCGTTTGGCTGTTCGTTCACTTTTCGTTTAAGTACCGCATAATGAATGCCATTGAAGTCGCATTCCCAGTGGTCGGGCGTGTTTCCATGGCGATTAAGCGCTAAAGGTAGGCCAAGCACGTCTTTATAAAAATTGACTAACCTTTCCGGATCTGGTGATGACATGATTACCCCTGTCAATCCCTTTACTTTTAGCTCGTTCATATTTATATCATCTATGTTGTTGTTATTGCAAAAATACATCATTCATGATTATATATATCATAGATGGTGCATTTTTATTATTTTTACATCAAATATGGTCTATATGAATAAGACGGTTGAGTTAATTAATCTATGGGCGAAGTACGAAGAGGATAATCCCAAAGCTGAAATAAGCCAGTTTTGTCAAGCTTACTTAGTGAATCAGGAACAGAGAACCAAAAAGATTGAATTTTGGCAATCTCCCCTTCCACCTGATAGTGCCAGCCTACTCATTAAGCTGTTAGGAAGGATAGCCAAGCTTCATAATCAGTACGTTATGGGGGCCTTTGCGAACTGCGGGATCAACAACTTTGAGGAATTTCTATATCTCAACTCGATCTCCACCACTCCGAATTTAAAAAAAACGGATGTCATTTTAGCCAATTTTAATGAGTTGTCATCCGGCTTGTTAATTCTTGACCGATTAAAAAAAGCTAAACTCATCGTGGAACAGAATGATGAGCTAGACAAGCGGACTAAGCGGTTGGCGATGACCAAAGAAGGAGCAAGCGTTTTAACCGCCTGCTATCAAAAATTGAATGATGTGAATGAGATGTGTTTTAGCGGATTAGCTGAAGAACAAGTAAAATTGTGTATCCAGCTATTGCAACCTGTTGAAGCTTCGCTTGCCAAAAAATGGTTAGCGGGTAAAAAGAAATAACTGGAAATAGGTCTAACACGTTCAGCCCGATTAAACAGCCTTAAAAACAAAATCGCCCCGACCAATTTGGCCGGGGCGATTTTGTATAAAATCAGCTCATTTACATTCCCTGTGTCGAAAACTGCACTTTATCGAGTGCAAAGAGAGCTTTCTGTTTTGCTTCGGGGTTCACAAAAATTAGATATAGTTTGTGGACACCGGAAACCGGTTGACGGAAGGGTAAACTAACTGCACCTGTTGTTCCGTATTTAACGTCAGCCTCACCCAGCAGTGTACCGGTGGGCGAGTCGAGCCGGGCTTCGAGTTTACCACCCGCCACCTGATCGGTGGCGGCAAAGACGGAGGGTGTTAGTCCCTGAATCCCGGTCAAGTCGATATCAGTGAACTCTAGATAGCTCCCTGATTTTGTGCCGATAGCGGCTGGACCCATCTTCGGAATATCATACATAAAGATATCCTGCTTCACATCGGCCGAAGCGGCTTTTATGGATGGCGAGCGGAGTGCCAGTGAGGTTGAGCCGGTCAAGGGGCCAATAACCCCGTTACCCCGGTCGGTGTAGCTGGCTGTCAGAATGTACGAACCGTCTTTTTTCTGTTGTGCCGGTACGTAATCACCCGCCAGTGGCTGACGATTGACTTTCTTTTCATCGGCCAGCGTCAGAATATAGCGCACCATGTCGGTTGCTTCGCTTTCTTTCAGTTGTGGGTGGGCACTCATGGCTTGTTCACCCCAAACACCACCACCGCCTGTAATGACCTTGCGTGCCAGTTTGCCTTCGATCTGGAAGGCACCTTTGTATTTCTTGGCTACATCGATATAAGCGGGTCCAATTGATTTTTTGTCGATGGAGTGGCACGCTTTGCAGTCGCTCAACTCAATCAAACGCTTACCCGTCGACGAACCTAGGTTTGCTTGGTGTCCCTGAGCCAGCATTGTTTTGTCGAAGCCTTCGAGGTAGTCAATCGTCATCGTCACGTCTTCGGGGCTGATGCCTTTCTGCAACGTGCCGTCTTCTTTGTCAGCCACCTTCACCGAATACTTAACCGGCTTGTCGGGGAAATAAAACGTCCTGTTGCCGGCAATGGCTACTTCAACCTGTGGCTCATCGTTGCCAACTTTAATTTCCATTGTTTTGGTGGTCGCATTGCCGGCTGCGTCCGTTACCGTCAACGTAGCCGGGTAAGTGCCCGGCTTCGCAAACGTAACTGTTGGATTCGCTGTCGTCTGCTTTGGCATGCCATTCCCAAACGACCAGCTATATTTCAGCGCATCGCCATCATAATCCATTGATCCTTTGCTGTCGAACTTAACCGTCAGCGGGGCTGAACCAACGGTTTTATTGGCACTGGCCATGGCAACTGGCTTGCGGTTACCCGCATTGTAGGTAATGCGCGACAGGCGGGCATCAGCGTTGGCAGCAAACCACTGTTGACCATATTCGAGGGTGTAAAGCGAACCGTCATTGGCAAATTGCATGTCGATTACGTGCGAGAACTTCGTGTTGGGCATAAAGGTCTCCATCTTTACGAAATCGCCATTTTCTTTCATCGTAACGGGGTGAATCCAGTCGCGCATCCAGTCATAGGCGAAGAACTTGCCATCGTAAGCACGTGGGAATTTCACGGACGATTCGGCGTAGTCATCGTAGTAATAAACGGGGCCTCCCATGGCATTTCGCCCTCCTTTACTTACAATAGGGCCAAACTCCGGCGAGTCGGCATAAGGGTAGTAAATGAAGGCTTTCTGAGCCGGGGGCAACTCGGTCAGGCCCGTGTTATGGGGTGAATTATTGATCGGTTTCTGTGGGTCGAACAGGGCTCCTGTTGTGCTATCGGTGAAGCTCCGCGAGTGATACGGACGGTTATCCGCCACAAATAGCGGCCAGCCGAAGTAACCCGCTTTGCGAGCCTGGTTCATCTCATCGTGACCGCGAGGACCGTATTTTTCGCTGTTTTCACCGGCATCCGGTCCAACTTCGCCCCAGTACAGGAAGCCTGTCCGCTGGTCGACCGAAATCCGATAGGGGTTCCGGTTACCCATCACATAAATTTCGGGCCGGGTTTTGGCCATGCCTTTCGGAAATAGGTTTCCTTCGGGAATCGTGTACGTACCATCCGCTTCGGGATGAATACGCATGATTTTGCCGCGCAGATCATTCGTGTTGCTCGATGTTAAACGGGCATCCCAGCCACCGCGACCTTTACGTTCGTCGATAGGAGCAAAACCATCGGAGTTGAACGGATTGGTATCGTCACCTGCTGAGAGATACAGGTTTCCTTTCCGGTCCCAGGCAATGGAACCGCCGGTATGGCAGCAGCCATCGCGTTTAACAGGAATGGTCAACAGCACTTTTTCTGTGTTCAGCAATAGCGTGTCCCGAACATCATCATAAACAAAGCGCGACAGGTGCTGGGCGGTATCCGCAACGGTTTTGCCTGTGTTGGGCGAGTAATAAGCATAAATCCACTTGTTCTGTTTGAAGTTCGGGTCGATGTTCAACCCCATCAAACCGTATTCAAATTTGGTGAACACCGGAAAGTTAGCAACTACCTTGACTGATTTTTTTTTGGGATCGTAGAGTTTCAGAGCACCTTTCCGTTCGGCGAAAAGTACTTTACCATTGTCAAGCACAACCAGTTCGGTTGGTTCATCCAGCCCTGCGGTCAGAATTTGACGATCAAAGCGGTT
>CAXTJJ010000294.1:0-7820 GCA_964244155.1 uncultured Spirosoma sp.
AATTAATGTAGTACCGGACGTCCACGTCCGGGTATACTTTCATCTTTTCCGGCTAAACGTGGACGTTTGGCAATACATAATATGAAAAAACTCGAGATTGTAGGGTATCAACGAGCGAATCTCGGCCGCACGGAATCACAGGCGATTCGGGCCGAGGGCAATGTTCCATGCGTGTTATATGGTGGAGACGAGCAAGTGCATTTTTATGCGCAAGCGATCCTTTTCCGCGATTTGATCTATACGCCCAATATTTTTGAAGTATTGCTTAACATCGAAGGTGCCGAATATCGTGCTATCCTTCAGGAAGCACAGTTCCACCCAGTTAGCGATGTATTACTTCACGCTGACTTCCTGTTAATCACCGACAAAAAACCGATTAAGATTGCCGTTCCTGTTCGGCTGATCGGTACAGCTCCGGGTGTTCAGAAAGGTGGTAAACTAGTAACCCGCGTTCGGAAACTGCGCGTGAAAGGTACGGTTGAAAACATCCCTGACTTTATTGATGTAGATGTATCGGGTCTTGACCTGGGTAAATCTGTTCGTGTTGGTCAGATTGCCGTAAAAAACATCGAGATGCTTGAAGAGGCATCGAACCCGGTTGCCAGCATCGAAATTCCACGTGCATTGCGTGGTACGGTGGGCAAATAATTGGTATCATCTGCCAGTTTTTTAGGCTAATAGATTTACGAGAATGGCCCGCCAGATTCCTGGCGGGCCATTCTCGTTTTTACAAGTTCATACCCTTCAGTCGAAGGCTGTTGCTAACTACAGAAACCGAACTTAGTGCCATAGCAGCTCCCGCGATCATTGGACTGAGTAAGAATCCATAGGCAGGAAACAGTACACCAGCCGCAATAGGAATACCGATCAGGTTATAGATAAACGCCCAGAATAAGTTCTGACGTACAACACGCACGGTTTGCTTTGATAAATAAAGCGCCTTGGGAACACTGGTCAAGTCAGATGTGATCAATGTCATTCTGGCTACGTCCATGGCAATAGCAGAGCCTTTGCCCATGGCAATGCTTACATCAGCCTGCGCTAGCGCCTGCGAATCGTTGATTCCATCGCCTACCATCGCCACTACCTTTCCGGCACTTTGCAACTGGCTTACAAAGTCAGCTTTATCCGTAGGCATCACCTCAGCTTTGTAATGGTCAATACCTACCTGTCTGGCCACGGCTGTAGCCGTTTGTATGTTATCGCCGGTGAGCATGTACACCTCGATTCCCCGACTCAGCAAGGTCTGTATAGCCTGCTTTGACGTAGCCTTCACGGGGTCGGCAATAGCAATCACGGCCAGCACCTGTCCACTCAGGCCATTCTCACTAAGCGGAGAGTTCTCATTTTTCACCCCTCCATTCCGGGCAAAGAAAACGACAGTTTTAGCCTGTGTCCGCAACACGTCGGTTTGTTGAGCCAGTTCAACGGGTAAATCAATTTGATTTTCGATCAACAATCGCTGGTTTCCAACAAAGTATGTATCGTTTTGATAACCAGCCTTAACACCCCGACCTGTCAGGCTTTCGAAGGTGTCCAGCAATACCGATTCACGAAGAGCCAAAAAGGCAGTTACAGCTTCGGCAAGCGGGTGTTCCGACTGCTTTTCCAGCGAGTAAAGAACAGGCGTCAAACGTGCCTGTTCGCCTGCGCCGACTGTCCAGTACAAATCTGTAACAAGGGGCCTTCCTTCGGTAATAGTACCTGTTTTATCCAGTACGATAGCATTCACCGTATGAGCAATCTCCAGACTTTCGGCGTCTTTGATCAGTATATTATTTTCGGCTCCCTTACCCACGCCCACCATAATGGCGGTGGGTGTGGCCAGGCCCAGCGCACAGGGGCAGGCAATGACCAATACCGTTACGGACGTTAACAGGGCGGTTGTCAATGGGTCGCTATTTGGAGCGAGGTAATGCCCGAAAACCAGCCAGACAACAAAGGTCAATACCGCAAGGCCTAACACAACAGGAACAAAAATGCCCGCAATTCGATCAACGATCTGCTGTACTGGTGCTTTACTTCCCTGGGCGTCCTGCACCATGCGTATGATTTGCGCTAACAATGTATCGGCACCCACCTTTTCGGCATGAAACCAAAAGTTCCCTTTCTGGTTAATGGTACCGGCGAAAACCGGCTCGCCCGCCTGTTTCAAAACCGGAACGGGCTCTCCGCTAATCATACTCTCATCGACATACGATTGTCCGGAAGCTACTCTCCCATCTACGGGAATTTTCTCGCCCGGCCGAACGACCAGCAAATTACCAACCTGAACAGAAGCAATCGGGATCTCACGCTCAGTATCGCCTTCCACCAGCCAAACCGTTTTGGGCTGTAAGCCGATCAGTTTTTTTATGGCCGATGAAGTACTTAGTTTTGCCCGTTCTTCCAGTAGCTTACCCAGCAAAATGAACGCAACCACAACCGCAGCGGCCTCAAAATAAACGTGCGGATGAACTCCTCGGCTATACCAGAATTGAGGGTAAGACGTATTGAATGTACTGAATAAAAACGCAATGCCGGTGCTCAGGGCCACAAGCGTATCCATGTTAGCTTTACCATGTCGGGCTTGCTTCCAGGCGTTGACGAAAAATGACCAACCCAATCCAAATACCACCGGAGCAGCCAACCCCATCATGATGTAGTTTCCGTAAGGAAGTTCCATGAAAAACATGCCCAGGACAACAATAGGGGCCGCCAGAATCAATGCCCAGATTGTACGTTGTTTAAGATCCTGTGCTTTTTTCTGTTGGGCTTCTTCCTGCACTTGCCGCGCATCGGGACCGGATGCTTCGGTTTCCACAATGATGTCGTACCCCATTGCCCGAACGGCACTTTGCATCTCAAGCGGGCTGACAACCTTGGGGTCGAACTGCACCCATGCTGACTGATTGGCATAGTTTACCCCCGCATCGCTCACCCCCGGCATGTGCTTCAGTATCGACTCGACACTGACTGCACAGGCCGCACAGCTCATTTCCAGTACAGGGAATGTTTGCCGAATCTCCGTTGGAGAGCCGCTTTTCGCAGTTTTCCTGTCGGACTCGGTGGTGGGTATAGTCGTCATTTTTAGTTTAGCGACTCCGCTTTATAGCCTGCCTTTTCCACAGCCAGCCTCACTTTTTCGGCAGTTGCGTTCTCAACCGTCAGTACTTTCTTTGGGTCTTGTATATCAACCTGCCAATTGCCTTCGCCCACGGCTTCGTTTAGAAATGGGGTTACGGTGGCAATGCAGTTCCCGCACTTTATATTGGTCTTGAATTTTACGGTTTCCATATTCGTGTTGTTTAATTGATGTTGTTACGGGACAATTTTCTTAGACAGGATTACATAAAACCTGTTCAAACTTTTCAAAATGGCTGAGAAACGAGTGTTTTTTGTCATTCCGACGGTAGGAGGAATCTTGAAGTCGCCTATCAGGAGAGTTTAAGATTCCTCCTACCGTCGGAATGACAAAAAAATCACATAGTCCGACTCGGGAAATAAAAGTTTAAACAGCTTCTACAAAGATCGTCATTTAGCCCAGCACCAGCATTACACAATTTTTGATGGGCGTTACAGAATTGTATCGTTGGCGATTTATAGGTTATCCTAAGGGTAAAGTTGGCGCGTCGTGATACTCACCGGATGCCAACAATCCGGCAGGTACCGATAAAACACCGGTTTGGGGGTCAATAAGTCCATTGCGCTCATCTTCAATATTAGTTGCCTGAGTGTAAACATCACCCGCAATTGGCCGTTTCCGCATTTCCTGTTTAAAGAGACGAATGCGTTCGGCGCGGTCTTCGGACCCCTGTGGCCCACCGTAATTGGCAAAGCCAAAGCCACCCCATTCACTGACAATCAGGGGGACTTGTCGCCGATAGAAAAACGGATCGCCTACCACCAGTGGAAAAGCAGCTACCGTGTTCAGATCGCCCGCCACCAATCGGTCCAGAAGCGACTGCCAGTGCACCGGATCGGGCGTATACAAATGGGCCGTCAACAAGTCTGATTTGAGTCGGCCTTCGTAGGAGATGTGTTGCCAGCCATCGTTATCAACCACCAGAAACTGTGGGTAGGCCAGTTGCATAAAATGGTACATATTCATGATGTACTCGCGGGTTTCGGGGTTTGTGGCAATATCCTGTGCCCCCCAGTCTTCGTTATAAAGACTCCAGATCACGACTGATGGATGTGTGCCAATCAGTGCCAGCATCCGCAGTAATTCGGCCTGGTGATTGTGGCGGCTTTTTGCCGTAGAACTGTGCGGGCTGGGTACTTCGACCCAAAGCAGGAGTCCCAATTTATCGGCCAAGTTATAAATACGCGGGTCAATACCGGCAATGTGTACCCGAACCAGATTGCACCCCAGGTCTTTCATGGCCTGCATATGCCGCTTCATTTCCTCATAGGTAGCCGTACCGGGTTGGTATAAAATTCCATCCAGATAAGTAGGTTTGTTGTTGAGGTAAACAAACCGCCCACGCGCTTCGATCTTACGCAAGCCAAATTGTGTTTCAATTTGAGCAATATGCCCATCACTGTCAATAAGCTGAGCAACAAGCCGATACCGAACCGGACTCTCAGGCGACCACAGTTTTGCCCCCGGCACTTCCACAACGACCCGTTGTTGCTTTTGCCCGGCTTCCAGCAATAAAGGGAAATCGGAAGTCGCCAATGGGGGTGAGGATTCGGCGGCTTTCCGCTCAAACACCTGAAGGCGAAGAATGTAATTGCCAGGGTCATGAATCCGGGTCGTTACACTGAAACGGACCAGCTCATCTTCTACAGCACTCACCACACCCACCCGCGACCGCAATCGGTTTCGCTCCACGGTTTCCAGCCAGACCGACCGCACGGCACCGGTGTACGTCTGGTACCAGATGCCCCCGCGTTTATACACGTGTGACTCCTGTTTACCACGGGGCGTTTCGGCATCCATTGTATCGGCGATACGAACGGTTAGCCGATTTTTGGGGCGCAGGTATTCATCGGCCAGTTCATAAGAAAAAGACGTATATTCTCCATAGTGAACGGCCTCACCTTCAACCGTACTCAGCGGATGCCCATTGAGCCACACCCTTGTTTCATAGCCACAAGCACCGAATGTTAACTGGATTATTGATGAGGAAAGAGCTGCTGTCCGCTCCGGCAGGTCAAATTCACGCTCGTACCAGGCAATTACCTTATCCTGCCAGACTACCGGATTAATCTGTCCCTTCGCCTGAGCCATATGCGACTCAATGGAGCCCGGCCATTCGGCTTTACCATCATACTGGTGTCCCAGAAACCATCTTTCATGCAGCCCGGTGTCGTTGGCGTCGAGTGTAAACTGCCACTCGCCATCGAGTAGCCAATGTGTGTTAGGGCGTAAAACAGCCCTGGGTAACGGATTTATAGGTTCTTCGAGATTATTGGGTTCTTCTTTACTACCGGCAAAACCAAAATTGGATTGAATTTCAAACATAACGCTTAGGAAAATTAACAGCTGTGAAAAAGATAAGTATCTGATAAACTTGTCAAACGTAATAATGGTCTAAAAATTTAGTCTTTCATTCTATTCGTTCTCCGGGAAACGTATTGATAAACAAAATGGCCCTCAATGATGATTTAACGCACTTTTAACCGCAGGTTAAGACCAATTTAAGTTCGTACCATCACTTTTGTTGACATAAAATTCGTGCGCCGTAGTCGGTATGAACAAATTCATAAAGAGCATTCTATCCTTCTCGCTGAAGAATAAATTTTTCGTTTTTTTCCTGACAGGTCTATCTGTCGTTGCGGGTGTTATCAGCTATCAGAACACCCCAATTGAAGCATTTCCCGACGTCACCAATACCCAGATTACGCTCATCACGCAATGGCCGGGCCGGTCGGCTGAGGAAGTTGAAAAATTCGTAACCATCCCCATTGAGATTGGGCTGAATTCGGTTCAGAAACGGACAGACATCCGTTCCACCTCGTTATTTGGCCTATCGGTGGTGAAAATTCTGTTCGACGACGGGGTCGATGATACCTTTGCCCGCCAACAGGTCAATAACCTGCTGAATGGAGTTGAACTCCCTGAGGGAATCAAGCCCGATGTACAGCCGCCTTATGGCCCAACGGGTGAAATTTTCCGGTATACGCTGCAATCGCCAACCCGCACTGCCCGCGAACTTAAAACCATTCAGGATTGGGTCGTCGACCGTCAACTGAAGAGTGTGCCGGGCGTTGCCGATGTGGTTAGCTTCGGAGGTGAAGTCAAGACCTATGAGATTTCGGTAGACCCACGCCGACTCATGGATTATAATATCACTCCCCTTCAACTGTACCAGGCCGTTGCCAACTCTAACGTCAACGTCGGTGGTGATGTCATCGAAAAGAACTCCGAAGCGTATGTCGTTCGGGGGATTGGCCTGCTCAAAAATCAGCAGGATATTCAGAACATCATTATCAAGAATATCAAAGGAACGCCCATTACCGTACAGAATGTAGCCCAGGTATCGGAATCAGCCTTACCCCGGCTCGGACAAACTGGCCGCGACAAACAGGACGATGCAGTAGAGTGTATCGTGGTCATGCGTAAAGGCGAAAACCCAAGCGAAGTTATTGAGCGCGTAAAAGACAAGATCAACGAGCTGAACACCAGCATTTTACCCAGCGACGTCGAGATCAACACCTTTTACAATCGCGAAACCCTCATCCATTTTGCCACCCATACTGTAACACACAACCTGATCGAGGGTATCGTCTTCGTAACGGTGATCGTGTTTCTGTTCATGGCCGACTGGCGCACAACCGTAACGGTATCCATTGTCATACCGCTCGCCTTACTGTTTGCCTTCATCTGCCTGCGACTCAAAGGCATGTCTGCCAATTTACTGTCAATGGGTGCAATTGATTTCGGTATTATTGTCGACGGAGCCGTGGTGATGGTGGAGGGCATTTTCGTTACACTCGATGAACTGGCTCACCAGCAGGGGATGGCGAAGTTCAACCGGCTGGCCAAAATGGGTATTATTCGCCGAACAGGTACGGAGATGGGCAAGGCGATTTTCTTCTCCAAAGCCATCATCATCACCTGCCTGATCCCTATTTTCTCCTTTCAGAAAGTAGAAGGAAAAATGTTCTCTCCGCTGGCCTGGACGCTTGGATTTGCTTTGCTCGGCGCGTTGATTTTCACGCTGACACTGGTGCCGGTGTTGGCCAGTATCTTACTTAAAAAGAACGTTCGCGAGAAGCATAACCCGTTTGTTAACGTGGTGACGAAGTACTCGACGAAGTTGTTTAACTTCACCTTCGCCCATAAACGAATCAGTATTATCCTGACGGGTTTACTGGTAGTAGTTGGCTTATCAGGGTTTTCGCTACTGGGCACTGAGTTTCTTCCGGAACTTAACGAAGGCTCTATCTATGTACGGGCCACTATGCCCATGAGTATTTCGCTGCCCGAATCGGTAAAGCAGACAGTAAAGATGCGGCACATTTTTGAGCAGTTCCCGGAAGTGAAAGGGGTCATCTCGCAAACCGGCCGACCCAATGACGGCACCGACCCAACCGGATTTTACAACATCGAATTTTTAGTGGACATATACCCACAGGACGACTGGAAGAGCGGGCTGAGCAAAGAGGAATTGATTGAACAGATGCAGTCGAAGCTCAGTGTATTTCCGGGTGTGAATTTTGGTTTCTCGCAACCCATCATGGACAACGTGGAAGAAGCCGTGTCGGGGGTTAAAGGGTCGATTGCCGTTAAAATTTATGGGCCGGATCAGGGCATCCTCGAAACGAAAGCCAACGAAGTCCGAAATCAGTTGGCCACAGTTCAGGGTATTGAAGATTTGGGTGTAATTCGT
>CAXTJJ010000295.1:0-7795 GCA_964244155.1 uncultured Spirosoma sp.
CTATGGCGTTCGTATTACCTCTACCTACATTGGCAGTATATATGCCCACTTAAGCGGAACATCCATGGCCGCTCCTCATGTTGCTGGTTTATTGTTGATTCGGGGCAGCAATTTACCAACTCACGGAACCGTCACCGGCGATCCTGATGGAACGCCGGATCCCATGGCAGGCGAGTAGTTTATAAACGCAAGAGCCTCACTGAAGTGCTTCTCAATTTGCATCTATGCTCATCATTTCTGTACCTTTGCAGCACTATTTAAGCCCTACCGGAGTTGTAGGACTATATACTAATTAGCTCAGCTAGCGGCACTTTATCGTGCCGTTTTTCATAAGAGAAATAATCTATTAACTCGATAGGGTTTATTAGTTATAAACTACCGATTGTCTTTCAGACCAACATGGCTAACGACTCGCTCGTAACAGAAACAGAAAAATTAAACCTTAACGGCCTGACAATCAGGATACAGGGAGACAATGCATCCAGTCAAGCTGTTGCATTACGAGCGGCATTTCCGGGTGCCGACGTGCAAACTGGCTCAGCCAGTCCTTTATTACGTCGACGCAATCGCACTGAAATTGCGATCTATGTATTTTCAGCACTCGCGCTGATGCTCGTTGGGCATCTTCTGTTCAGTTACTTTACACTCGATCGGTTAACGCTTCTGGCCAGTACAATCGACCTTACACCCCAAATTTTCTACTTTATTCTGGCCGGTTTCGTAGCTCAGATGATTGACGGCGCCCTGGGTATGGCTTATGGAGTAACGGCCACTACTTTCCTGACGAGTGTAGGCATCAGTCCGTTGTTCGCTACCGCCAGCGTTCACAGTTCCGAGATTTTCACCAGTGGCGTTTCGGGTTATATGCACCTTAAATTTGGCAACGTAAACAGCCGCCTGTTTAAAATTGTCCTGATTCCGGGAGTCATTGGAGCCGCTCTCGGCGCCTTTTTGATTACCAAACTGGCCGACATGGAGATTGTGGCCAAGTACCTGAGTCCGGCCATATCAGTTTATACGGCTATTCTTGGTATCCTGATTTTGAAGAAAGCATTAACAAAGAACGCAAAGAAGAAGCCCGTTCGGCAGATTGGGTTACTGGCCTGGTTTGGTGGTTTTGTCGATGCCATTGGTGGCGGTGGCTGGGGACCTATCGTTAACTCCACGCTTATTGCCTCCGGACGGCACCCACGCTATACAATCGGCTCAGTAAATCTGGCCGAATTCTTCGTTTCCTTTGCGTCATCAGTCGTGTTTGCCTTATATGCCGGACTGGACAACTACGGTATGGTCATCCTGGGTCTTATCCTGGGCGGTATGATTGCAGCCCCGATTGCGGCCCGCTTAGCGCAGAAACTCCCCATCAAAACCATGATGATATTGGTCGGAATTGTGGTTATCCTCGTAAGTTTGCGGAAGATTATCAAGTTCTTTTAATGTCTCGGTCAGCATCCTGCTGGCCGTCAACCAACAAACGGCCAGCAGGATGCTGACCGAGACAAGTGCATGAAAAAACAAACCAAAGCCATTCGTATTCAGGCTGACAAGTCTGGAAATCGTGAACATTCCGTTCCGTTGTATTTAACGTCGAGTTTTGCTTTCGAAAGTGCTGAGCAGGGAAAAGCTCTGTTTGACGAAACTGAAGATGGCAATATTTACTCGCGCTTTTCAAATCCCAATGTTACAGAGTTTGTCGATAAAGTGTGTATGCTCGAAAATGCCGAAGAGGGCATTGCTACAGCTACAGGAATGGCAGCCGTTTTTGCGAGTATGGCGGGTTTGTTAAAATCGGGCGATCACCTGGTTGCCTGCCGGGCTTTGTTTGGCTCGGCGCATCAAATTATCACCCAAATCCTGAGTAAGTGGGGTATCACATACACCTATGTCGACGCCACCGCCAGCGAAGCCGAGTGGGAAGCCGCCATACAATCCAACACCAGAACGCCTGCCGCCCGCATGGTTTACCTGGAAACGCCGTCTAACCCCGGTCTGGAGTTGGTTGATCTGGAAATGCTGGGGCGGTTGAAACAGAAATACGGCTTTATTTTAAATGTCGATAACTGCTTTGCCACGCCAATTCTGCAAACACCTATTGATTACGGTGCCGATTTGTCTGTGCATTCAGCCACCAAATACATGGACGGGCAGGGCCGCGTATTAGGCGGTGTTGTGGTTGGTCGGGCTGACCTGATTCAGCCGATTCGCTTTTTTGCGCGCCACACAGGCCCAGCCTTGTCGCCATTCAATGCCTGGGTTTTATCCAAGAGCCTGGAAACGCTCGATCTTCGCATGGAACGTCATTGTCGCAATGCCCTGCAACTGGCCGAAGCGCTGGATACTCATGCCGATGTGGAGCGGGTATTGTATCCGTTCCTGCCCTCACACCCGCAATACGATCTGGCGAAACGGCAGATGAGTGCGGGCGGGGCCATTGTCACGATTGAACTGGAAGGTGGTTTCGACCGGGTAAAAGCGTTCTTCGATGCGCTGACAATTCCTACGCTTTCCTCTAACCTCGGCGACTCGCGTACGATTGTCACGAATCCAAACACAACAACCCACGCCAAACTCAAGCCCGATGAAAAAGCCGCTCTGGGCATCACACCGGGCCTGATTCGGATTTCGGTTGGCCTCGAAGCTATTGAAGATCTGATTGAAGACTTTACCCAGGCAGTAGAAAAGTCGGCCGAAGCGGTTAAAGAAAAGGTATAACAACCCTAAACTAACCGCTTATGCTCCGTTTCGCTGTTTACGTCATTCTGTTTCTGCTAGCCCAGGTTAGCTACAGCCAGCCATCCAAAAAACCACTCCGGATCGGCATTGCCGGTATGGCGCACGACCATGTGCATGGCATTCTGAACAAAGCGTTCAAACAGGCGGGGCAGACCGACATCGAAATCGTGGGTATTGCCGAACCAAACCGGGAACTGGCCGAAAAGCTCGCCAAGCGGCATGGGTTTAGCATGAGTCTGGTATACCCCACTCTGGCGGAAATGCTCGACAAAACCAGGCCGGAAGCCGTGACCGACTTCGGACCGATTGTCGATCATAAAAAAACGGTGGCCGTCTGCGCTCCCCGTGGTATTCATGTTATGGTCGAAAAACCGCTGGCTACGACCTTTGCTGATGCCAAACAAATGGAAGCTCTGGCGAAAAAGCACAGTATCCAGCTTCTGACGAACTACGAAACAACCTGGTATGGCAGCAACCATAAAGCCTACGCCATTGCCAACACCGAAAAGTCGATTGGCGATTTACGGAAAATTGTTGTGCACGACGGCCACCAGGGGCCGAAAGAAATTGGGGTAAGCAAAGAATTTCTGGACTGGTTAACCGATCCCGTTACTAATGGTGCTGGTGCCTTGTTTGATTTCGGTTGCTATGGCGCCAACCTTTCGACCTGGCTCATGCACAACCAGCGGCCCCTGTCCGTGCTGGCAGTGACCCAACAGATCAAGCCCGACATTTATCCGAAAGTGGACGATGAAGGAACGATCATCCTGACGTATCCGAAAACCCAAACGATCATTCAGGGGTCCTGGAACTGGCCTTTTGGACGAAAGGATATGGAGGTTTACGGGCAAACCGGCTACGTTTTTACCGTAGACGGGACTAAAATGCGTGTGCGCCTGAAAGACGACAAAAGCGAGCAGTCAACCGAGGCTAAACCTGCCGACGCGCCTGCTACTGACCCCTTTGCGTACTTCGCCCGACTGCTTCATGGCGAAACTAAACCCGACGAATTAACGTCTTTAGACAATAATATGATCGTCATGGAAATTTTGGATGCCGCCCGACAATCGGCTAAAACCGGCAAGGCGGTCATCCTTCCTCAACGGACTACAATCCGTTAGTCTTAATAAAACTGGCCTGCGGCTCTACCCGATGGCCTCTACGTCTATGATTGCAGAACCAACTCACACACTCGAAAGCCTGACCGAACAGCTCAATGGTCTGGGCAACGTTGACGCCCTGCGGAAACTGGCTGAGTTATTTCCCGGCGAGGTTATTTTTTCGACCAGTCTGGGTTATGAAGATCAGGTCATCACCGACCTGATTCTGGCGAACGACATCCCCATCAAGATTTTTACGCTCGATACGGGCCGGATGTTTGCCGAAACGTATTCCGTCTGGAAAAAAACCAACGACCGATACGCCACGAAAATAGAGGCTTATTTTCCCGACCGGGCCGCCGAAGAAACACTGATGAGCACTAAGGGGCCATACAGTTTCTATGATTCCGTCGAGAACCGGAAGGAGTGTTGCGGAATCCGGAAAGTGGAACCCCTGAACCGGGCGTTGAAAGGCCAGAAGATCTGGATCACGGGTATCCGTGCCGAGCAGTCGGCCAACCGCCAGAGCATGCCCCGGCTGGAATGGGACGCGTCTCATAACCTCTTCAAATTCCACCCGCTGATGGATTGGACGTTCGAAGTAGTGAAGCAATATGTGAAAGCCCATAATGTCCCCTATAATCCGCTGCACGACCGTGGGTTTGTCAGCATTGGTTGCCAGCCCTGCACCCGCGCCATTCAACCGGGTGAGGATTTCCGGGCCGGTCGCTGGTGGTGGGAAGATAACTCCAAGAAAGAGTGCGGATTACACGTTCATGAAGAAGTATTTAAACCTTAGATCGTAAGCCGCTAAGTAAAGTAGCCCTAGCGGCTTATACGCGCTCACCGGATGAATGACTTGTTAATACGCTGAAATTAAGACTAATAAAATGAAGTTAGATTATTTAGATCAGCTCGAATCGGAAGCCATCCACATCATGCGGGAGGTAGCTGGTCAGTTTGAACGACCTGCGCTGCTTTTCTCGGGTGGCAAGGATTCCATTACGCTGGTGCACCTGGCCTTGAAAGCGTTTCGTCCGGGTAAATTCCCGTTCCCGCTGGTGCATATCGACACAGGTCACAACTTTCAGGAAGCCCTCGACTACCGCGATGCCATGGCGGAGCGAATCGGCGAAAAACTCATCGTTCGCTATGTTGAAGATACCATCCGCGAGAAGAAACTAAAAGAGCCTACTGGTCGCAATGCCACTCGCAATGGTCTTCAGACATTTACGCTTCTGGACGCCATCGAAGAATTTGAGTTCGATGCCTGCATCGGTGGGGCTCGTCGGGATGAAGAAAAAGCGCGGGCGAAAGAACGGGTCTTTTCCGTTCGCGACGAGTTCGGTTCCTGGGATCCCAAGCGTCAGCGCCCCGAACTTTGGAACCTCTACAACGGCCGGATTCACAAAGGTGAAAACGTTCGCGTGTTCCCGATCTCGAACTGGACGGAGCTTGACGTCTGGAACTACATCCGGCGCGAAAAGATCCAGCTTCCCAGCATTTATTTCGCCCACGACCGCGAACTGCTGATCCGGGATGGTAAACTAATGGCTACTGCCGGTGGTGTGATCAAGCCCGAAGCCGACGATCAGCTGGTAACCCGCCGGGTTCGGTTCCGTACCGTTGGCGATATTTCCTGCACGGCAGCCTCTGAGTCAAACGCGGATACCCTTGATGCCGTTATCGACGAAATTCAGGCCACGCGCATTTCCGAGCGGGGCGAAACCCGCATGGACGATCAGCTTTCCGAAGCCGCCATGGAAGACCGGAAGAAGGGTGGCTATTTTTGATTTAGCTTTAATTGATGTAAACTGCTAAGATGATGCCGGTAAACGACGTTCAATTCTTACAAAGCTACCTGCGAGAGCGGCAGGTTTTCGACCGATTTGGCTTAACCCGTATCGGTGTATTTGGGTCATTTGTACGGGGAGAATCTTACCGGGATATTGACTTATTAATTGACGAAGTAATTCCATACAAGCAACTTATCGCCCTCCGCGATACACTGCAAACAGACCTGAACGTTCCAATAGATGTTATGCTGAGAGACTATGCGGAATCAATTATTCTGCACCGTGCTTTAGCCGACGTTCGCTATGTAACCCAGTCTTAAAAAGGATTTAGTCTACTGTTTACGGATTCTAGAAGCTATTGGAAAAGTCAATTTATATGCGGTAGCTACGATGATCCGTTTGTTTTCTTCGACGCAAACGATCAGAAAGACGTCAACGCCTGTCTATTACAACTGTTACATATTGATGAGCAAGTCAATCGAATTAGCGAAGATACCAAACAACGTTATCCCTATATTCCCTGCCAAACCATTAAAGCGCTTCGTAATGTGGTTGCCCATGATTATGTAGGAATTGATAAGCTGATCGTCTTCGTAACCATTACAGAACACATTCCAGCCTTAAAACTCATCATACAAACGGAACTGAAACAGGGCAAATTTAACCAAACAGAGTACGATTTGTCGAGACAAAGCAATTTTTATCGCCACATCGACTTTACGAACATTGAGTAAATGGATCTTTTACGATTTATAACCGCCGGGTCAGTTGACGACGGCAAAAGCACGCTCATCGGGCGGCTCCTGTACGATTCCAAATCTATCCTGGCCGATCAGCTCGAAGCCATTGAACGCGCCAGTAAAAGCCGCGACGACGGTGAGATTGACTTGGCTTTACTGACCGATGGTCTGCGTTCCGAACGCGAGCAGGGCATTACGATTGATGTAGCCTACCGCTATTTCCAGACGCCTGCCCGCAAGTTTATCATTGTGGATGCTCCGGGCCACACCCAATACACCCGCAACATGGTAACGGGTGCATCGAACTGTCAGTTGGCTATTGTGCTGGTCGATGCCCGGCACGGGGTGGCGGAACAAACGCGTCGGCATTCGCTGATTGCTTCCCTTCTGGGTATTCCGCACATTGTGGTGGCGGTCAACAAAATGGACCTCGTCGACTACTCGCAGGATGTCTTTTCAGACATATGCATTCACTACGCCGAGCTTGCCCAGAAGCTGAATGTGAAGCACGTTACGTATATTCCGATGAGTGCGCTCAACGGCGATAACGTCGTTGAGCGGTCAGAATTCATGCCCTGGTACGACGGCCAAACCCTGCTGGAACATCTGGAAACGGTGGAGATTGACGATAACGCCAATCAGGTACAGGGCCGTTTTCCGGTCCAGTATGTCATTCGTCCACAAACGGCCGAATTGCACGATTACCGGGGTTACGCTGGTAAAATTACCAGCGGCCAGTTCCGTAAGGGCGACTCGATCACGGTGTTCCCCTCTGGCGAGACATCTACCATCGACGCCATTGAAATCGCCGAAACCCATCTGGATGAAGCCAGTACGCCCATGTCGGTCGTGCTTCACCTGGCGAACGATGTTGACATTAGCCGGGGTGATCTGATTGTACGCTCGGACAATCAGCCAATCAGTAGTCAAACCGTTGAAGGCATGCTTTGCTGGATGGACTCCAAAGAGTTTAAGGTCGGCAACAAGTACGTATTGCAGGTAGGCACCTTCCGTACCCGTTGCTCCGTTCGCGAGATCGCCTACCAGCTCAACGTGAATACGTACGAACAGATTGAAGGCGTTGAGCAACTACGGCTCAACGATCTGGCCAAAGTTGTTTTACGGACGGCACAGCCTGTCAGTTTCGATCCGTATGCCACGAACCGGGCGTCGGGTGGCGCCATCCTGATCGACGAAACCTCGAACGTGACAGTCGGTGCCCTGATGCTGATTGGTGAAGCGTAGACGGGCTTTTTTTTCGTATATTTGAGTAAAGACCTGACCACCATGACCGAGTTAGCCGCCCAACTTCTCGAATCGCCCAAAGCCCCGCAGATTATTCAGCAGGTGCAAGCTATACTCAATGACGAAAAACAACATCGGCAGGCATTTTATGAGTGGGTAAAAGCAATCTTCGACGCGACAG
>CAXTJJ010000296.1:0-7792 GCA_964244155.1 uncultured Spirosoma sp.
AAGCCCACCAACGCCAATACAGATAATCTTGCCAAACTCGGCAAAGTAAGAAGCACGCCGGTCATACCATCCTGCCGCCGAAAGCTCGTCATCGTTCTTGAAAAAGCGACTTTTTTCCTCCCACTGTCGTTGAAGGCGCGGGTCAACCGACAAGAGAGATGGCTCCCCAGCCACCGTTTTAAGATCAATAAAAAGGAAGTTCTTAAGGCGACGCTTCCAGGAAACAGGTTGAGGCATAGGACAGCGCGGGTGGAAACCCGCAATTTTGGTTCGCAGGTTTCCACCCGCGCTACAGCGTTACTTAAGCATGCAAAATACCTTCCAGGCCTAAGGACGGTATAGTCACGATGTTTTTCTCGACAATGCTATCCGGTACGAAAATAAACTTCTTGTCGAAAATCTGTTGGCCAATGAAGTAGCTTACCCAGTATTCGTTATTCAGGTGAAAGACATCGGGCATAATGGTTTCAACAACTTCGTGCGCACCTGGCTGAACTTCTACAAAGAAATGCCGTAGGGTCGATGTTTTTTGCTCTTCATCGTTCTTAAGGCCGTAACCTTTTGATGTAACAAATACTGTTTGAATAGGCACGTCATTTTGGTTGATCAAGAAAACCTGCCAGTCATATCCGCCAAGAAGATTCTCTTTCCGGGCAATTACAATTTGTACGCCCTCAACGGGCAAAAAATTAATATCTTTTTTCATTGTCTGTAATGCGGATTTTCCCGCTTCGGCACGCCCGGTCTGGCGCCGGGCGCTGTGCGGGGTTGCCCCAGCGGTGGCAATCCGTTATGCAAGTTAATAACTACGGGTTTGCGCCGGTTCAGCAGTCTGTCCGGTTACAAGTTCCATATCAAACAGCTCAAACAGGTGGCGTTGCACCTTCGTTGACACGTCGTCCAAAGATACTTCGTAGCCTAATTCAACCGCCAGTGAAGTAACTGCTTTATCGGTGATACCGCAGGGGACAATATGGTTAAAATAACTCAAATCTGTGTTAACGTTCAAGGCAAAACCATGCATCGTTACCCAACGGCTTGCTTTAACACCCATCGCGCAGATTTTGCGTGGATGGCTGCCGTTGGCGTCGAGCCAAACACCCGTCAACCGGTCTGATCCGGCACCTTCAATACGACCTGCCTGTAGGCCATAATCGGCAAGGGTCAGAATAATACTCTCTTCGAGTAACCGCATATAGCGATGAATGTCGGTGAAGAAATTATCCAGATCCAGAATAGGGTAGCCAACTAATTGACCAGGGCCGTGGTAAGTTATGTCGCCCCCACGTCGAATCTTAAAAAACGTCGCTCCCAACTCAGTAGCCAGCCGGGCTTCGTCAATCAACAGATTCTCGGCGTGGCCGCTTGTGCCCAGCGTATATACCGGCGGATGCTCACAGAACAGCAAATAATTAGCCGTCGGCTGCTGTTCGTTGGAAGGGGAGCTACGGTTCACGAGTTTCTGGTCAACTATTGCAGCAAACAGGCGTTCCTGTTCGTTCCAGGCTTCCTGATACCCAATCAACCCCAATCGTCGAACCTCAACTTGTTTATTAATAAGACTATTCATTGCTTTACGGAGGAACCAGCCTTTCATAAGGCAACTTCCATTTATTAACAATCAGATGACTCCATTTCGTTCGATTGCGACTCCGTAACCTACTTTAACTGATGGCACAACACAATGAAACCGGTAAACAGGGCGAAGCAGAAGCAGTGCGTTACCTGCGTGAAAAAAGCTATGAGATCGTAGCGCAAAATTATCATTACCAGCATGCAGAAATAGACATTATTGCTAAAAAAGGAAAATTACTGATCTTTGCTGAAGTCAAAACCCGTACAAACCTTAGCTATGGAAACCCTGAAGAGTTTGTGTCGTTTACGAAAGTAAAACTGATAATGAAAGCCGCCGAACACTATATTTTTGCTCATGGATGGATGCACGATATTCGCTTCGATATTGTAGCGGTTACGCTGGCGGGTAACGAAGTAAGAATTAAACATATAGAAGACGCATTTTCATAAACTCCGTCATAAGTGCCTGCGAAACATGCGCTGGAGTGGTCTATGAAGCCAATTATTTTTGTTCCGTTTGCGTTATTAATACGCATTGGTTTTGCACTGTAACAAACTACTATGAGAAATTTTTTCGTTTGGCGACCGGCCCTGATTTTTATGGGTTTGGCTCTGTTGCTGGTTGCTTCGTGTAAGAAAAATACAGATGTTACACCCTCTGGACCCGTTACCGATAAAGAGGTGAACGACTGGATTCTGGAAAATATGAAAACTTATTATTACTGGAATGACAAACTGCCAGCCAGCCCTGATAATTCATTAACACCAGATGTTTTTTTTAAGTCGTTATTGAATACTTATAATGCCACAACGAATCCTGATGGTGACCGCTTTTCGTGGATACAGGAGAGCGCTGATGAGCTGAAAGCATCCTTGAATGGCGAAACCAAAACGGATGGGGTCGAATTTAAACTGTATTTACGCACGGCCGGTAGCAGTGATGTGATTGGTAAAATACTGTACGTACAAAAAGGGTCTCCTGCGGCTCAGGCAGGCTTGAAGCGGGGTGACATTTTCTACCAGATCAACGGGCAAACGTTAAATACAGGTAACTATACGGATCTGGTGAATAGTACAAGTGATGCAAAAACGTATACACTGGCTAGTGTAGATGCCAGTAATGTAATTGTCAATACCACGACTACCAAACAAACGACTGCTATTGTGTTTCAGGCCAATCCGGTTTTCCTGGACTCGGTCTACACCATAAAAGGGAAAACAATCGGCTACTTCGTTTATAATCAATTTGCTACAGGGCCAACAGGGGCCGACGACCATACCTATGATAATCAGGTTGATGCTGTGTTTGCCCGATTCAAAACAAAAGGCGTAACCGATCTGGTACTCGATCTGCGGTATAATCCCGGTGGCTATGTAACAGCTGCTCAAAACTTGGGCAGTTTGATTGGGAAAGGTATTGATCCATCGAAAATTTTTTATAAAAAAGAGTATAGTAAAACATTGACACCAAGTTTACTGGCGTCGTATGGTGCCGACTGGTTTAATGGTTATTTTTTGCAAAAGACTGCTAATATTGGTGCTAATCTTCGCAGTCTAACAATACTCACCACAGGCGGTACGGCTTCCGCCAGTGAATTGGTTATCAATGGCTTACGGCCTTTTATGGACGTTACGACAATAGGTACAACAACGTATGGCAAAAATGTTGGCTCTATTACCATCTCCGACGAAACCGGTCGGATTAAGTGGGGCATGCAGCCTATTGTAACGAAAACATTCAACTCATTGAATCAGTCCGATTACTCAACTGGCTTCAAACCAGCTGTAGAAGTGAAGGAATACACCAACGAAGTCTGGAAACAACTGGGCGATGTCAATGAGTCAATGTTAAGTACAGCGATTGCTCGTATTACAGGGGCAGGCCGTGTGGCTGCTCATACCAACGTGCCTACTTTCGAGCTTGGCTCATCCATTGACCGAAAGGCTGGTGGAAGCAATATGTTTTTCAGTGAAAAGTTGCCTGAGGTAAAACATTAATATTGTATTATTTTGCGTTTAAGGCAGCTCTAAAGGCTGCTTTTGGCGGTTTATACTGTAACTTTAGGATCAGTAAGCCCAACAGACTATGTACGAAAAGAATATAGGTACTAAGCAGAAAGCATTACGAATCAATCTTGACCGTCGTATTTATGGCTCCTTTGCCGAAATAGGAGCTGGTCAGGAAACAGCCGCTATGTTTTTTAAAGCTGGTGGCTCATCAGGAACCATTGCCAAAACAATGTCTGCCTATGACATGACGTTTAGTGACTCAATTTATGGCGTTGAAGAAAGTGGCCGATATGTGGTTGAGTCGAGGCTGGTGAAAATGCTGAGTAAGGAATACAGCTTGCTTGAAAAAAGACTAGCCGAAAAACGTGGCCCAGATACTACTTTTTTCGCCTTTGCCAATACGGTTGTCGCCCTGAACTACCAGAAAACCAACGAAGCACATGGCTGGCTTGGCTGCCGGTTTCAACTTAACCCCCAGTCAGGTTATAATGATGTCATTATCCACGTCAGGATGATTGATAACGAAAATATCTTGCAGCAACAGGCGCTGGGTATCATTGGTGTGAATCTAATTTACGGATGCTACTATTATGCTAAGTCGCCCGAAACGCTGGTACTGTCGCTGATGGATGATCTGGCACCAGAGCGAATCCAAATTGATATGATTCGGTTCAACGGTCCCGATTTTTCGGATGTCGATAACCGGTTAATGAGCCTCCACTTGGTCAAAAATGGCTTCACCGATGCTGCTTTGTTTGGCGCCGACGGGCAGGTATTGCAACCTTCAGAAGCCCTCTACAAAAAGCACATTCTGGTGATGCGCGGACGATTACGGCCAGTTACGAATGTCCAGATGGACATGATCGAAAATGGATTGAAGCAATTTAAGGATGAAGCCGATGTAGACAGTAATCGAGTTGTGTCTATGGCCGAGTTGACGCTTCATAATTTGAAAGCCAATGAGCAGGGTATCGACGAAAAAGACTTTCTGGACCGGGTAGATATTTTGTGTTCGATGGGTCAGACGGTAATGATCTCCAATTACCTGGAGTATTACAAACTTGTTAACTACCTGGCTCGGCTAACGCGCCTTAAAATTGGTCTGATTGTCGGAATACCAAATCTGGAATATATTTTTGAAGAAAGCCACTACGAATTTTTGCCGGGTGGTATTCTGGAATCGTTCGCTACCCTTTTTAGTCGAAAGGTAAAATTGTTCGTATATCCAACGTTGAAAGGAGGGGCTATTTATACCTGTAATGAGTTCAAACTACCGCCCACGCTGGAGCCTTTATTTCAGTATCTGGTACGTAATGATAAAATAGAAGACATTACCGACTATAACGAACAGAATCTACACATCTCAACAGATCACGTTCTCGAGATGATTCAGGAAGGAGAAGACGGTTGGGAAAAGATGGTTCCGGCTCGTGTGGCGGAGCAAATTAAAGCAAATTGCCTATTCGGCTATCCCTGCGAAGTGGAATACATTCCTATTGGCCAACAAGTGCGCCAACAGCAGGAAGAAGAACAGGTTCCTGCTAAATGAATAGTGTCCTTTCCGCCATTGCAACAGCCAGAAAAAAGCACAGCTTAGATCGGTTCTGAACCAATGTTTATGGTTCAGAACAAGCAAACAGATTACAAAAATAATGTCACCCCAGAGCTAGCTTAATGTGCGCCAGGTGATGTTGCACATGCCAGGCCGACATCGCTAAGGCTTGTGCCTGATTGATCTGTATTTGTCGGGTCGGGTGAAAATAGCTGATGGCCAACATCGCTGGGGTCATTGATTTCGCCAGATAGGCATACCGACGGTGAACACCTTCAAACATTATTATAGAGTCGATGATGGGGGCACGGGTTGCGTCGGCAGTGGCAGCCCACCCATTCATATCAATCATGACAGCGGCCTCGTCTGGCGGTCCTGTTAAGGCTTTCTTCATGCGTAGAAAATGCAGCAACGCAATATCACTTACATGGTGCACAAGTTGCTGTACGGTCCAGCTACCTCTCGGTAGGTCTTGGCTAACTCCTCAGCCGACAGATTTTCCACCAGTTGCCGATAGTATGCCGGGCTGCTCTCAATCACATCAATTATACTGACTAACTCATCATCTGAGTAGGTTGCCTGACCTAAAAAAGGTCCTATGGGATATTGTCGGTTTTGCATCTACAGTAAATCTATGGGCCATTTACTAAGAAGAGGTTGGCCTTAACAACCCTTCCTCATAAATTTCGTTATTTCGTGTATATCCTCTTTTTCTACGCTTAAGGCAAATCTCCGGGATACTCTCTTCGCCTTGGCAATTTTACTAAATTAATAAGTAAAGACATGATCATTACGTTTGCTCAGTACAGCATTCTTATGGCTACATACCGTTGTGCCACCTGCAGTCAGGTAGCGCAGCAAACGAGCTTTGACCGTATGATGATTAACTATTACATTATGGGGTTGCTTAACATAGGCCTTTTGAAAGCCAGTGATGGAAACGCCAACGAAACTACTTGCTACGAGTTGACTGATCTTGGCTTAAGCTACATCGACGATTACGAACGCGCTAATCCGGATCTGATTATTAAAAGATTTGTTAGCTAACCCAGTATCGATGTGATCAATTCAGACCCGTCTGGCTAGGATGTACGGGTTTTTTACGGTTGACTCATTTAGGAAACGACCCTTTTATTTATAGCCTGTTCTATACGAATGGGGGTAAATAAATGTTTGAGTCACCCGGCAACATAACCGCCTTTTTCGCCCGCCATCTTTTGGCATAACATATTGGCAATTTGTCTGCTTGTGCAGGTTTATCTACCTAAAAAATCCTCTTTTGTGTGCTGAAAACTACGTTTTTTTTGTTCTAATAGTAGAACGTAAACAACTATTTTAAGCAAAAAAATGGAGTCTCTTCACCTAAATAAATTAGCGGCTCATGTGCCAGAGCAAACAGCTCAGCGGACCACGCGTCGCAAAGGTAATGGGCAGGCTACAGCCGCCTTACTTATTCAAATGGCGACCGAGATCCTGACAGCTTCGCCCACTTTAAGGAAAAAAGCTAACATAACGCTGGTTGATTTGGCTGCTGCCGATAAAGTACGTAAGGATTTAATGAGAAGTCAATCAACTCTCGTCAAATGATACGGTCACAATATATTAAGCCCAGCTAGTAATAGCCGGGCTTTTTAGTCAGAATAGACAAGAAGTGATTTATCATCTGCTCGTTACGAAGTAAGTTGCTGCCCTATCAACCAGGCTTTTACTTCATAGAGCATTAGAGCAGCCGATTTTCTGGATGCTTCTACCCCACTTTGCAACTGCTTGAGCTGTACAGCTACTGCACCTGTTAGATTAAGGAAAATGCTATACTCATTAATGTGCTGTGGACCTATTGGTAGTGGACGATTGGCGAAGAAATTTATTAACTCCTGATAGTCGGTACTTGGTTGCATAGAGCAAAAATAAGAATTAGTTATTCTTGCCTTATTCTTTTTAATACCAATGAGTCCAAAAATTTCCTCCTTGAATCAACAGCAAGTTAGTCCACCTTATCAAAAATGGGAATGCAGGTAACGCATTCCTCACTGCCAGACAGATTCCAAATACCGGTAAAACAAAAGCCAGGCATTGCCTGGCCCTGTCCAGCCTTCCTCTTTTAAACCTAATTAGTCCCCACTCAATCAATTGTTAAGACTAGTTATTATCGGTACGTACTTCGAAGTACAAGCAAGTCGGTAACGGTGCTACTAAAAAGCCCGATCACACTGTGTTCGGGCTTTTATTATCCTAGCCACACTAATTATACTAACCTATTCAATATTTTGATGATATAAAGTTAACAAATTTTTTCAAATGAAAATAACAAATACTCTTTTAGTGTAAATAATAAATAAAATTGACTGAATGGTACGCATTAACCATACATAGAATGGTATAAACACTCAAAAATTTAATGTCGAAACACCCTGTAGAGGCTATGAGCATGTAAACAAGACAGCCGAAACTGAGTAGTTTCGGCTGTCTGCAATCACACTCTTGTATATTTACTTACTTTGCTGAACTTAAGCGGAACCGAATGGCAAAGGGGAGTAGTCTTTTAGTGAGCTTACGGTCTGATTTTAAAACAACCGCCATCCAGACAGACGACGGTTGTCGTACCCCACCATTCTTTAACATATACTGATTAGCTTACCTCCTTAGCAAGTTTTT
>CAXTJJ010000297.1:0-7778 GCA_964244155.1 uncultured Spirosoma sp.
AGGTGTCTGTGCTGGTTCAGCTACCGCTTGCATGGCAGGAGCTGCCTGTTGTGGAACTGGCGCAGCCGCTGCAGGTGTCTCTGTTTTAGCTGGTTCGGCAACTGGGGCAGGGCTTGGAGCACTACCACCATCATCAATTTTGCAAATGCTGGCTCCAATCGGCAGTACATCACCTTCCTGTGCCAGAATATGCAGAATACCATCGGCTTCGGCCGTTAATTCGAACGTCGCCTTATCGGAGTCAAGTCCACAAAGTACATCGTCCATTTTTACGTGATCACCTTCTTTCTTATACCAGGTGCCAACGGTTACTTCGGTAATGGATTCTCCCACAGGAGGGATTTTCATGTCAACGGCCATAATGATTAGTCGGTAAGTCAGTAAGTCGGTAAGCCAGTAAGTCATGAACACGTCAGCTACTCACTGACTTATCGACTTACTGACTTACCGACTAATTTTTATTCAAACGCTCTTCGAACGATGTCGGCTTGTTCCTGAGTGTGTATTTTTGGGTAACCGGTTGCGGGTGAAGCCGCAGCTTTACGCGAGATGATTGGATAGTGAAGCCCAATGCGCAGCAGGTAGCTCCAGTAACCCATGTTGGCGGGTTCTTCCTGTACCCAGAAAATCTCCGCTTTTTTGTACTTCGCCAGCACGGCATCCAACTGCGCCTTCGACAGAGGAGCTAGTTGTTCCAGCCGCACGATGGCTACATCATCGCGCTGGTCGGTCTGTTGCTTGTCGAGCAGATCATAATAGACTTTACCCGTGCAAAGTAACACCCGTTTTACTTTTTTCACATCCGCATAGCTGTCGTCGATGATTTCCTGGAAAGACCCTTTGGTAAGGTCTTCCAGTGGGGAAACACATTTTGGATGACGTAGCAGTGATTTTGGCGACATGATCACCAGCGGTTTGCGGAAATTCCATGCCAATTGACGGCGCATAATGTGGAACAGGTTGGCCGGTGTCGTTACGTTGGCTATAACCATGTTATAGTCAGCATACAATTGCAGATACCGCTCAGGTCGGGCGTTAGAGTGCTCCGGCCCCTGACCCTCGTAGCCGTGGGGCAGTAACATCGTTACACCATTCTGGATACCCCACTTCGATTCACCGGCTGCAATGAACTGGTCAATAATCAATTGAGCACCATTGGAAAAGTCGCCAAACTGCGCTTCCCAGATAACCAGGGCGTGCGGGTTGGCCATGGCATAGCCGTATTCAAAACCGAGTACGCCATATTCCGACAGCAACGAATTGTAAATCTGAAACTTCTGCTGATCGCCCTGAATAAAATCGAGCGACGAATACGATGCGTTCGTTTCGGAATCGTGCAGAACGGCATGGCGGTGCGAGAACGTGCCCCGCTGAACATCCTGACCACTCAACCGGACTGGTTTGCCATCGAGTAGCAACGATCCATAGGCCAGCAATTCGGCCGTGCCCCAGTTCACCAGTTTGGTGTCGGTGAGCATGGTCTGCCGGTCTTTCAGCAACTTATCAATTTGCTTCAGGGGCTTGAATCCTTCCGGTGTTTTGACCAGCGCTTTGCCAATGGTCTGCAACACCTCGGCCGACACACCTGTTTCCGGCGATTTGTCGAAATCCTGAGGCTCACTGAAGCGAAGTTCTGCCCAGTCGAGATCTAAACGAAGGGGTTTGTATGGAATCTCCGCTTTCTGCTTTACGCGGTCGAGCCGGTCCTGCAACTGCTTTTTAAATTCCGTATCCATACGCGTGGCCAGTTCGGCATCTACATCGCCCCGCTTGATAAGCAGATCTTTATAGATTTCGCGAGGATTCTGATGCTTTTCAATGATGTTATACATCGTTGGCTGCGTGAACTTCGGCTCGTCGGCTTCGTTGTGGCCGTAACGCCGGTAGCAAACCATGTCGATAAACACGTCACGGTTGAATTTTTCGCGGAACTCAACGGCTAGCTTTGCGCAGAAAATAACGGCTTCCGGATCGTCGCCATTGACGTGAAAAATAGGGGCGTCGATGATTTTAGCCACGTCTGAACAGTAGATCGACGAGCGGGCATCATCAAAATCGGTGGTGAAACCAATCTGGTTATTGATGACAAAATGGACGGTGCCGCCGGTTTTGTACCCGGCTAGTTTCGCCATCTGTGTTACTTCGTATACAATACCCTGGCCGGCAACAGCCGCATCGCCGTGAATCAGAATCGGCATGATTTTCGTGAAATCACCCTTGTATTCCTCGTCGGCCTGCGCCCGAACAAAGCCTTCAACGACCGGGTTAACCGCTTCCAGATGAGACGGGTTAGGGGCCAGTTTTACGCTGATTTGCTTGCCCGATTTGGTTTCGGTCAGGCTCGAATAGCCAAGGTGATATTTTACGTCGCCATCGCCGTGTACCTGTTCGGGTACATTGCCTTCAAAACCGTCGAAAATCGACTCATACGACTTACCCAGAATGTTAGCCAGTACATTCAAACGGCCCCGGTGAGCCATCCCGATCATCACTTCTTCAACGCCCATGTCGGCCGCCTGGCTGATAATCGTATCCAGTGCCGGAATGGTCACTTCACCGCCTTCGAGTGAGAAACGTTTCTGACCTAAGTATTTAGTGGCGAGGAAGTTTTCAAAAACGGTTGCTTCGTTCAATTTTTCGAGAATACGCTTTTTCTCATCCAGCGAAGGCATGAAAACGAGGGCTTCTTTCTCAATCTTGTTCCGCAACCAATTCTTGACATCCAACTCGCGGATGTACATGTATTCAAAGCCAATGTCGCCAGCGTAAATTTTCCGCAGCGACTCCATAATAACCCGTAGCGTAGCAGGCCCGATACCAAGCAACTTGCCTGATTCAAACACGGTGTCCAGATCAGCTTCCGACAATGCGTAGTCTGGCAGATCAACTCGAGGCTGACGGTCTTTGCGTTCTTTAAGTGGATTCGTCTTGGCCAGCAAATGGCCGCGTGACCGGTATGCCTTAATTAAGCTGGCGACCGAAACTTCCTTTTCTGCATGACTGGCATCTACCGGCTTACTGGCCGTAGTTTGTCCATTCGCTGAACCATTTGATGAAACACCATTTGGTTTTACTGATCCGGTTGATTCACCGGTGTGATTTCCGTTAGCTTTTTCACCGTAGGTGAGTGAAAACTCAAACCCTTTGAAAAATTGCTGCCAGCTTTCGTCAACTGTCTGTGGGTCTTGTTTATAAGACTGATAGAGTTGGTCTACGTAAGCCGCGTCGGAGTTGGCGATATATGAGTACTGATCCATGACGGGGGCGCGTCGTTGTTATGAGCCGCAAAGGTAGCGTTTCGGTCATACACTTGATCGCAAAATTTCTGTTTTTATTCCTATTGGTTGATAGCAACAACCTATTTCTGTGTACAACAACTGAAAATTAAATTTTATTGCTAAAAATGAAGTCAAATTAAAAATTATAGACGCTTTACTCCACAAAACCAATGGTTTGAGTTGGGGTCGACCAAACCAGCAACTGGCTAAAAAAAGATATCTCCAGCTAAGGATGGCTTTCTAAATGGACTAGTTAACAAATCCACGGAATACTCTCTTGCGACAAGCCGTCAGCGGATGAACCGACGCAGGCATACGATCGTCAAGATTTACGGCATGGAAGTAGCTACCGGTTAGTTGGCAATTGCGTTCACAATTGTGTAAATTTTCCGGTACTGTATGCATAATAGGTATAACGCATCATGGGGTTTAGAGCTACCAGGAGGATAGTGGAGGGCAACTGATAAGACGATTTTTTTAGTGTAACAACTACAGAGCGACTTATTCGCCGATGTTCTATCAGCATCTCATTTACCGATGCTTATATTTGACCATAAAATCGCGTTGTAAATCCTGCTTATGCTTGTTGGTGCCGACTCTGTTTCTCAATCTACTTCCCCTCAACGGTGGTACCGCGTATTAGGCATCCGGCCAGAGGAAAGTCGAACGGTAGGGTTATTTTTCATTCACAATTTTTTGCTGGGGATTGGCACTATCCTGATTTACGTGGCAGCCAATGCCATCTTGCTGGAGAACAATCCAGAAACAAGCCTGCCTGTTGCCTATATCGCTTCGGCTATTGCCATGATCGCGGTGGGCAGAATATATGCCTACTATGAACACCATCTGGTACTGCGTAGTCTGGCAACGCGCGTACTTGTGGCGGCTGTTGTCATGACGGTGGTGGTGGGTATTCTGGTTGTTTTTGGTCATTCGGTAGCGACTGCAGTGGCCATCATGACCGGGTATCGCCTGATTTACCTTCTCACCAATCTTGAATTTTGGGGCGTTTCGGCAGTTGTATTCGATACGCGCCAGAGCAAACGACTTTTTGGGGTAATCAGCTCAGGTGATATGCCCGCAAAAGCCATTGGGGCCATCCTGGCCGCTCTGGTACATGCCCATGCCGATGTACTAAGGCTGCTTATCGTTGCTTTTGGGGCGTTTCTGGCCGCCTTATATATTCTCCGGTTAACTATTCAGTCGCACGATGTACATGCACCCCAGGGAGCAGACCGGGCTGCTCGCCGTGAACCGTCACGGCTCATTGGCAAGCGATTTGGGGGTAGCGAACTGATTTTTTACATGTGTCTGAGCCTGGCAGTCCTGGCGGCTGTAGCCACCGAAATTGAATACAACTTCTTCATTAACGTGAAGCATCGTTTTCACGACCAGACCGATGTTATTCGGTATGTGAGTTACGTACTGGCCCTGACATATGGCGTGGCCATGGTGGCCAAACTCCTTTTGTCAAGGCAGGTACTGGATCAGTTTGGCGTACAGCGTTCATTGCTGATGTTGCCCTGGGTAGCGTTGGCTGGCTTAGTTGGTCTGATTGGTTTACAATTTTTTGATACCGGCGAAACGGTACTACTGGTTTATTTCTGCGGGCTCTATCTGGTTTTTGAAGTGGTTCGGCGCGCCTTATTCGACCCTGTGTTTCTGGTGCTCTTTCAACCCCTGTTACCTCCTCAACGACTTAAAGGGCACACGCTGGCCAAGGGGTTGTATGAACCCATTGGGTTAGGATTTGCTGGTCTGTTGATTTTTTTGCTCCATACAACCTTAGCTTCCGGAAGTACACCGGTTTGGGTTCTGTTGCTGGCTGGCGCAGTATGGCTATTGAGGCACACTTATACACGGTATCTACACGAATTAAATGATGCCATTGGGCGTCGATTTTTAGAACGTGACCAGTTGGCGATGCCTGCGGTTGCTCAGGCGAGTTTGCTCAATCAGTTACAAAGCAACAGGCCCGACGATGTACTCACAGCCATAAGCTGGCTTGATGTACATAACCCGGTCGAACTGGCCCGGCAAATACCAGCACTGCTCACACATACTAATGGAAATGTTCGTCGGCGAACCTTAAGTGCCATTGCCCATACCGACCAGAAGGTCCCCGTCCAACAACTGACACATATTGCGTTGACCGATGAGGAGCCATCCTTACGTCAACAGGCTGCTTACCTATTAGGGAGACGCATTAACGCCACAACCGTCGAACTGGCTCCACTGCTTCATCATACCGACATCGCCATCAAGCAGGGGGCCATCAAAGGTATTCTGGAACTGAACCCGCATGATGCAACGGCGCAGGCTATTCTGACCCAGTTAGCCAACGATAAAGACCCCGCCCATCAGCAAATAGCACTAGGCTTGATTGCAACACTGCATTTAAATAACCTGGCACCCCTTGTAAATGAACGGTTGTCAAGTGAACATTCCGATGTAAAAAAGGCGGCTATTGTCGCAGCTGGTCAGGTTACCAGCGCAAGCCTGACGACGTATTTGCTTGAGAACCTTACAAACAAAGCTATTGGTCGGGCGGTGACGCAGGCACTCAAAACGCGGGGCGCCGAAACGATTCCTGCGTTAAGATCGGTACAGCATACTACCAAAGACCGATTGACTCTGGAGCGTATAGCCAGCATTTATGGAGCTATCAACACACCTGAGAGTCGCCATTTACTGAATGAGCTGGCCCGGCAACCCGACCTGATAGTGCGGAGCGCAGCCTTACGAGCCTTGCGTCGTTTCCCAAATGAGCCCGATGATGATGCGTTGTTTCGCGCCATTCTGCACGAAGAAGTTTTATTGGCACAACGCCTTCTGCATGGAAGCCTGACGGATGCCGACCTAACCGATACACTCGATTACGAACTGTCGGTACTGGTGCAGCGGTTGTTTGATGCGCTGATGCAGCTTTACGATTCAGAAACCATTGCCGGCGCGCGACTGGGCGTAGGGCATCCGGCTCGCGAACGCCGGGCCAACGCGCTCGAAATGCTTGACAACCTGATTCCGAGAGCTACTTATCAAACATTGCAGGTGTTGGTGGATGACCTGCCCCGGCACGAGAAAAATCGGATTCTCGACGTAGAGCTTGGCTCATTCGAGGATGCTGAACCCATTCGGACGTTTATTCTGCAAAAAGGCGAAACAGTCTTTTCAGCCTGGACAGTTGACGTTGTATTACGCAGCCTGCCAACCGAAGAAGCGTTGATTGCCCGGCAGGCATTAGAATCTCGTTTTGCTTCCTTATCTCCCTTACTCATGGCTCACGCTGCTCATTCCACCGACCAGATCTCGGCTTACGACCGGGTGCTGTTGCTGGCCCAAACCAGCCTGTTCGCGCAAACACCCGAAAACGTGCTGGCCAGCATTACACCCATCATGAAAGAAGAGGCACACCCAGCAGGTGAGTCAATTTTTCACAAAGGTGATCTGGGTACTGGCATGTACGTAATTTACACCGGGGAAGTCGCTATTCTTGATGGCGAAACTGAACTGGCCCGCTTCGGTCGGGGCGATTTTTTCGGTGAACTGGCTTTGCTGGACACCGAAGCTCGCTCGGCAACCGCCGAAGCTATTACCGATGTACGGCTGTTACGCATCGACCAGGACGATTTCTATGATCTGATGGAGGAGCGAAGTGAGGTCCTTCGTAGTATTGTCAAGAGTTTGTCAGGACGTATTCGTCGGCAAAATGAGTTACTGGCCAGTCGGGCCATCCCGCAATAGTTGTTTACGCAGGTAAATACATTGGTGGTATCGCGGCTGGTCAGTAAAGACAGTGTTGGTAATCCTTGTCAGTTATATAATTTCTTTCGTTGACTTGTTGTATGAGCCCATCGTCACCCGAAGGTATTGGAACCGTTTTATTGGCCGCTGGTGCGTTTCAATTTGCGCGTCGTTTCTTAGACACAGCAACCCGTTTGCCTGGCTGGGAGCCCTACTTCAAGCGAAGCTGGGTATTTTTTGGTTTGCTTATCGGAGCTTCTGCACTCTTCTCTTTTGATCTGTCGAGTGGCTGGGTTGCACTCGGCGTAAGTGTGCTGTTCGTCTATATGCTATGGCTATTGAAAGCGTTCCAACCTTCGCGAACGGTCTTACTGGCCGTAGCTCCTTTTTTGCTTCTATGGGTTTTAGGGAGTTTTTTGGAGTACTATGCGCCTAAGTACTACAAAGCGAATGATGATTTTATCGACAACTCAATTGGCTTTTCGACGATCTGGCTCGGCACTTTTTTGCTAATTGCCAGCCGTCAGAAAAAAACATTGGTCAAAGAAGAACAAGAGCGAGCCCTTGAGGCCGAACAACGACGCGTTATTGAAGCTAAAAAACAGGAACTCGAATACCTGGTTGCCGAACGAACGGCTGAAATTACGCTGCAAAAAGAAGAACTGGAACACGCGCTTGTTGAGTTGAAGACGACCCAGAACCAGCTCATCCAGAGCGAGAAGATGGCCTCCCTGGGCGAACTGACGGCAGGCATCG
>CAXTJJ010000298.1:0-7760 GCA_964244155.1 uncultured Spirosoma sp.
TTCTGTCTGGACCATCAGGGGCGTAACTGCACTTATCAGCACGGCTTTGGCGACCCGCCCCTGTCCATGTTTGGCCACGTAATGAATCACTTCGCCCCCACCCGTTGAATGGCCAATGTGTATGGCATCTTTTAAATCAAGAAATTGGACTAGCTCCGCCACATCGGCAACGTAGGTGTCCATGTCATGGCCCTCAGATGTGTGCGATGAACGGCCATGCCCCCGGCGATCATGGGCAATAACGCGAAATCCACGCGCTACGAAGAACATCAATTGCGAATCCCAGTCATCGCCCGATAAGGGCCAGCCATGGTGAAACACAAGGGGCTGCCCTGTTCCCCAGTCTTTGTAAAAAATTTCGGTACCGTCTTTTACTGTGATCTTGCTCATGATCGTAGGATTTAACTGTTGCGAGTAGATAAAAAATTATTGGTATTCTTCGTTTACAAAGCCATTGCATTGCCCTTCATTGATCAGGTTAAACGACAATGATGGCTGCCTTCAACCAAGGGATGGTCAGATCTTGACCTGGTGCTTTCGTCCGAACAAAACTACAGGCCTTCTGCCTGTGGAAAGCGGTACAAACAGATGGTATTCCAGTAAAAAGAGAGGATCATAAAACATTCGTTTACGGAAGCCATCGGCAGCCGCTTTTAGGCTATGTGTCAGCACGTTGCCATTGTATCTCTTCCCGATCCAGTTCATTTTCCAGTTCATGAAACAAGTCAACATCGATTAATTGGTCGTCTCGTAAGGATAATAACTCAGCCCGTTGCGCCTGAATGGATGATAAAGTCAGTTTTAGGCTGAGTTGATGCTGAGACAGCGTCTTGTCGGAATCTCCACCTTCAAGCGCATCAACGCGGTGCTGATGCTGGCCAATGATTTCCTGAACAGTGTCTCCGGTAAGCCCTTCCTGATTAACCACCCGATGAATCACCGCCAGCGCTTTACTGGAAAGTCTTTTACGAATTTCCCGGCGGGACAGATAATCTGTCGATTGCTGACCGAACTGTAAAGCCCGAATCACAATGGGTAGCATACTCCCCTGTCCAACCAGCGTAAAGAGGATCACACAAAACGTAATAAACAGGATTAGATTCCGACCGGGGCATGGAAGGCCATTGGGCAGCCGTTCCGGTATGGACAGAGCGGCCGCCAGAGATACAATGCCCCGCATGCTGATATAAGCTAACAAAGTCGTGTGTTTGTAAGACGGAAACACAGGCGATAGGTGCACTGCCTTCCGTATCCGGGTCGAAACCGTATCGGCAATAAAGATTCCCAGAAAGCGGATCGCTACAGCGGTCAGGCTGATGAGTAATCCAAACCAGGCGAGTTGCTCCAGCGACTGCCCTTTGATCGAGGCTACCACATGCGGCAGTTCTAGCCCAATCAAGATAAAGATCAGCCCATTCAGCAGCACAACGACAAAATCCCATACCGCTACTGCCTGCATCCGTGTGGTTGGGCTATGCACTCTTGACTGCTTATGGCCCAACAACAATCCCGCCGTAACCACGCTGAGCACCCCGCTTAAGTGCAGGTGTTCAGCAATAATATAGGCTGAATAAGCCGTCACAAATGTCAGCACCGTTTCCAGCGCAGGCTCCAGGTTGCCGTACTTGTGCAACCAGAACGATAAATAACCAATTCCAAGTCCGGTACCAACTCCGCCCCCGGCCAACCAAATAAAATCCAGCAGCGAATGGCTCAGTGAAAAGTTTCCGGTACTCATGGTGGCCAGAGCCAGTTGAAAGAGCACTAAAGCCGTTGCATCATTGACCAGACTTTCGCCTTCGAGAATGGCAACGATTTTTCGGGGAACCGACAGCGTTTTCATGATCGCCGTAGCGGCTACGGCATCGGAAGGCGAAACGATGGCCCCCAGTAGTAAGCCCGTAGCCAGCGTAAAGCCGGGAATAAACGATTGTGCTACATAAGCAATACCAAGGCTGGTTGCCAGCACCAGTCCCAGCGCAAGCACAACGACAGGCTCTAAATTTCGGCGAAAGTCGCTCCAGTTGGTGTACCAGGCCGCACTGTAGAGAATGGGTGGTAAAAAAACCAGCAACACAACCGACGAGTCCAGCCCGACGTTGGGCAGGCCGGGAATAAAGCCAATAATCAGGCCGCCCACCGTTAGTACTATCGGAAAGACCAGATTGAGCCGCCGGGCTATTAGTGCCAGCCCGATGACAAAAATCAATAGCAGAAGAACCGTTTCAAGTGGATGCATTCCTGTTTTAAGTAGGGGCTACGTATTCGGTGTACCGTTCCCATTCGGATCAGTATGATGCCCGTTTGCCTGAAAATCAGTTCCTTTATGCGCATGTTGTAACCGGTTGAGGAGGCTGGCGGAATCCCAGCTAAATGTCCTTAATTCAACTACCCGATTATCTTTTATTTGCCAATAGTGTATAAAGGGTAAAACAGCGGATTCGTTGTCGGCCAGAAGTTTACCTTCAAAATAACCAGTCGTGATAACAGCGTTTTGTCGAGCGTCATTTTCCGGCAGGAAATACACGAGCGAATTCACGCTAAGGTTCTCGCAGATTTTGTACAGGCTGGACATTATGGCCAAAAATCCACTTCTGCCATGGTACTCACTTCCGGCAGGACCATTTTCAGAGATATAAAGCACGATCTTCTCATCCAGCACGGGCAGTATTCGGCTTAGGTTGTTATCCGAAAAAATCCCGTAAACTACTTCGATTAACTGCTTGGGAATGGCCATATAAACAAGAGGTAAGCTTCACGACCATAGGCTCTATCAAGGTAAGTGCCAGCCTTTGAAGTAGGTGTCAAATTCCTCATTATCAGCGACACGTTCATCTATGGCAGCGATTGACTGATCAGTCGGCCATTTTTTGGCTTTGGAGAACTCCAAAAAAACTGGAGTTCTCTGTTTTTTTCGTGGGAGTGCTCAGATTAAGCCGAAGATGTTAGTCGAAATAAATCGGGATACAATTGATTTTTTATCCACTTGCAGCGGTATTTATCTGTGTTTTTAATCTATATGCTAAATAAAGTACTTAGTTTAACAAGTGTTTTCATACCGCCTGGGCTAGCCCAGGCATGAATGGGACTAATTCTTGTAAGTGAATGAAAACGCGGTCTGTGCATGCTATCCTTTAACCCATTTCGGACTATGCAATCACCAGTCAACCCTCCTCTTTCCTCACCGTCGGCCTGCAAAATTTTAATCGTTGAAGATGAATACATTATAGCGAATGATCTGGAACTCATATTACAGGAGGCAGGCTATCCAGTCATTGGCGTTGCCGATTCTGTTGCCGAAGCCATTGGGCTTATGAATCAACAAAAGCCTGATATCGTCCTGCTGGATATTTATCTGAAGGGAAAAGAAACCGGCATTGATCTGGCGAAACCACTGGACGAACTCGGCATTCCGTTTATTTATATATCTGCCAACGACAATAAAAGCGTGCTGGAGGCCGTGAAAGCTACGCAGCCAATTGGCTATATTGTCAAGCCGTTTCGGGAAAAAGATGTTCTTACAACGCTGGAAATCAGCCGGTATCGCCATGCGCATAGCGTGGAAATGAAGCTCCGGGAAGAAAAGGCACTTCAGATTGCCCTGATGGATGCCCTGTCGGCTCCCGAAAGTTGGGAACAGAAACTACTACAGGCTGCGATGGTTCTTCAGCAACACGTGCCATTCGACTTCCTGTCGATTCAATACCAGAAGAAAGGTACAACCCAGCATTTTAATTACTACCGGGTCGGCTTTGAGGAGTATCAAACCATACGCCTGGCCGATATTCAGCAGATGACGAACACCCCCGTCGATCAACTCCTCCAGTTACAAGTTGACCAGGTGCCTACCGATCCTGTACGCTATACTGACGATTCGTTTGGCGTTTTCTGCAAACAGAATCCGTTGGGCCAGTTGCTGGCTAAAGCTTTCCGGCTCGAATCGGCCTTAGTGATGCCGCTGCGCGTAGGATCAGTGGATACGTTCTGTATTTCTTTCCTGAGTCGTAAGCCCGATATCTACCTGTCCCGACACCTTGGTCTACTGGAGCGACTGGAGCAACCGGTTGTGTTAATGCTGGAGCGGGTACTCGCCTTTGAGGAAGTGGCCCGACTGAGTGAACAACTAAAACGGGAAAATAACTACCTCCAGGAAGAGGTCAAAACACTGGCCAATTTTGAAGAGATCATTGGCCGGAGCCAACGCCTGCTGCGGGTTTTTGACCAGGTCACCCAGGTCGCCAATACCGACACGACGGTACTGCTATTGGGTGAAAGTGGCACGGGAAAAGAACTCATTGCCCGGGCGCTGCATAACCTGTCGGCACGGAAAGACAAGATTCTGATAAAAATCAATTGTGCAACGCTACCGGCGACGCTGATTGAATCTGAGCTTTTTGGCCATGAGAAAGGCGCTTTCACGGGGGCCTTTGAAAAGCGGATCGGTAAGTTTGAACTGGCGCAGGGCGGCACTATTTTTCTGGATGAGATTGGAGAAATGCCCCTCGAATTACAGGCTAAACTGCTGCGCGTACTACAGGAGAAAGAGATCGAACGATTGGGTGGCCGCACTCCCATCAAAACGGATGTACGTGTTCTGGCCGCTACGAACCGGTATCTGGAAAAAGAAGTTGCCGAAGGACGTTTTCGCATGGACCTGTATTATCGGTTAGCAACGTTCCCCATTACCTTACCAACGCTACGGGAACGACCGGCCGATATACCGCTCCTGGCCCAGTTTTTCGCCCAACGTTCGGCCCGTAAACTAGGAAAACCCTTTCGAGGCATTAGCGAGGCCGTACTCAATGAGCTGATCAATTACAGCTGGCCTGGCAACATTCGGGAATTAGAGAATGTGATCGAACAGGCGGTTATCATCAACGATGGTCAATCACCCCTAACGCTAGGCCGCTCTTTAGCAAACAACCTGTTTTCCAGAGCTATGTCTGGACCTATACTTCATTCAGACAGCAGTTTGAGTGGGTATGGCCAACCCGGACTGTCGACCCCAAGGGATTTGCAGGATGTAAAACAGATTCAACAGGAAACGGAACGGGAATACATATTGGCGATTCTGAAACAAACCAACGGGCGTATCCGGGGCAGTGGTGGAGCCGCTGAATTAATGAACTTAAAACCAACCACCCTCGAGTATCGAATGGAAAAGCTGGGTATTCGAAAAGTACTTTCCGCCCAGCCGCCCAGTTCCGCATCTGGTTTCAATTAAGATCGGGGAACAGGGCTTTCTTATAAAAGATGGAACGCGGATACATGTAGACAAAAAAGACGATTTTTAACGAACACAATCGATGCAGCATTGGGTGCTCTTTTTTAAACGCGTGGGTAGATCGACCCGTTGGCATTCATCAAAATTTGCCTGGTTAAGCCTATTCGCTATTGCGTTTCAAATTTTGATCATTGCTCCTTCCGATGGCCAGAATATTACGCGGAAAATGGTCAATCAATTACTGGTCAACCTACAGAAAAGTGACTCCGATACGGCCCGACTTTCTGCCTTGATTAACTTAGGAAAATTTCACGTATATAAAGCGGGAGAAGCTAAAATTGATCTGGACAGCGCGCTGCTTTATTTACAGCGGGCAGAAGTACTAAGCAACAGACTGCATTCGTCAAAAGGAAAACATCAGGCAGAAAGTATACTGGTTATCGCCTATATGGAGCGCGGAAATGTTCGGCTCGGCGAGTCTGTTTTTTCCAAACTAATTACGGATTGCCATCGAACGGGCGATCAACAAACCGAAGCCGACGCACAGTACAGATTTGCTACTGCTCAGCGGTACATTACCCGAAATTACCCCAAAGCTATTGCTGGTTATCGCCAGGCAGCGACTATTTATAAAGCGCTTGGGAATCCGGAAAACGAAATTCAGATGTATGAGCATATTGCCGGTCTCCATGCGGATCTGGGTGAGCTGGATCTGGCTGAAAATGAATTTCTGGATGTGTTGAAACGATATAAAGCAATCAACTACGCTAAACTTCATTACACCTATAGCTGGTTGGCCAGTGTCAGTCGGTTAAAAGGGAATTTCGAGAAAGGCCTTTTCTATGCATTGCAATGCCTGGAAAGTATGAACAGGACCCAGGACACCCTGGCTGCCGCCAGCTTTTACGGGACTATTGCCGAGGTGTATATGGAGGTGGGTAAACCGGATCAAAGCATTTACTGGTTTAAAAAGACACTTCAACAATGGCGGCAGGAAAAGTTACCGAATTACTCCTTGTATTATGCAGCTAGTTTTATTGTGCAGGATTTGATCGGACACCATAAAACAACGGAGGCTCTCCGTTTAATCAAAGACCTTGTGAACGAAATTCCGCCCGTTACAAACATTCAGAAAGGGTGCATTGCGCAAATATTTGCGTACTGTTATAATGACTTACAGAATTATTCGCTGGCAGAGAAATATTACCTGGAAGCAATTGCCTGGTACAGCCAGTCTGGTAACGATTTTGAAATGGCTCAAAAAGCGCCAAAGGAAGTCGGCGAATTTTATTTAAAGCGTAATGATTTCAAAAAAGCGGGATTTTATTTACGAAAAGCCCTCGCCTTTTCGCCCCAGAAAAACGCCCCGTCTACCGTAAAGGATATTCACTTAATGTTGTTCAAAGTAGATTCTACGGAGGGCAATTACCTGTCGGCCATTCGCCATTTCCGGCAACACAAAGTGCTCAATGATTCTATTTTTAATGAAGTAAAAAGTCGACAGTTTGCCGAACTGGAGGTAAAATATGCAACCGCTAAAAAAGTGCAGCAGATTCAGCGACAGCAGAATGAACTGGAAAAAGAAAAAACAACGCGCAATGGAATTCTGGCAGGAACGGCCCTACTACTGGGTCTGTTAGGCATCAGCTTTAATCAGTACCGGTTGAAGCAACGGAGTAACCACCTTCTGGAAGCCAAGCAGGTTGAGATCAATCAAAAAAACGAATCGCTTCAGCACATTCTGGACGAAAAAGAAATGCTCATTTATGACAAAGACACGTTGCTGGATGAGAAAGAAGGGTTGCTGGAAGAAAAAGAGTGGATGATTAAAGAAATTCACCACCGGGTCAAAAACAATCTTCAGATAATCAGCAGCTTACTGCACTCACAGGGGGTTTATTTAAAAGATAAAGCCGCCCTGTCTGCTATCCGTGAAAGCCAGAGCCGGGTTCATGTTATGGCCCTGATCCATCAGAAACTCTACCAATCGGACCGGTTATCGACGATTCCAATGGCCGAGTACATTAATGAAATCGTCGATTATCTACTGGTTACGTTTGCCCATCAGGATTCCGTCACCAAGCGGATGGCCCTAACACCCATCAACCTGGATGTCATTCTGGCGGTGCCTCTGGGTCTCATCCTGAACGAAGTCGTTACCAATTCCCTTAAATACGCTTTCCCCACCGATCAGCCGGGGAGCATCTGCGTTGAACTCACCGAAGTGACTAAACAAACCTACCGACTCACCATTGGTGATGATGGAGTTGGCCTTCCCCCCGATCTAAATCCGAACCGCAGCCGTACGCTGGGCATGAGCCTGATTCGGGGGTTGAGCAAACAGCTTGGGGGTAAACTGCAGATCAGTCAGTTAAATGGAGTGCAGATCAGTCTTACATTTTCTGAAGATAAGGCTAGCGTACCCGATGTAATGGATGCATAACCCCCGGTCGTTAGCTTAATGAAGGCTGTAAATAGGTATGTCGCAAGGGAGTAGGGATTCGTAAGCTTCGCCGGTACTCAGTAGGCGTCGTCT
>CAXTJJ010000299.1:0-7751 GCA_964244155.1 uncultured Spirosoma sp.
GAAGCACATTAGACGGGTCCAGATGGCGTAAGGTAACAGCCTTCTCCGTGAGGTTTGTATGGCATTCACGAAAGTAGGTCTGCGAAACAAACCGAAGTCGTTCTGTTTCGCGATCCAATTCTTCGCGTGCTGTTTGCAGCGCATTCCGGGTAACAACCCGAAGTCGTTCGCGTAATTGAAGGCAACTTTCTTCAAATTGCCGGTTATGTTCAATCAAGAAGCCAGCAGCTTTGGTTGGCGTTTTTACGCTCTCATGACAAAGCAAGTCGGTAATGCTCACGTTTCGTTCATGACCAATACCCGCCAGAATCGGAATGCCGAAACCAGCTACGGCTGCACCCATTAAATACGAATCGAAGGAGCCAAAGTCTAGCTGCGAGCCACCCCCTCGTACAATAACAACAACATCATAAGCTATCTCGCTGGTACGAATGCGTTCCAACTGTCCGCAAATGGCTCGTTCGGCACCCTGCCCCTGTACCTGCGTCAGGTATTCATCGACAACAAAATCATAGCCGAACGGATTCTGAATTAGTTCGTGTCGAAAGTCACGCCAGCCATCGGAATTAGGGGCCGTAATCAGTGCCAGGCGCTGAATGACAGCTGGTCTGGACAGTAATTGATTGGCTGTGATGTATTGCCCATCTTCGAGCCAAACCAAATCGGGATGGTTCTTAACAAGCGTATCGAGCACAGTTTGCCGCTCGCGTTCGAGATTACCAAGTGTGTAGGAGGGATCAATTTTCAGAATCTCCAGCCGTAATCCATATACGGGGCTAAAGCTAACGGATACCAGCAGCAGCAACTGGATATTGCGGGCAAAAGCAACACCCGTTGCCCGTTCAAAATCGCCGATAGCATGGTAGTTTTTACGCCAGATACAGGCATCAAGTTTCGCCAGCGTTTCGCGGCCGTTGGCTTCCCGTTCCACTAATGTTAGAAAGCAATAACCCCGGTCGGGGTAGTTCTTTATATCGCTCGTTTCGGCCACAACCCACACGGCCTTCTGCCCAAATGCTTCGTCTATAACGGCATCGAGCGTAAATGCTAAATCAGAAAGGCGGATGGGAGACATAATAGGGGAGGAAAGGGAGGAGTGGGAAGAAAGGGAGGAAAGGTAAGTGTCTTAATCCTTCTTCCCTTTCTTCCCACTCCTCCCTTTCCTCCTTCAGTTATAGTCCTTCAAACTGGCGCAGGAAGCGCACATCGTTTTCGGTGTAAAGGCGCAGGTCGTTCACCACATACTTCAACTGTGTGATGCGTTCGATCCCCATACCAAAAGCGAAACCCGTGTACTCTTCGGGGTCGATGCCACAATTGGCAATAACCTGCGGGTCAACCATGCCTGAACCGGCAATTTCGACCCAGCCCGAATGTTTACAAATGTTACAGCCTTTGCCTCCGCAAATCTGACACGAAATGTCAATTTCCGCGCTTGGCTCCGTAAAGGGGAAGTAAGAAGGTCGGAAACGAATCTGTGTGCCAGGCTCGAACATCTCCTTTACAAAGTGATAGAGCGTGTCTTTCAGGTCTTTAAAGCCTACGTTCCTGTCAATATAAATTCCTTCAACCTGATGGAACATACAGTGTGCCCGTGCTGAAATGGTTTCGTTCCGGTACACCCGCCCTGGCATAATAGACCTGATAGGCGGCTTTTGGCGTTCCATTAATCGGATTTGTACATTCGATGTATGCGTGCGGAGCAACATATCGACTGGCGCATCGTCTGCGGCCTTCTTCTCGACAAAAAATGTGTCCTGCATATCGCGGGCCGGGTGATTGTCGGGGAAGTTCAGGGCACCAAAGTTGTACCAGTCCGATTCGATCTCGGGACCGTCGGCAACATTGAACCCAATTCGTTCAAAAATCTGAATGATACGCTGGCGAACGAGACTCAGCGGGTGCTGCGTACCCGTTAAGTTCGGTATCGTTGGCAGGGTAAGATCAACGGGGGGAGCACTACTGGTGGCTGTTCGTTGCTCTTCCAATAGCTGACTAAAAGCATCAAAACGTTCCTGGGCGAGGTTTTTAAGGCCGTTAAGTTCTTGTCCAACTGTTCTTCTGTCGGTAGGCGGAACGCTTTTTAACTCATCAAACAACTCAGTTACAGCACCTTTACGGCTAATAAACCGCATCCGAAATTGCTCTAACTGTTCGGCTGTAGTGACAGTGTATTGTTTAATTTCCTGGTGTAGGTCTTTTACTTTATCCAGCATACGCTACGTGTTTCACTTCTTTCTTCAACAAAGGTACGCAAAACTCAGGAGAGCAGCGGATTCTGTTAGCTTCCGTATAGAGAAGGCCCGCTTTTATAGGTCCAGTTCGTGTGGTACTACTACTTATTATTTGAGAAAGAGTTTATATGATTTTTTGTCTATTAATTGGTAATTAGGTCCTGAATGGTAAGTAGTTATACAAATAAAATAGCAGAATTATAGGGATTTGACTAAGTAGGTCTGATTCTTGTAACTCTATTTGGTATGACAGAAGATATCGAGAGCAGTTTCGGTACCCAGAATAGTGCAGCAAGTGTCTGGATGTCAGCTTCTAACTCTTTATACACAATCATCTTATAAGACGACTATGAACGCATTCGCTAACGACTCTCTATTCGAAACTATGTCCAGACCTTTCCACAATAGTGTGGAAAAAATTGCCGATTCTACTTGTTTGCAGAAGCTTCTCATTCCGTTTTATGATCGCAAACGTACAGTTTCTGTTGATGAAATTGTTCGTCTTGAAGGTTGCGGTAATTACACGAACTTCTTTTTGAAGGATGGCACCAAAATGCTGGTGTCCCGTACACTGAAAGAATACGAAATTTTGCTGGATGGTCAGGCTTTTGTTCGGGTACACAAATCTTGTATCGTTAATCTTGGGTTTGTTCGTAAGTTCTTTATCAAAAAAGAAGGAGAGCTTGAATTGACCGATGGTCAGCAGGTAAAAATCTCACGCCGTCGGGCACAAGTGTTCATTGATCGTATTCGTGATTTCCAACCGGTAGCAGTTAGTTAAAATGTGCAGATGGGTTTTCCCTGAAAACAGGAGCAGATTCATCGATTTAGTCACTGCGTAGTTTTACGCAATAAGTTGGGTAAATTCACCCGAAGAGCAACGCAAATGAAGGCGTAATGGCTTGATTAGCAATTGGTTGACTAGAAAAATCGACCCTTGTTAATCAAGCCATCCTTTTTGAACCAGCGCCCATAAAGTAGCTTTGTTTCATCAGTCAGCAACTACGACTCTGAATCAAAACTATTCTCTACTATGGAAGCCTCATTTTTCACCTCTCCGCAGCCTCTTGCCGTTGTTCCACAATTCCCGACGTCTTATCAGCGTGGTACACAGCGTATTGCACTGCCCTATCTGAATCGTACAATTTTCATTTCGGTTGACGACATTCTGTGTCTCCAGGGAGAAGGTAATTATACGTTTCTTCACACTCGCGACCGGAAACGGTATCTGGTATCGAAAACCCTCAAAGAGTTTGAAAAAACACTGGATGGCTCAATATTCCTGCGCATCCACAAATCGTATATAGTCAATCTAGCCTACGTTCAGCGGAATATCTTCAATCGCGAACGGCAGGTACGGATGGCCGACGGACGTGAAGTGGCCATCTCCCGTCGTCGTATGAAAGACATTACCCAGCGGCTGGCTCAATACTGGCTCCGGTTGTTGAACTAAATAAGAGTCAGTAAGTGCAAAAAGTCAGTAAGTCGGTAAGTGCTGACGCGAAAGCAAACCATTCGCGTCAGCACTTACCGACTTACTGACTTTTTGCACTTACTGACTAATTCTTAATTTAAAACAACCGGTATGCCAGCGTCACTTGCCACGATTTCAGGCGTTGGCTGAATTTACCCTCGCTATTTTCAATCTGCGCAATATCGGACAGATTACCCTCGTAACGGACATCGAGACCAAAGGAGCCAAGGTCTAATCCGCCCCCGACCTGGTATCCGTAATAGGCTTTTGCCCAGGCATCGTTGAGCGAACCGCTTGTGTATTGACTCAGGGCCTGGCCAAGCTTCTGATTATCATCTACCCGGAATGAAACAACGGGACCTGCTACCACCCGGATTGGCCCGCCTTTGATACCCAACAGAAGAGGCACATCAAAACTGCTTGTTGTAACCGTAACCGTTTCTGTCTGCCCGTTGCGAATAACACCAAATTGTCCCGCCCGGGTCGAGTATAGAAGTTCGGGCTGAATGAACAGGTTCCTGCCGAAGCGCATGTAAATGCCGAACGATGTACCCGTTTTACTATTAAAACTATCGCTGATGCTATTTCTAAACGTCTGCCCGTCTACGTTTACAGTAGGCGCACCTGTTCCATTTGTGCCCGTTTTAAGGAAGTCGCCAAAGCTAAGCTTGGAAAGATTAACTCCCCCTTTAATGCCAATTTGAAAGCCTCCCTGAGCGAATGACAGAGCAGGCATGATAAGTAGTGATGCGAAAAGCAGGATTTTTTTCATTGTTGGTTGTGTCAAAGAATATACCGGTTGTTAAACGTAAATTGAGCAGGCACGGTACGGAACATCAACTTATTTCGAGCGAACGGCGTTCTACTAATACCCGCCGGTCAGAGTGAAATGAATTGCTGAAGCGATGCGTTTCGGTTGGACTGACTGGGTCGCAAAGGGTTTAATCGACCCACAAATTCATTATAAATTCAGAGCCGCTGGTGCGGTTCGTCAGCTATCTACTACTTGCCGAATGGCCAAGCTAAAAACCACTTTTTTTTGTCAGAGTTGCGGTAACCAGTCTGCTAAGTGGATGGGCCGCTGCCCATCCTGTGGGGAATGGAATTCGATAGTCGAAGAAGTCGTTCAGAAAGATGAGCCCGAAAAAGGGGGGTGGCGTACGCCATCAGCCGGGCCGGGCAATCTGAAAGTGGCCGCCAAACCTAAGGCGCTCCACGCAATCAATTATGAAGAACAACCCCGGATCTACACCATTGATGGTGAACTGAACCGGGTGTTGGGGGGCGGTATTGTTGCCGGGTCACTGGTGTTGATTGGGGGTGAGCCGGGTATCGGCAAGTCTACACTCCTGTTGCAAATCGCGCTCAGTCTGGCGGGGATGCGTGTACTTTACGTATCCGGCGAAGAAAGCGAGCAGCAGATTAAAATGCGGGCCGAACGCCTGGACGCGCCCACCAGTGACTGCCATGTCATGACTGAAACCTCTACTCAGAACATCTTTCGGGTCGTTGAGCATTTCGAGCCGGAAATCCTGATTATCGACTCGATCCAGACCATGCAGTCGTCGTTGGTAGAGTCGGGCGCGGGCAGTGTTTCGCAAGTGCGCGAATGTGCAGCCGAGTTCATGAAGTATGCCAAAGAGAGCGGAGTGCCCGTGTTTATGATTGGCCACATCACTAAAGAAGGCACGCTGGCTGGTCCCAAAGTGCTGGAACACATGGTCGATACCGTGCTGACGTTTGAAGGCGACCGCCATACGACTTACCGGATTCTGCGGACGAATAAAAACCGCTTTGGCAGCACCGACGAGTTGGGAATTTACGAGATGCTCGGTTCCGGACTTCGGCAGGTAACCAACCCATCCGAAATCCTGATCTCTCAACGCGACGAAGCCCTTAGTGGTGTTACCATCGGGTCGATGCTGGAGGGAAACCGGCCGCTGTTGATTGAAAGTCAGGCCTTAGTAAGTGTGGCTACGTATGGAACTCCTCAACGAAGCAGCACCGGCTTCGATGCCAAGCGGTTAAATATGCTGCTTGCGGTCCTGGAAAAACGGGGTGGCTTCCGGCTCGGCCAGCAGGATGTATTCCTGAATATTGCGGGTGGTTTGCGCGTGGAAGACCCGGCCATTGATTTAGCCGTTTGTGCAGCCATCGTGTCGAGCTACGAAGACATTGCCATTCCGCCATCTGTCGCGTTCGCGGCCGAGGTTGGGCTGGGGGGGGAGGTACGGGCAGTAAGCCGGATCGAATCCCGCATTGCCGAAGCCGAGAAACTGGGCTTCAAACAAATGTTCATCTCCAAGTATAACTTGAAGGGGCTGGACACGAAAGGCTATAAAATCAATATCAAACCCGTATCCCGACTCGATGAGGTATTCCAGGGTGTGTTGATGTAAGAAGTACAAAAACACCTACCCATAAATCCGGCCCAAACCATTTCTCGTAGCTATAGTTCTATTTAGAGAATTGATTAACTCAACAAAAGAAACAAGTTATGAGCTACATTAAAGCCGGAACGGATGCCGCTGGCAATGACATCAAACTTTTCTATCAGGATTTAGGTACCGGAAACGCAAGTCAAACGGTTGTTCTTATTCATGGTTGGCCGTTGAGCCACGAAATGTGGGATTATCAACTGGCCGAGCTGCCCGCTCATGGTCTTCGTGTAGTGGCCTACGATCGTCGGGGTTTCGGTAAATCATCGCAGCCCTGGGGTGGCTATGATTACGACACCCTTGCCGACGATTTGAAAGCTGTTCTCGATGAATTGAATCTGCAAAACGTAACCTTGGTTGGTTTCTCGATGGGTGGGGGCGAAGTAGCCCGCTATATGAGCCGTCATGGTGGCGCACGGGTATCTAAAGTGGCTTTTATTAGTGCTGTAACCCCTTATCTACTCAAAACGGATGACAATCCGGATGGCGTAGATCAGGATGTTTTTGATGAAATAAGCACGAATATTCAAAAAGACCGGGCGGCTTTTTTACAAACGTTTGGCAAGCAGTTCTACGGGGTTAACCTCATTAGCCAGCCTGTAAGTCAAGCGCATTTAGATGGCGATTTTGCACGGGCTTATGTGGCCTCGCACAAAGCCACCCTGGAATGTGCCAAGTCATTTTCGCAGACCGATTTCCGCGACGACTTAGCCCAGATTCAGGTGCCCACGTTGATTATTCACGGCGACGCAGACAAAACCGTGCCCATTGAGGCCTCGGGCGAGCGGACGGCCAATGCGCTGCCAAACGCACAATATATCGTTTATGACGGGGCTCCACACGGCTTGTTCGTCACCGAAAAAGACCGGCTGAATGAGGATTTGCTTTCGTTTATTCAAGAGGGCGTAGCTGTCCGGGAATCAGTAGGAACAACAACTCTGTACTAGTGAAATCTCCATAACAAAACGGCCCGCTGTCTTCCAGACAGCGGGCCGTTTTGTTATAGTTGCCGATACGTTTTTACGTAAGCCGATGGCGTTTGGCCGGTAATGTCTTTGAACTGCCGGTTAAAGTTCGACAGGGTTCGGAAACCGCTTTCAAAACTGATCTGTGTGATGTTGAGTTTGCCGGTCATGAGCAGCTTGCACGCATGGCCAATGCGTACTTCGGAGACAAATTCGGAAAATGTTTTGTTGGCGCGCGTTTTGAAATACCGACAGAAAGCAGGCGAGGTCATGCCCGCCAGATCGGCAATCGTATCTAAACTCAAGTCATCAGGAAAGTGTCCCAGTACATAATCATGGACCAGTTGCATTCGATCTGTTTCGGTTGGTTTAACCGTATTGGTATAGCCAGGACTCGTCAGATAGCGATAATCCGTTGCCCGGGAGAGATCGTTCAACAAAGTCAACAGACTAATCACCCGCTCAAACCCAACTGCCTGATGGGTGAGATTTTGCAGTGCCGTTTCCGTGCGGCTTCGGGTGTGTCCAGTCCATTCCAGACCCTGCCGGGCCTGATCGAGTAGCTGCCTCAACTGGGACATTTCCTGTTTTTCAAAAAAGTCATTTCCCAGAAAATCTTCGGTAAAGTACACCACAATAC
>CAXTJJ010000300.1:0-7745 GCA_964244155.1 uncultured Spirosoma sp.
CTGAAGCGAAAGCTGATCGCTATTGATCGGCAACACCACAACCGGCTGATCGCCTATAGGCTGCGCCGATACCCGTAGCGCCAATAAACAACCAAGTAGAAATGAAAAGAGGAGTGGGTGCAAACGCATCATTAGTGAATGAAGTCACACTAATGTAAACGGTGAGTAGCTAATAAACAAGTTGTTAAGGAGCTGTGTTTGTACCAGACAGCAGGATGCTGTCTGGTACAAACAACTACAACGTATATCCGCCATTGTATTGGCGTTTTACAAATTGATTGGCGTAGTCATAATTGGTAATTTTCATGTTGTCGCCATCCCAAAGGAGTTTTTTGCGACCAGTGAATTTACCGCCTTCGCGGGCCAGGTAAGAACGCGTCGCCAGATTGCCCATCAAAACCGTTTCGGTAAGCGGACCGGACTGGTCGAACGAAGAGGAAGTATAGGCACCGTAGCCTTGCTTGCAGGCTTTGACCCACTGCTGCTGATGGCCCTCGGTTTTGCCTTCGACCAATGACTTTTCGGGAGCGGGCAGTTCTTTACCGCTGAACTTATCGGCGGGAAGCAATTTAGGATCGTTGCCAAACAGGCCTCCTGTCAGCATTCCCTTGGTGCCAATAAATAATATACCGCCGTCGATTTCGCGGAACACATCGCTGGAATCAACCCCTTCGGGCAATTGGGGACGAATACCACCATCAAACCACGAAAACTTAATCTCTTTTACTTTCTTATCGTCTGATGGAAACGTGAGGTGGATGGCTGAAGATGGCGGGCAACTATCGTCGTAAAAGGCTTCCTGAAAGAAATCGGAATAGACTGAGCCAACACTACACTCTACTGAAGTCGGGTATTTGAGCTTCAGGGCACGGAAGGGTACATCCATGAAGTGACAACCCATATCGCCAAGGGCACCCGTACCAAAATCCCAATATCCCCGCCAGCGCGTTGGCATATAGGCTTCGTGGTAAGGCCGGGTGGGGGCGGTACCCAGCCATAGGGGCCAGTTTACTTCGGCTGGTACGGGCTGCGATTCTCCTTTTTCCTTCGGTGATTTTACGCCCTGCGGCCATACCGGGCGGTTGGTCCAGCAATAAACCGTGTGCACATGGCCAATGACATTTTTCTGGATGGCCGTTTCGATGATGCGCGTCGCATCGCCCGAACTCCCCTGATTGCCCATCTGGGTCACGACTTTGTATTTCGCAGCCGCCTGGGTCAGCATACGGGCTTCGTAGATATCGTGCGTCAGGGGTTTTTCGACGTATACGTGTTTACCCATCGCCATAGCCGCCATCGCAATGGGTGCGTGCATATGGTCGGGAGTACTCACAATAACCGCATCGAAAGTCTTACCGGCTTTTTCGAACATTTCGCGGTAATCCTGAAAATAAGGCGCGTTGGGAAACTGCCCTCGGAATTTCTTAGCCTGCCGGTCGTCGACATCGCAAAGGGCCACGAAGTTGTCAGATCCGTTATTGTATGCCAGCCGGATATTGACGTCGGCTTTGCCGCCACAGCCTACAGCAGCAATGTTGAGTTTATCAGATGGGGCAATGATTCGCGAACCATCCGGCGACTTTCCGCCCAACACATGACGCGGAACGATATAGAAACTGGCCGCAGCCAGAACGCTATTTTCCAGAAACTTACGACGTGAAGACATAATCAATGAGTGAATTATGAATGAGCGAATGAGTGAATAGCCGGGCTACTCGTGCCATAGATTGTAGTAAGTCTTCATACTGCCTGTACTACTTGTTTGCTACGCTAACAACCATGTTTATTCACTCACTCATTCAGTCACTCATTCATCATTTAATTTACCCCATCACCTGACCCATTTTCATGGCGATGCCCATGTCGCCTTTAATTTTGAGCTTGCCCGACATAACGGCCATCATAGGATTCAGATCACCAGTGCCCATTTTGACAAGGTTGTCGATGCTCACTTGCAGATCACAATCGGCGGGTTTGTCTTCGTTCGATACCGTCGCGGGCGATTGCGTTGCGTCAATAAAAATAGGTCCCTGATCGGTCACAATCTTAACCGTAGCATTAATGTTGTCGGCATGTGTAACTTTGGACCGAATTTGCTCGGTTAATTCTTGCAGAGTCATCTGATTTGGATTTCGTTGTTGGTAAAGAAACTCAGCCGCGAAAATAAGGTTTTTGTAACGCGGACATCCTGTCCGTTTAAATTCTCCTGCGGACAGGATGTCCGCGTTACTTATGCGTTCTCAATTTTTAACCCTCCTTTGCGTCCTTACCTTCCTTAGTTGTGCCTGGGGTCTATCTGATGCGGTGGTCTCCTTTTCACAAGCTGACACCGCAGCACAAACGATCTATGTCAAACCCGACGAGAAGCCAGAGCCAGCCGGAAAGCAAGACAAACAGTCTGAAAAAAAGTATTTCGAAGATCGTTCATCCGGCGATGGCCCGCTGCCCGGCGACCCGGAGGAAATTAAAGCATTGGCTATCGCTCAGTTTGCGTATGCACTCCTGACGCTCATTGGGTCTATCTTGATGTTCCGGCTACAAAAGATTGGCTTCTGGATATACGTTGGTGGGGTTGTGGTCGGTATAATTCTGCCTGTTGCGCTCGCCGGTTTTGGAGCGTTAAATACCTCGTTCGGTGTCTTTTTCAGTATTCTCTTTGCCGGACTTTACTGGGTTTCACTGAAGGAGATGCACTAAAAAAGGGGGTTAACCACAGAGGCCCTACAACGGCGGACCGCAAAGAGCACAGAGGGTCCAACGGGCGCGTTCTTTCCCACTGAACCTCTGTGCTCTCTGTGACTCTGTGGTTAAAAAGTTTTTTTCTCTATTCATGATTGAGTCACCTAACCTAAAAAGTATCTTTCAGTAAAAGGGCTCTGTGCACTTTGGAGGCTCCATCTTGGTAGCTGGATAGAATCGAACGACAAGTTTTTTACTAGAAATACAGCTTACAGATGTTCTTTATACTTTAAATTTAATAGTACCAAAACCGACAAAACCCTACCCTCGTACGTTATATAGTCCAAACCACTCACGTATGAACGCGTTGCGCCTAACTCCACTCCTTCTGCTTGTTGTTATTTCACTTACCTCCTTTGCTCCACAAGCCGACGGTCCCGATGCGATAGAGGGCAAATGGCTCAGTTCTAAAAAGAGAAATCAGGTTCAGATTTATAAACAGGGCAACAAGTATTTTGGTAAACTGGTCTGGATGCTGGAACCTACTTATCCGGGCACGAATAAGCCTAAAGTAGACAAAGAGAACCCCGACGAAAAGCTGCGAAATCGTCCGCTTATGCACCTTGTGCTGGTAACGAACCTAACCTATAAGGGCAACAATGTTTGGGGCGATGGCGAAATTTACAACCCCGAAGACGGCAAGACCTACAACTGCGAAGTAACACTCAAAGACGCCAATTCAATTGATTTAAGGGGATACGTGATGGGGTTAAGCTTTCTGGGAAAATCCAAAACCTGGACACGGGTGAAGTAATTGTAATTCCTGCCGGGACGGTTACTCAACAATCCACCTTGACAGCGTATTATACCGACCTTCCAGCACGATCTTATAAAAGCCTTTGGGCAACGCCGACACATCAAGAATGGCGGCTCCTGCTTTGGCGGGAACTTCGGCGAGTAGGCGGTAGTCATCCCGTTTGCCTTCTTCGAAATGGTTTGTTGTGGAAACCCAGACTTTCAGCGTTTCCTCAGGCTCGATGGCCTTCCAGGTCAGCGCGATTTTAGTTCCTTCCTTTTTCGCCGTTGGCTCCATGATGGATAACTTCCCTGTAAGCGGAACACCGTCCAGTTCAAAGGCCTGTTCTTTAGGAATAGACAGTTGCAGATGACGAGCCATTGTTGGCATAATGTCCACAATAGCGGGGGTGGTCCTTTTGAATTGACTGTTCAGGTCTTTGGCGTTGGTCACGATCCAGGTCGCCCGCTCCCGATCCGATTGCCCGCCGTGATTTTTGCCCGTATCGGCGCTTCGGCCATGATCGGTGGTGATGAACAGCTGCCAGTCTTCGCCAAACGTTTTCTGCCGGTACTGGATTGACTGCCAGAGCCGTCCCATCTGCTCATCCATGATCTTGACGGCTTTATAAAATTGCTCGCTGTCGCCGTATTTATGCCCCATGTCGTCGGTATATTCGAGGTAAACCCAGGTTAAATCGGGGCTTTCGTCGCGGATATAGCGGGTTGCTTCATTCACAACTTTTTCGTCAATCTGATGAATGTATTCAGACTGTTTATCATGCTTGAACAAGAGGGTATCGAGTTCAAACCCATCGAACGAGTAGTCGATTCGAAGATTTCCGGTTTGCGGCAGATTTTCGCCGAGAAGCTTGGTACGATTGTCGAGCCAGGTAGAGAAAACGGCACTTTTCTTTTGCGGGTATTGGCTTTCGAAGAAGCGAAAGATGGTCCAGTACTGATAATTTGGCGCTTTGATACTGTTGTCCCACACATTGTGCTTATTCACCCAGGTGCTCGTAAGCAGGCTGTTATAGCCCACTGCAGAGATGGTTGGGGTTTGTGAGTAGGTGCTTTTTTGCCCACCGACATACGCCCGTGCATAGTCGCCTGCTTTCGCAATGGCTTTAAGATTGGGCGTGGGCTGTTTTTCAATCACATCAGCCGGAATCCCATCGACAATAACGAACAACGCTTTTCTGGGTTTTGTCTGCCCCCAACAACTGTAATTCAAGAGCAACCAAAAGGCGAAAGTCAATCGTATTATAGTCATAATAAATTGAGAAAATTTATTAAACACAGCCGCACGGAGCACACAGAGATATGATATTTTACCTAATCTCTGTGTGCTCCGTGCGGCTGTGTTTAATGATTTTGAAGCGAAACAGGCTCAAAGTAAGTGAAGTCTTGATTGTGGTCGAAACACTAACTCAAAATTTCACAACTTCATAATATGCCTTCTTCAGCTTCAGGCTGGCGCCGACCCTAAAACCCAATCGAATTACCACCATCAACCGGCAGCGAAGCACCCGTAATGTACTTTGCGGCTTCGGAAGCCAGGAAAACGGCGGCCCAGCCAATATCGTCGGGTTGGCCGAATTTACCCATCGGCGTCCGGCGCATGGCACGAGCGAATCGGTCAGGATCGCCCCCCATCGCGGTTTTACTCATGGCCGTTTCGATGAAGCCGGGTGCAATGGCATTGACCCGAACGCCGTTGCCCGAAAACTCCGACGCCAGCACTTTTACCATGCCCTCCACACCCGATTTGGACGCAGCATAAGCGGCCACGCGGTCAATACCATAATAGGCGGCCATGGACGAAATCATGATGATGGAACCCCGTTGACGCGCCATCATCCGTTTCGCACAGGCACGAGTCAGGCTAAAAACGGAGTTCAGGTTGGTGTGCACAATCCGGTCAAAATCCTCATCTGTGACTTCCAGAGCCGGCTTTTTCATGTTAATACCCGCATTGTTGACCAGCGTATCAATGGGGCCGTGTTCGGTTTCAATGCGGTCAATGAGGTCGTCCAGTAATGCCCGTTCGGTTACGTCGTTGACCATGTAGTAGGCCCGTTCGCCCAGCGTTTTGACGGCTTCCTGTAAGGGTTGTTCCCGCCGACCTGTTATGACCACACGGCCACCAGCCTGCACCATACACCGGGCAATATCGAAGCCTATTCCACTGCCCCCGCCTGTAATCAACGCGAGTTTGCCGTCAAGCGAAAAAGCAGATAGATTGGCCGATTGGCTATTGGTCTGTGTAATTTGTTCTTGTTCCACTAGCGTAATTTATAAATTTCGGATAAGGCTTTGACCTCCTCCAACGTCCGATCCGGCTTCTGGAATGGTGCTGGAATGGGTTGTTTTGAATAGGTCTGGAGATACAGTACCCACGAATCGCGCCACCAGATGGCTTCTTTATGTTGCGTTGTCAGTCGGCCCGTTACATCGGCAAAAATAGCCGGATCAACGGCGGGTTTTACCTGCGCCCATTGCGTTTGCATCCAGCCAACGGAATCGGCTCCGGTGTAGAAGCGAGTGCACAGTTCATCCCACAGCGTGCGGCCCGTACTTAGTTTCTTTGTCCAGGGCACATGATGAAACCACAAAAGATAAGGCAGAGGGCAGGTTTCAGGATTATTCCATTGGGTTTGAACTTCCGGCCGATATTGCGCCAGGGCATCGCTGCCCGAAGCGGTTCGGTCGAAACCCAGTCCAATGGAATCGGCCCGGTGGTAATAAATAGCTGTCCAGTCGGGGCGGACACTTTTTTCCTGCCAGGGTTCGGGAGCGAAATGAACCCCCGACCACGGACGCGACAGCCCCAAGGGCGTGTTGTAGTCAACGTAAATCTCCCGCGACCGCATCATTAAATCGGTAATCGTTTTTACCGCTTTCGGTTCGTTCGTGAGCGTCATCTTAACCCACTCATCCGCAATACTTTCCGATGACAGCGTATGATCCCACGCCAGCCGCCCGTAGGCATACCAGTTTGCTTGTGCCATCGGATTACCGGTCCAGTTCCGGTCGGCACCCGTGTTGGCCACACCCGCAATAGCCGTCATGGCATACTGATGCAAGCTGCCGTCAATCACTCGCGCGACTGTGGAACCTTTGCCTTTCACGTAGGTATCGGTCTCCAGGCACTCCTTGAAAATAGGTGCTTCATAGACCCAATGGGTCGCAAAACCGGTATACTCCTGCGTAATCTGAAACTCCACCGACAGGGGTGTTTTCGGCATATTTCCGAACAGGGGCGAGAAGGGTTCGCGCGGCTGAAAGTCAATGGGGCCATTCTTCACCTGCACAATCACCTTCTTGTCGAACTTGCCATCCAGGGGTGTAAACTCTTCGTAAGCCGCTTTGAAACGATCTGCTTTCGCGTCTGCTTTGTAGACAAACGCCCGCCACATCACAATGCCATCGTAGGGCTTTAGGGCTTCGGCCAGCATATTGGCACCGTCAGCATGGGTTCGACCGTAGTCCTGCGGACCGGGCTCGCCTTCGGAATTGGCTTTTACGAGAAAGCCGCCGAAATCGGGGATAACTTTATAAATCTCTTTGGTTTTATCTGCCCACCATTTGCGCACCTCCGGGTCGAGCGGATCGGCGGTTTTCAGGCCACCAATAACTTTGGGAGCCGGAAAATAGACCGATAAATACACCCGTATGCTATACGGTCGGAACACGTTTGCCAGAGCCGCAACTTTTTCAATGTACTCAGCCGTCATGAAACGGGCGCTGGCGTTGACGTTGTTGACAACTGTTCCGTTAATACCCAGCGATGCATTGGCACGGGCATAATCGCGGTAGCGCGGGTCGACTGTGGCGGGTAGTTCGTACCATTTCCAGAGTGACTCCCCCGCATAACCACGCTCAATAGTGCCGTTTGTATTGTCCCAGTGATTGAGCAGTCGGTACTGAATTTTGGGAATGCTGTGATGCGGGAGTTTTTCTAGCGATTGACCCGTTTGAATGTGTCTGAGTAAGGCAAAAGCCCCATAAAGTACACCGGCTCCCTTGTTAGCCAGGATATAGATATTTTTGTGATAAGACATAAAAAAACCTTCTTCTCCATAATCTATATGAGTACCAAAGTTTTTATGTTCGTTCAGGTAGACTCCTCCCGTTTTCTTGCCTAGATCGGTAATGATCGGAACAGATTTGCCCAGCAATCCCTGTAACCCAAGTTGTAATTCCTGAGCCGCATTCATCACAACTGGGCTCTGATTGCTTACCACAATAAATTGGCATGATCGGGCATA
>CAXTJJ010000301.1:0-7725 GCA_964244155.1 uncultured Spirosoma sp.
ATAGCCTGACCCAGGATTCCGTCACACAATTAACGACCAAAGGGCTGTCGGATGGCGAGTTGCTGCTGCTTCCCCGGCTGGCGCAAAATCAACTGCTCGACAGGTACCTCAAATTCGAAAGATACTTTCGGCATCTGTTCCAAACGGCCCTCATGCGGCAGCAACTGCGCTTTGTGGAGAGTCATTCGGTACCGGCAGAACAGCGGTATCTGAATTTTCAGGAAACCTTTCCGGGTATTGAACAGTATCTGCCCCAGAAATACGTAGCCTCTTACCTGGGTATTACGCCCGAGTTTTTAAGCAAAATCCGAAAAAACCTTGCCCAAACCCGATCTTAACCTAGGTTAAGATCTTGCCCTTTTCTTCTTAATCTGGTTCAAGACCGGGCCGGTTGGGGCGCCGTACTTTTGTATGCAATCAATCATTAAACAATCATGACAATGAACGATCATACACAAGCAAGCTGGCAAATAGATACCGGGCATTCGGCCATACAGTTTAAAGTAAAGCACCTGGCCATTGCCAATGTAACGGGGGCTTTTACTGTTTTTGCCGGTACGGTACACACGGCGAACGAGGATTTTGCCGACGCACAGGTTAACCTGGACATCAGAACCGATAGCGTCAACACCAACAACGAGCCGCGCGATGCCGACCTGAAATCGGCCACCTTTTTTGATGTTGCCCGGTTTCCAACGATCACCTTTAGCGGCATCCTGCACAAGCTGGACGAAGATTATGAACTAACTGGAGACTTAACCATTCGCGATATAACCAAACAGGTAACCCTGGCAACCGAGTTTACCGGCATTGGAAAAGGTCGCTTTGGCGACATCAGGGCCGGTTTTGACTTGACAGGGAAAATCAACCGCAAGGCCTTCGGCCTAACCTGGAGTATGCTCACCGAAGCTGGTGGCCTGATCGTTGGTGAAGATATCAAGCTCCAGATGTCGGTCGAGCTTATCAAAGACTAAACAACGTTGGTTCGTTTTAAACGGCTTAGTTGGGAGACTCAGGCAGTATGACTAGGTGTGTGACTTTGACCTAAAGTATAGAAAAGAGACGAAAGGGGGAGTATTTCTCATCAGATACACGCTTATTTTCATTGGTTTTCCAACCCCCAACCTATATGCTCAAATCCCTGTTCTTTGTGCTGTTTATGTGCCTTTCATGTGCGGGGCTAGCCCAACAAGCGGCCATCGACAGTAGTAAATATCCTGCGCTTAAACCGTTTACGGCCGTTCAGGATCAGGCCAATATGATGCAGCAACTGGGCATCAAAAAACTGCGGCCCGGCCCAAGCCCCAATGAGTCAGAGCCCAACCATGCCAATTACGATGAAGCGCTGGCCGATCCCTGCCCGCAACTCCCCGACGTACTGACCACCCGGAACGGGAAAAAAGTGACCACCCCCGATCAGTGGTGGAAGCAGCGTCGACCCGAACTCATTGATGATTTTGAACGGGAAATGTACGGGCGGGTGCCAAACAACGTACCCAAAGTTACCTGGATAACCAAGGTCACCGACAACGAGGTTGTAGGGCGAATACCCGTTATAGCGAAACAGTTGATTGGCCGGGTGGACAATAGCGAATACCCGTTGATCAGCGTCAACATCAACATGGTGCTGGTGCTGCCCCAAAACGTAAAAGGCCCGGTGCCGGTCATGATGATGTTTGGTTTTCTGCCTCCAGCGTTGCCAGCCCCAGCCCAGCCATCGCTCGCCGATCTGGAGAAGATCAACACCACCTTTAAGGAAATGATGATCAGGCAAAACCCGGAGATGAAGGCCATTTTTGACCGATACCCGGCTTATGCGCCCATCACCAGGCTCCCCGGTCCGGGCTTCTTTCCTCCGCCAATTACCGGCGACTCACCACCAACCGAACAGTTGCTGGCGGCTGGCTGGGGCTACTGCACCATCGAGACGAGCAGTATACAGGCGGATAACGGGGCAGGACTTACGCGAGGTGTTATTGGTCTGGTGAATAAAGGTCAGCCCCGCAAACCAGACGACTGGGGTGCGTTGCGCGCCTGGGCATGGGGTGCCTCGCGGGCGTTGGATTATCTGGAAACCGAACCGCAGGTAAACACTAAACAGGTGGGTATTGAAGGCGTTTCGCGCTACGGGAAAGCGGCCCTGGTGACGATGGCCTTTGATCAGCGTTTTGCGATGGTGCTGATCGGGTCGTCCGGGAAGGGCGGCACCACGCTCCAGCGCCGGGTCTTTGGGGAAGCCGTTGAAAGTCTGGCCAATAGTGGCGGCTATCACTGGATGGCAGGTAATTACCTGAAATATGCCGCTGAGGAGTCTTCGTTCGGCCGAAAAACCGGTTGCGACCTGCCGGTAGACTCGCATGAACTACTGGCCTTATGTGCCCCGCGACCCACCTTTGTCAGTTACGGAATCCCGGAGAAAGGCGACGCTAAATGGCTCGACCAAACCGGTAGTTACAAGGCTACCATTGCCGCCGGGCCTGTCTTCAAATTGCTTGGTGTTCGCGACCTGGGCGTAAGTAATGACTATACATCCGAAAAAATGCCCCCTGTACTGACGGGCCTGACAGACGGCGAACTAGCCTGGCGGCAGCACAATGGCGGCCATACCGATGCGCCTAATTTTCAATACGTTATACCCTGGGCCAGCAAGCTGCTAAAGTACGAACGTACAGCCAAATAACAGGAAAGACCCCGGATTAACTCCTTAAAGATAAGCGACATCTATGGCAAGTCCAGAAGAATTTAGCGCATCGTAAAGCTATCGTAATGAAAGCCGCGTGGATCAAAACCGTAGGCTTTCAGGCCCATCAGCAGGCATTGCGCGAAGGCGGGTGGGCCACAGAACCAGATACTGACGTTGTCGAAACTGCCCACGGTTTTATGAAGCAGCTCCGCTGTCAGGTATTCGTTCCGGCTGGAGTTCAGATGATGGAACTTCACCCCACTTTGCTGGCATAAGTCGCCCAGCGAATTAGGAAATAAGGTCGCCTGATCGGTGCGGGTGGAATACCACAAATCAATGGGTTGTGGACTGCCACCCGCATGTGCCAGATGGTCTAGCCGGGCCATGAAAGGCGTAATACCAATGCCACCCGCAATCCAGATTTGCCGTGTGCCAGCACCCTCAAACCGAAACTCACCATAAGGCCCTTCTACCGCAACGATCTGCCCTGGTTGTAGCCGATTCGCTAGATCGCCCGTAAAGTCGCCGAGTGATTTGATTGCAAAACGCAGTTCGTGTGGATCATGACCCGACGAAGCAATCGTAAAGGGATGCGGCTCCGTGTCATGCGCGAACCGTAGAAACGCATACTGCCCCGGTTTGACGGAAAAGGGCTTTCGGGTAGACAACCGAAGGTCGACAATGCCCTGTTCGTGGTGGGCGATCTGGCTAATGGTGGCTTCAACGGTTCGGGACGTGCCAATGCACTGAAACAAGCTCATCAGGGCAGCTCCCACACCCACTGCGATCAGAATAAGCAACAGATAGCTGGCGGGTGTCCCTAACCAACGCTCCTTGAGTTGGGCCGTAGCCCCGTGGTAAGCCGCCAACAGAAACAGCAATGGGAAGACTTTGTGCGTCTTACGAAAAAAGCGGTATGGGATTCTGGTAACCAGCGAGATAGTAACCAGAATAATCGACCCATAAAACGCCACTTGAGCCACCGCCACTCCGCTTTGAAAAAGCCCAATTTCCAATTCGGAAAAACCACTGCCATCAGCTAAGTCGCCGGGGTTGGGAACAACGCCCCATTCAACGAGCCACTCCGGGGCCATTTCGTCCAGCCAGTGCAAAATAAGTAGCACGGTAGCGAAAATGCCAGTCCACTTATGTACCACATAGGCTTTGTCCAGGCCCTGCATCCGGCGATTTACCCACGGTATACGGACAGAAATAACCATGGATAACACCATCAGCGCCATCGCCGATACGCCCGTCAGGTAGATGAACTGTTCGCGGAATTCCCAGCCATCAGGATTGGCCATAAAATGCTGGGGGCCGGGCGACAGGGCAAAAATAAGCCCTGCGAACACCAGCGCCCCGGTGATCCATTTGGTTGTCGGTTGCATAAAAAGGGGAGAATTACGGCATGGTAATCACCAGTCGTGTATCGTTCTGTTGTTGACCAGACAAAAGTAGAGCCTCTCCCTACCGCCAAACGATAACATTTGTTACCAAATGCAGGGCTTACGATTTTCCCCGCGCCAGTTTATTTTTAATCCGGCTCAGGTGTACGCTGCTGATCCCCAGGTAAGATGCGATATAATGTTGCGGCACCCGCTGAACGATGTGCGGCCGTTGAGCGAGCAGATTCTCGTAGCGTTCAAGCGGTGTGTCCCGAATAAACGTGAGGAAATGCTCCATATAGTGCAAAGTCCGGTCGAACATGGCTTCCAGCATTTGAGTCCGAACAGACGGTATCTCGCTGATTTCCGCAATAATCGTATCAATGTCGGCTTTGTCGATCCACCAGAGCGTGCAGGGTTCGATGGTTTCGATGGAGAACAGGCTGGGAATACTCTTTTTGAAGCTCTCGATGGAGGAAACGGTGTTGTTCTCGAAAAAGAACTGGAAGGTCATGTCCTCGCCTTTATTATTGAACCACACCCGCAGGCATCCTTTTTCGATCAGATAGGCTTTGCGCAAAATATCGCCTTCACGCAGCAGAACGGTTCTGGCTGGCACCTGAATCCGCTTGAACCGACTGACGTAGTCGTCCCATTTTTCGGGTGGAAACGGGAATTTAGTTCTGAATTTGTCCAGCATAGCTACTAGTAACGAATGAACGCTTATGGTCGTTTACAACAGCCAACATTAACTCAACGCAGTCTCCCGATTGTATTTCGCCCGGTATTCCAGGGGTGACAAGCTGGTTATCTTTTTAAAAACCTCTCGGAATGCTTTGTCGTCAGAATAGCCAACTTCTTCCATGACATCGAAAATGGATTTTCTGCCCTTTTCCAGCGACTTTTTGGCTACTTCAATTTTTACACGCTGCAAATATTCGACGGGTGTATTACCCGTTGCTTTGATAAAGCGCCGGTCAAAATTACGTCGGCTGATGGCTAGCCTGGCCGCCAGTTCTTCAAAGGATATTTTCCCGCTCAGATTTTCTTCAATATAGGTTTGCGCCTGTTCGATCAGCGTGTCGCCGTGTTTTTTCTGCGTTTGAAAAATAAAGAAGGGAGATTGAGAGGTTCGTTCGATATCAATCTGGAAAATCTTTGAGCAGTAGATCGCTGTCTGCCGATCAAATAATTTTTCCACCAGGAAAATAACCAGGTTTAAAAAAGAATAAGCGCCCCCGTTGGTGTAAATCCCTTTTTCGGCCGTAATGAATTTGTCGGGTTGAAGATTAATTTTAGGAAACATCTGTTTAAAACTGGCTTCCGCACTCCAATGGGTTGAGCAGGTTTTTCCATCCAGCAAGCCGGTTGCGGCCAGTAGAAAAGCGCCCGTACACATACTGGCAATTTCGGCCCCACCCATGTATTGCGCCCTGATCCAGTCGATCAGTTCATCGTTTTCATTGATCAGCTTAGCCGAGTAAGGGGCCGACGGGATAATCAGCAAGTCCGTCTTTTTTATATCCTGAATATGGACAGGATGAAGCGTAACAAACCCGGCATCCAGTTTTAATTCTGGTACCGTACTGGCTATCGTGACCTCCAGCATCGGCCGGTTACCCAGTCGTTGCCAGTACGCATTGGCACTGGTCAGAATCTCGTGCGAACCCGTAATACTGCTGAGGTTGGCGTTGCCTTTCGGCACAACGATCGTCACGTGTTTCATTGCCCTTTTTTTGGTCAAAGCTACGGGCTAAGATTGTCCAAATCAACCCGTCAGAATGTCTATATCACACCCTGATCCAGCCTGATTAAGCCACTACTTTTGCCTGACTACTTTATGCTTCAGCTAAACAAAGTGCTCATGACAACAGCAGATTTTACAACCACATTGCTGGTAGACCAACCCCCGGAAGACGTATTCAGTACAATCAACGATGTAGGCAGTTGGTGGACAGAAAACCAGGAAGGCCATTCTCAGAAATTGGATGACGAATTCACCGTTCATTTTCCCGGCATCCATGTATCGACCCAAAAAGTAGTGGCGCTAATTCCAGCGCAGAAAATTAGATGGCTTGTCACCGACAGCATCCTTACTTCATTTGACGACCCACAGGAATGGACCGGCACGACCATCCATTTTGACATCAGCGCAATTGGCGACAAAACGCAAATTCTGTTTACGCACGTTGGCCTGATTCCTGAGGTCGAATGCTATAACTCCTGCACCAAAGGCTGGACGTACTTCATCAACGGCAGCCTGTTCAAGCTCTTAACCGAAGGCAAAGGAACGCCGGGCCTCAAAGCTTAACCCCGGCCTCTAAGGAATACCACATTTTTTGACTCTGACTACCCTCTGTCGCTCATTCACACTTTATCTCATTTGCTCATTCACACGTTCCCCATGCTAAAAGACAAAAAAATCGTCGTCATTGGCGGGAGCCGGGGCACCGGACTCGCCATCGTCAAAGCCTTCTACGACCAGGCCGCTGATGTGCTGGTGATAGCCAGAAATCCACAATCGCTCGCCAACCTTGCCCATAACTTGCCGGATGTTCGAACGCTACAGGCCGATATGACGGATACCGCAACCACCGAAGCCGTGTTTCAGGACGCGCCCGATGTGGTGATCCTCGCCGGTGGAGCCACGCCACCAACCCAATCCATCGAAGAAATTGACTGGGATACGTTCAGCACCAACTGGCATACTGATGTGAAAGCGTCGTATCTGCTGACACGCTACGCCCTCACGACACCAGTTAAAGCGGGTACCATGATTCTGTTTATATCCAGTGGAGCGGCCATCGGCGGGTCACCCATTTCGGGTGGTTATGCCGGATCGAAACGGATGCAGCTATTTCTGGCCAACTACGCCCAGCTTGCCTCAAACCGGCTTGGGCTTGGCTTGCGCTTTCTGACGCTGGCCCCCTGGCGGCTCATGAAAGATACGGGCACGGGCGATGTTGTCGTACCGAAATACGCGGCCTTTATGGGCGTCTCGGAAGCTGATTTCGTTGCCACGATGACGCAGGCTCAAACGAAAGAAGACGTGGCCGACGCCGTTGTGTCGTTTGCCAGGCAGTGGCCAGCCCCGGAAGAAGGAAACATGTTTGTGGTGTCGAGCGACGGTATTGCTACCGAATCGGCCATGCTGAAAGGAGCGCCCTTCTGGGCAAAACGTTGATCAAAAACGTAGCTGATTAGTTGAAAAGACCTGTCCTTTTGAAGGCATGTCTTTTTATGTGCCATTTTTGGCTAACACAACAGTCGATTCGACTAAATCTGTTTCTGGATTGCGATAGACCTTTGCAATACAAAACAGAAAATCAGATACGTTAACCTATGAAAGTCTTTGTTACAGGAGCCACAGGCTTCGTTGGTTCTGCCATTGTACAGGAATTGATAAGTGCCGGTCACCAGGTTTTGGGCCTTGCCCGCTCGGATTCAGCCGCCACCGCATTGACGGCCGCTGGTGCCGGAGTTCACCGGGGCGATCTGGAGGATCTGGATAGCTTACGGAGCGGGGCCGCAGCCACCGATGGGGTTATTCATACCGGTTTTATCCACGACTTCGCCCGGTTCAACGAAGTATGTGAAGTAGACCGGCGGGCTATTGAAGCCATCGGCGAGGCCCTCGTTGGCAAAGATCGTCCGTTT
>CAXTJJ010000302.1:0-7718 GCA_964244155.1 uncultured Spirosoma sp.
AGCGGACGGCTTTTGCGTTTCTCCGCTTTACGAAGGCCAATGGGATTTGAGTACCACACTTGCAGGGGTGCCGAGAAATAAACCCGACGATTCGCATACCGAATCCGCACCGGACCCGTACGTTCGACCCGTAAACGCCAGGCTTCGCCCTTACGCCCCTCAAAGGTTTCTTCGGGAACGAGCGTAGTGGAGAGCGACTTATTGATTTTCGCTTCCAGATCGCGGATATTAAAGGTGAGATTCCCGGCCATGTAGGAAACCGGATCTGGAATAGGAGCTTCAAATTCCTCCTGAACGGGCGCGTCGGGGCGTACGCGTTTGCACCCGTCCAGGCTAACGATAAAAACGAGTAATACGAAAAATCCGATGATTCGCTGAGCATTCATTGCATCAACAAACAACCGGATTCGTAAAATGTTAGTGACAGATGTCTATATTCTCTTTTCGGTAGGTCGAACAGACAGGTTGGCGTCGGTAGCACAGCCGCACCCTTTACCACAGCCAGCCTTTTTCGCCGTAAAGCTCCGATATGCCCGATTGCCCAGATACCCCAGCGCAACGGCAAAAACGAGAAAGATGATGAGTTCCTGCATGGGAGTAGATGTAAGATATATGATGTATGGTTACCTGTGGCAATAATACATCCTACATCATATATCTTACATTATAGTTCATATATCATACATTTTTTCCCTCCCATCCGTTCCGTTGGGCCAGCCGAAAAGCGTGTTGGTAATGGTGTTCGCTGTGCCAGGCGTAGAGGGCAATCACTTCCCGAAGGTCAAAAATGCGCTGATTCCCGGGGTGGAAATACGTTCGGGATAGTTCTGTCCCGGTAAGGGCCTCCAATACCGTAACCCAGCGCAGGTGCAGGTTTTTCAAGATCACCAGCGAAGGCGCTACCGCAAGCGCAGCATCCGGCAGCTTAGCCCACTTCCCTTCTTCATAGGGCGAGATGGTTGGGTTCGTTTCCGTCAACGCCAGTTTCGTACGCACATAGGCGTTCATGTGGCTATCGGCTACGTGATGCACCAACTGCCGAACCGTCCACCCCTCCGGTCGATACGGCGTATCGAGCCGATCATCGCCCCACTTACCCACCAGTTCGGTTAGTTTGACGGGTAACTCATCAATGATAGCAATGTGCTGTTTCGTTTCTTCAGCTGAGTACGTTTGGCCGTAAACAAAATCGCCGATGGGGTATTTAAGGTCCTGTAGATCGCTCATGGTTTAGTGGCTGATGGTTCAGTGTTCGCTACAAATATCCGACGTTGACGGACTAGTGAAATCGTCCGATTTTTAAAATGCAGCTAGTCCGGGTTGGCGTTGCTGGCTTGTATCAGACAGCATGGCTCCGGCCACCCGGCCTGCTGTCCGATACAATAAATCCTACAGAATCTGGCCTTAAAAGCCTATTTAGTCCTTTACGCTTTCCAATATTCCTGCACCACCTTCATCAACTCAGTATGCACGCCACTACCGGCCACGACATCGCCCCGGAATAGAAATTCATCACCCCCGTCGAAGTCGGTTACGCGGCCACCGGCTTCGCGGACGAGCAGTACGCCCGCGGCCATGTCCCACGAATTGAGGTTGTATTCATAAAAGGCATCGAAGCGACCGCAGGCTACGTAGGCCAGATCAATTGCCGCCGACCCCATCCGGCGCAGGCCGTGGGTTTGCTGCATGAGCGACTCCAGAATGTGGAGGTACGACTGCATTTTGTCGAAAGTGTAGTACGGGAAACCCGTAGCAATCAGGCTCTCCCCCAATTGGGTAGCAGGCGACACCGAAATCGACTTCCCGTTGCAATAGGCTCCTCCCCCCTGCCAGGCCGAAAAACACTCGTTTCGGTTGGGATCATAAATAACCCCGGCAATGGGTGTGTTGCCCTGCGCCAGACCGATGCTTACCGAAAAGACGTGTAAATCGTGAATGAAATTGGCGGTACCGTCGAGAGGGTCGATGATCCAGTTCAGGGCTGATTGGTCAGCGTCCTGGCCTGTGGTGCCTTCTTCGGTAATGAAGCCGGCTTCGGGCAGCAACTGGCTCAGTTTGGCGACAAGCTGCTTTTCGGTCTCTTTGTCGACGTAGGAAACCAGGTTGTTCAATCCTTTGTATTCGATAGCATCGCGGTTGAAGCGGCTGCGTTCCTGAAGTAAAAACGCACCGGCATCCGTGGCGATGGTACAGATCTCGCGGGTAATCGCGGCTAGGTCAAGGGCCATATAAAGTTAATATCAGGTAAAACGGCCGATGAGTCACCAACAGGCAAAGCCTGGCGCATCATCGGCCGTTGGTTTGACTATTTATTAAACACAGAGGCACGGAGATCACAGAGCAGCAATTTTTTATAAATTATTTTTCTGTGTCTTCTGTGCCTCTGTGTTTATTTGATTTTTACGCCATTATGTTACCTAACGCATTGTCGTACAGATCATTCGCTTCGGCGAGGGTCATCACCTGGGTGTTGTCGACAACGAAAGTGGGCGTTGACTCCGTAACGGCACCCAGCAGCATAAACGGCATGATGGTATCGTGCAGATAGCCTTCAACCGTTTGCTTGTGCTCAGGCGACACCGAGATCACCACGCGGCTCTGGCTCTCCCCGAACAGAAACGCATCCAGGCGGTGCCGGTCGTCCGAAACGATCTGGAAACCTTTGTTCCCCGCCATTGCTGACTCGGCCAGCGTGACGAACAAACCACCGTCCGACACGTCGTGCGCCGAGAGCAGCCAGCCGTTGCGAATCATGGTTTTGATACCTTCCTGCACGTGCCACTCGTCGTCGAACTCGAAGTAGGGCGCGGGCGAGGCTTTGATGTCCAGGAACGAATACAAATACTCCGACGACGCAATGTCGTTCGCTGACTGGCCGACCAGGTAGATCAGGTCGCCTTCGTTTTTGAAGTCAAGGGTCATGCGGTGGGCCGGGTTCTCCATCAAACCGAGCATACCAATGGTGGGCGTTGGGAATACCGGGCCATCGTCGGAGCTTTGGTTGTAGAAACTCACGTTACCGCCCGTTACAGGGGTGCTGAACCGCAGACAGGCTTCGCCCATGCCCTGCACGGCTTCCACAAAATGCCAGTACACTTCCGGCACATACGGATTCCCGAAGTTCAGGTTGTTGGTTACGGCCAGCGGCTCGCCCCCGCTGCAAACGATGTTGCGGCAGGCTTCGGCAACGGCAATCTTGGCGCCGATGCGCGGATTGGCGTTCACGTAGCGGCTGTTGCAATCGACCGTGATAACAATGGATTTGTCGGTGGCCGGAAGACCGGGGCCTTTCACCCGCACGACAGCCGCATCCGATGGTGCGTTGGTGCTGCGGTTGCCCGTACCCACCATCGAGTCGTATTGCTCATAGACCCACTTGCGCGAGCAGATGTTTGGGTGTGCCAGCAGGTGTTCGGCAATTTCTTTGATGTCGGCGTGTTCGATGTCGTCCACGTCGTCAATGTTGAACTTGGCGAATTCCTTAATATAGGCCGGTTCTTTGTACTCCCGATGGTAGACGGGCGCACCGCCACCCAACACGAGGTCGTAGGCAGGAACGTCGGCCACCAGTTCGCCGTAGCGGTAAAAATGCAGGCGGCCGAGGTCATTTTCGCCCTTTGGCGTCACTTCGCCAATTTGCGCGCAGTTCAGATCCCACTTATCAAAAATGCCCTGAATGATGTGTTCTTTGCCCTTTTCGATCACCACCAGCATCCGCTCCTGCGACTCCGACAGCAAAATCTCGAACGGTGCCATGTTGGGCTGACGCGTAGGTACTTTGTCGAGGTCGATGATCATGCCATGTTCGCCCTTGGCACTCATTTCGGAGGTCGAGCAGATGATACCGGCGGCACCCATGTCCTGAATACCGATCACATAACCCGTGGCGATGATTTCGAGGGTAGCTTCGAGCAGGAGTTTCTCCATGAACGGATCGCCCACCTGTACGGCCGGAAGCTTGTCGGTTGAAGCGGCCGAAATATCTTCGGAAGCGAACGTAGCGCCGTGAATACCGTCTTTACCCGTTGCCGAGCCAACGATGAACACCGGGTTGCCCACGCCATAGCTGGTCGCTTTCGCCGACTTGCCCACCTCCACAATGCCCGCCGAGAACGCATTCACGAGCGGATTGGTGTTGTAGCAATCATCGAAAAACAGCTCCCCGCCCACGGTTGGAATCCCGAACGCATTGCCGTAATCGCCGATGCCTTTCACGACACCGCGCAGCAGGCGCTTGGTTTTGGGCAGGCTCAGATCGCCGAAACGGAGGGAGTTCAACTGGGCAATGGGCCGCGCACCCATCGTAAAAATATCGCGGTTGATCCCGCCAACGCCCGTAGCGGCTCCCTGATAGGGTTCCAGCGCCGAGGGGTGATTGTGCGATTCGATCTTGAACGAACAGGCCAGCCCATCGCCAATGTCTACCAGACCAGCGTTTTCGTCCCCGGCTTTGGCCAGCATCCGATCCGAATCGCGGGGCAGCGTTTTGAGCCAGACGATGGAATTCTTATAGGAACAGTGTTCCGACCACATCACCGAGAAGATACTCAGTTCAGTAAAATTTGGCCGACGCCCTAAAATTTCGGCGATTCGATCAAATTCTTCGGGTAGCAGGCCCAGTTTTTGGGCGGTTTCAAGCGAGGGTAGCGATTCTGTTGCGTCCATGTTAGCGAATTGTGACTGAGTGATTTAGGGTAAGCGCAACGGGTTGTATACCGTTGTTGGCTGATTCCATGACTCACGCATGCACTCATTGAAGAATGCCCAAAATTACGGTTTTTGGCTGAAAGCGGGCGTGAATGGTTGACAAATCTCAAAACGTTCGTATATTTGCACCCAAGAAAGAGAGATGGCAGAGTGGTCGATTGCGGTGGTCTTGAAAACCACTGACTGTAACAGGTCCGGGGGTTCGAATCCCTCTCTCTCTGCAATGAAAAGCTAAAGCACTCAAAATCAACGATTTGAGTGCTTTTTTGTTTTCTGTAGTTTTCTGTTTTAAAAATGTATTTAATTTATCGCCCAAGTGTGTATTCATCAGACAGTTAACAAATTACATATATTAGTAATTTATTTATGATAGTCTATAGCCTTATAAATATTTACAGAAGTATAATAGACCACTAGATCTCTTTAATAAAAGTTTAGATTAATAACTAAATATAGTGATTCACTTGAATTAAAGGCTTCCATGGCGATAATACAATTACCGAACAAACTAGAAAAAATCTTAAAGCAAAATTCATTTTACCACAGTATTGTTGAAGATGCGTTAGATACATTTAGTGGTTTTTTGTATGAAAGTAAATTATATTTTTTTGAAGAATACACAGATCATTCTACTGATCATATACAAAAAGTACTGAGCGCAGTTGAAGATATAATTACTAAAGAAACGTATGAGCTACTTTCATCTAAAGATATAACAGTTATAGTATTAGCAGTATTGCTTCATGATATTGGAATGCATACTGGATTCGCTACTTTTAAAGCCTTAATAATTGATAAGGGTTATGATGATGTTCAAGAAGAATTAATTGATTCGAAGAAATGGTCCATTCTTTGGGAAGAATATTTAGATGAAGCAAAAAAATTTAACAGTAAGCAACTCAATGCTATATTTGGCGACAGTGAGTTTAAATTTAGTAGACCAAATTTAGAAAGGAAAGGGTCAATAACAGATGATGATAAAAAATTAATTGGTGAATTTATTAGAAGGCATCATGCAAGACTTGCACATGAAATAGCATTTAAAGGAATCATCGGAGAAAATGGGCAAATAATTACATTTGCGCCAAAGCTTCCGAAATTATTACGTCAGTTAACTGCTATAGTAGCTAGAAGCCATGGAATAGATATTCGAAATACGTACTCATTCTTAGAATTAGTTGGTGATAAAGCATGGAAATTACCAGATCAAGTTAATGTAATTTTTCTGATGGTTTTAATTAGAATAGCTGACTATTTTCAATTCGGTTCAGACAGGGTAAACCCAAATGCTTTAAAACTAAAAATGTTCTCAAGCCCTATATCACAATTTGAACACACTAAGCACCTAGCTATAGATTTTATACAACAGGATACTACTGATAAAGAAACATTATTTGTCAAGGCAAATCCTATTACTAGTATTATGTACGTTAAATTAAAAGATCTATTTAAAGATATACAATATGAATTAGATCTATCTTGGGCAGTTCTTGGAGAGGTTTATGGAAATGTAAACAATGAATCTCAACCTAAAATAAAATATAGAAGGATAAACTCAAACTTAGAAAGTTCAAATTTCCTAAATAGTGTACGCTATATTCCCGAAAAGATAACTTTTGAAACAGATACTGAACTACCTAAACTTCTTGTAGCTCCACTATATGGAAATGATCCATCATTTGGTGTAAGAGAAATGACGCAAAATGCAGTCGATGCATGTCGAGAAAGAGAATTTGAAGAACTTAAAAATAATATTGGTTATTCACCTTCAATCACGATTGGCATAATAAAAGAAAACGATAAATATTTTTTCATAATAAAGGATAATGGAAAGGGAATGACCTTATCTGAATTAAAAAATTATTTCCTCAAAGCTGGGTCATCTTTCAGAAAAAGCCTTGATTGGCAACTAAAATATACAAATGTTGAAGGTAAACCTCAAATTCAAAGAAACGGAAGATTTGGAGTTGGGGTATTAGCAGCGTTTTTATTAGGGGAGAAACTTTACGTTGAAACGCGCAATCTGCACAGTTCAGAAGGTTATTCTTTTGAAGCTGAAATAGATACTCAGCAAATTGAAATCAATAAAAGAGATAATTTAGATATTGGCACTTTCATAAAGATACCTTTAAAAGAAAGTGTAATAAAGGCTTTAAATAAACCTCAAGGAATAAGTTGGGATAGTTGGTATGTTTTGAAATCTCCGTATATAGAATACATTAATCAATCAGATAAAAATTATAAAGCTAAAGTTTTCAATCTGCCAAATGATAATGATAGATTACCTAAAATTTTTCATTCACTAAATCCAAAAGGTTTAAATAAAGTCATTTGGACTTATGATAAAGATTATCAAAAGAATAAATTGACTTGTAACGGCATCGTTATCCCTTCAGAGCCTAATATTGATTACCCAGTATATAAAAACTCTTATTATTCAAGTACTATAATAAATGTATATCCAACAATATCTGTTTTTGACAATGATGGCAACCTGCCATTGTCTCTAAATAGAAACAAAATTGATGGCACTTTAAATTTTTCTCCTGAATTAATTCAAGATATTTATAAAGATATAATCGCTTGTTTATTGTGCTATAAGGTTGAATCTTTCTCAAAGAATAATCAACTTTTTATCACAACGCAGTCCTTTTATCATCCATCATTTTATGATTTTAAGAATTACCATCAACGTAACAATACAAATAATCTTCTTTATTCAAAAGACGGTTTTATTTACAACTACGGATATTTCACCAAAAAGTTAACTGAAAAAATTTTAATAAAAATTTTTTCAAAATCTAAAGAGCTAGATTTATTTTTTGACGATATTATTGATAGCCAATATATATTTAATATTACATTCGAGGAAAAAGTTCGATTGTCATACAATCACGATATGGTAGACCCTTTGCAAAATTCAGACATTGGAGGGAGAGTTACAATAAGGAGACAAGATTATGATAATATCTTTGAACCAACAAAAAACAGAGTTAGAAAGGGTTTAAAAG
>CAXTJJ010000303.1:0-7690 GCA_964244155.1 uncultured Spirosoma sp.
ATTAAATCCCACTGCTTGCACGGAACACCTTCATCGTCATAGCCAACCGTGCCAAGCGTATGGGGCTGTGTTTTATCCGCGACGATATTGACCAGCTTACTACCATAATTGAACGACTTGGTTTTCCACTTGTCGAGGGTAGCGAAACTGGTTCCGGCGTAATTGGCTTCGTAGCCGAGTACGCGGTCGAGTTCGGTGGGGTGGCCAACCGATTCGTGGATGGTCAGGCCGAGGTGGTTTGGATCGAGTACCAGATCGTATTTGCCCGGCTGCACAGTTTTAGCCGTTAACTTTTCCTTCGCCTGTTTAGCCGCCAGGATGGCATCCTCAACCATATCGTAGGAGTTCCGGTAGCCGACTAAGCCGTTGGGGGCCTTTATTTTCTCAGAGGCCAAACCGTCCAGGTATTCATAGCCCATACCCATGGGCGAGCTGATCGCGTCGCGGGTTTTGAATTTCCCGGCAGCCCGGTCAACCACCGAAACGGTGAAGGTTGGCCAGATCCGATGAACATCCTGATCGATGTAGGAGCCATCGGTCGAGGCAAAGTACTTTTGCTCATTGATAAAGAACAGGTTGGACGTAACGAAGGCGGCTCCATTTTTCATGGCTTCGCCGTTCACGTTCATCAACAGGTCTATCTTCTGCTGAACCGGAATCTCGAAGGCATTTTTCTTGATCGGGGTTTTCCAGGTTACTTCGCCAACCCCTTTTTGCGGGGCCAGTTGTACGGGTTCTGTCTGTAGTTTGGAATTGGCTTTGGCAATAGCTACGGCGGTTTCGGCGCATTTGGCAATGGCCTCAGGAGTTACGTTGCTGGTAGCCGCAAAGCCCCAGGTGCCGTTGGCAATGACCCTAATACCCACCCCAAACGATTCGGCACTGGTAATGTTCTGCACTTTTGTTTCGCGGGTGAACACGAATTGCTGCAGGTAACGGCCAATACGGACATCCGTATAGGTAGCCCCTTTACTTTTGGCAGCATTGAGCGCAATGTCGGCTAATCGTTTCTTGGCGGCCGTATCGATACCCACACCGCCGAAACTGGCCTCACGCAGGTATTCTGGCGATACCGAATTGCCCAGAACGGGAATCGACGCAGTTAGCAGACCGCCAATGCCTAAGCCAGACAACTGAATAAAGTCTCGTCTTTGCATGTATTGAAAAAGATGATCGTTGATGAGTGAGCGTACTATACAGCTCGGAAAAAGCACGAATATGGCTAAAAATTACATACCAGTTAATAAAGAATTTTATTTTGTGACGAACGGTAAGGGGCTCATTGTCGGAAATACCCAATAATATTCGGTAAAATTGCTTATAAACAGTTGATTCAGTAAAATGCTAATTGACCTGTCCACCGACCAGCTTATGGCTACTTATACACAGCAATTAGAGGAGTTTATTCAGGATGTACTGATCACAATTCACGCGAACATTCGTGATCTGGAAGAGAAGAAAGGATTCGCTGATTCAACGGAGCAAGATTACATAGATGGGCGGCTGTTCAGCTATATCGAAATGCTGGCTATCCTGCGAGCATCGGCGCGGGATTCTGGTATTGATCCGAAGGCGATTGGGTTGTAAAAGGAAGCAGCTGGCAGTTAAATTGTTCCCTTATAGTCGGACTAATGTTCGGCTTGCCGTAGCGGGTTGATTGAAGCCTAGCTCATAGAAGTTATCAATTTGTAGCTGATTGCCTTTCAGATCAATTTTATAGGCCGACCGGTTTGATGAGCTGGAGAGCAGATTGATTACCCAAAGGGTATCGGCCTTTAGTTCGTAGCTGTAGATTCCGCTGCCCAATTTGGGAACAAGCGAGCCTCCTGCGTTTAACTCTTTACCCCGGTTTACCAGGATAGTGTTGGGCAATGGAGTACCTTGCCGATCGAGGTTAAAAATCAGTGTATCCTTATGCCCTGTCTCCTCAATCCAAACCCCCGTGAGTGTAGCCGGTGAGACCGTATGTTCTTTTTCGCAGGCTACAAAGCCCAAACTAAGTGCCAGTAGAAATAAGAATCGCATACAACAAACCTTTTTTAGCGTAGATTCTATTCTCAACCAAAGGGTTTGAATGATTACCAAAAAGCCGTTGCTGAACGTAGTTCAGCAACGGCTTTTTGGTAATCAATTGCTTTATTTTTTTCCTTTCTTTGATGTCTCTCCTTTCGGTTTTTCGGCTTCTTTTACCTTCTCAGCTTTTGGCGCTTTTGCAGTCTCTTTTTTAGCTTTAGGTGCTTTTGCTTCTGTAGCAGTTGGGGAGACGAGAGGCTGATTTGCTACCGAACTGCGCACAAAGGTGCCCCAGGTTAGGTTGTCCTGGCCCTTCTTGGCTTTACCCGCCCGTTCGATAGCCATGTTGGCTGCCGCTTCAACAACCCAATCAAAGTTTTTCTGACCAACCGAATGCACATCTGCGTCGGGAGCGGGGTTGCAGAAGTCAATCGCAATGGGGATACCGTCGCGCACAGCAAACTCGACGGTATTGAAATCGTAGCCGAGGCCATGATTGAGTTTCAAAACATAATCGGTCATGGTGGCCAGTAGCTTCTTACCTGCGTCGCCTGTGGTTTGCATTTCGGCCGCGTAACGCAAATGGTGTGGATTACGAGGTTCATAGGGCATGATCAAAACATCCTTACCGCCAATGCAATAGCACCGGAAATAGTCGGTGAAGTCGATGGCCTCCTGATACAGCATAACCAACTGCGCTGTTTCGTCATAGGCTTTAAACATTTGATCGGGGTTGTCAACCTTATAGACGCTCTTCCAGCCTCCACCGGCATGCGGTTTCATAAAAGCAGGAAAGCCGATATGATTGAAAATGCGCTCCCAATTCATATGCTGCAAATTGCGAAATGAATTATGATTTGTATCGTCGGGCCGCTCTTTGGAAGGCAGCAGAATAGTCTTCGGAACGGGAACGCCCAGTTGAACAGCCAGCGCATTATTGAAAAACTTCTCATCGGCACTCCACCAGAATGGATTATTAATAACGGCTGTACCTGTCAACGCTGCATTTTTTAGAAATGCTTTGTAAAAGGGTACGTCCTGCGAAATCCGGTCAATGATAACGGCATAATCAGTTGGCACACTTTGTTCAACCTGATCAATGCTTACAAATTCAGCAGTAAACTGGCTTTGTTTTTCATTAACGCGGTCCACAAATGCCTGCGGAAACGTATTCTCCTGGCCAAATAAAATGCCTATCTTGCTTTTTGTGCTCATAATAAGATAGTTATAGGTAATTAGTAGCGTTGTTGATTAACATGAACATAACAAGTTCTTTTCCAATTGTCGGTTGATGTGGTAAACATACCGATTTCCGGTTTGTTTGCCTTACTCACGAGTTAATCAGCCTAAAGCTTTAAAATCCGTTTAATCACTGTCATCTGCGTTCCAGTTGTTTTTATAAAAAAGCCTTACTTACTTAAATGATAGGTTAGTCTAATTTTTCCTAAACCGTAATCATTAAAAGCTCTTTCAATTCCAGCGTGGATTGGTGGTCAGAACGTTAGCCAGGACAGCATGCTGGTGCATTTTTAGCTATAAACTACCCAGTAAGACAACGGCCACCCGCTCGCCAATCTATACTTATGTAAAAGTTTTCGAACTCTAAGCTACTGTCCGAATCTTTATAAACTCATTACCAGTTATTTATAGGTAGAGCCAGCTGGTAACAGCCATAAAAAAAGCGGCCTGTCGGTCGCTTCTCAAGTCTTATATCCTGCTCAAATACCTTGGGAACTGATCTTTCCAGACTGGCCAGTCGTGATTGCCCCAGGGGGTTACGTCCAACTGATGCCGGATGCCTTTATGATTGAGAATGCCTGACATTTTGAAGTTGTCATCTTTACAAAAATCATATTCCGACGTGCCCAACACGATATTCATGTGGTAAAATTCCGGGTTCTGAGCGTTCGGCAGAAAATCGGGTGGGTTATTGAAATACACGTTTTCGTCGTAATAGCCGCCCAGAAACGAACGAATATCGAAAGCTGCTCCCATCGTCATCAGGTGGCCCACTTGCTCAGGGTGACGGAACGCGAAATTCAGGGCATGATAACCGCCAAATGAAGCACCGGATACACCAATTTTCTGAACATTACACTCCCGCTGAATACCCGGCACTAACTCTTCATGCAGAAACCGATCATACAGGACATGGTTCCAGATGCGGGTGCCAGGGTGTAGATGTTTGGCATACCAACTGTCGCGGTCAATGCTGTCGATACAATATAATTTGACTTTTCCTGACTCAACAAACCAGCGAGCCGTTTCGGTCAGGCCGAAGTCTTTGTATTCATAATAATGACCCATTGAGGTCGGGAAAAGCACTACCGGATAGCCCCAATTTCCATAAACCAGCATCTCGATGTCGCGTCCGAGGTGATGCGAATACCATTTTCGATAATCTTCCTGCACGATTGTGTTTGTTTGATGGGAACAACGCAAATTTCGTATGAAAATAGCCGAAATTGCTACTACCGGCAAAAAACAGACCGGTATGCGCTAAAAAAGTCTCAATTTTGCAACTCGTGATTGTACTTCTTTTGACATTATTTTCGCTTATGGCTGACTTAATACCGGCCCAAACTTGTGCTGAATCAACCACTGTAACGGTTCAGCACGACGACTCGCTGCATTCAGTTCCGTTGAATCGAACGGTCCATCTAACGGTTATACTGCCCCCTGATTATCAGGAGTCTACAAAGCTGTATCCTGTTTTATACCTGAATGATGGACAGGATTTATCCCGATTACATATGGAGTCTGTGTTGAACTCGCTCTATCAAAAAAAGTCCATTCAGTCATTTATCGTGATCGCTATTCATGCAGGCGATCGGATTCAGGAGTATGGAACGGCGGCTCAGGCGGATTATATGCACCGGGGAAGTAAGGCAGGGCTTTATACCGACTTTGTGCTGACAGAACTGCTGCCTTATACAAAGAAACATTTTCGGGTGGCTACAAATCCAGATCAGTCGGTTTTTGCCGGTTTTTCGTTGGGGGGATTATCAGCTTTTGATATTGTGTTTCATCATCCCGAACGGTTCAGCCGGGCAGGTGTATTCTCGGGTTCGTTCTGGTGGCGTAGTAAAAGTACCGCCGATGGCTACCGCGACGAAACCGACCGGATCATGCATGACCTGGTTCGGAAAGGGAGCTACCACAAGAACTTAAAGTTCTGGTTTGAGACAGGAACCGAAGACGAAACCAGCGACCGAAATAATAATGGTATTATCGACTCCATCGACGATACGACCGACCTGATCGATGAGTTAGTCAAAAAAGGGTACTCGCGTGAACAGGCCATTCGTTATGTGGAAATAAAAGGTGGTCAGCACAACCAGGAGACGTGGAGTGCTATTATGCCCGATTTTTTGATGTGGGCATTCGCAGTTAGGTAACTGACAGTCAGTGATTTGGAGCAAAGAAGATGTAAACGTTGAGCAAGTATGAGAAACGTACTAATATTAAATGCTGTGGCTGTACTGGTTTTTCTGGCCTGTAAAACCCATGATATTACCTTGCCGGTAGGGGTAGTTGGCTCTTCCGATGCTCGCAAGCTCATCTGGTCTGATGAGTTTGATGAACCTGGTTTGCCCGACTCAACAAACTGGAAATATGAGGTAGGCGGCAACGGCTGGGGCAACAATGAGCAACAGTATTATACAGATAAGCGATCCGAAAACGCTCGGGTCGAGAATGGCAAACTCATCATTGAGGCCCGAAAAGAAGCTTACAAAGGCAATAGCTATACATCAGCCCGCTTGGTTACCCAGGGCAAGGTTGAGTGGAAACATGGCCGAATTGAAGCCTTGGCTAAACTCCCCGCCGGACGGGGAACCTGGCCTGCCATCTGGATGCTGGGTAAGGATATTGCCAAGGCTGGCTGGCCGCAAAGTGGCGAAATTGACATTATGGAACACGTTGGCTTCGACGAGGGTGTTGTTCATGGTACTATTCACAGTGAAGCCTACAACCATGTCAAAAAAACAGAAAAGGGGGGAGCGATTACCGTCAAAAACGTAGCAACCGAATTTCATCTGTACGCCATTGAGTGGACTGCCGACCAGATCGATTTTTTTGTGGATGACCAGAAGTATTATACCGTTCAAAAATCGGTACTGGGCAATGAGGTTGAGCAGTGGCCCTTTGAACAGCCGTTTTTCCTGATTCTGAATGTAGCCGTTGGTGGTAACTGGGGAGGTCAGAAAGGCGTCGATGAAAGCATATGGCCACAGCGGATGGAGGTCGATTATGTGAGAGTATATCAGTAGGAGTTTGTATATTTCTCGCTCTCAATCAACCTGTTTCCTCTCATGAACTACACGCTACTCATCTTATGTGGGCTGCTTGCTCAGGTATCGTATGCCCAGTCGCCTGTTGGTCCGGTGACGTTCTCCGTCTCTGTGCCTGGCACGAAAAGTAAAACTCCGCTCGATGGGCGTGTGCTACTGATACTGGCTAAAACGAACAAGCCCGAACCTCGTGAACAGGTGAGTGACGCTGTCGAAACGGCGCAACTATTTGGCCTGGATGTCAACGAACTGCAGCCAGACCAGAAAGTGGTTATCGATGGTACTATTTTCGGTTACCCAAAACGGAGTTTGAACGACATCGCGCCCGGTGATTATTATGTGCAGGCCGTTTTGCACAAGTACGAGACTTTCCACCGAAAAGATGGCCACACAGTTAAATTGCCAATGGATAGGGGAGAAGGCCAGAATTGGCGAACGGCACCAGGAAATCTGTATAGTAAACCCCAGAAAATCAGGATCAATGCTGGCGCACGGCAGTCTTTTGCGGTTGTTATGGATCAGAAAAATCCACCACTCGACGAGCCTAAAGACACGAAGTTTATCAAGCACATCAAAATCCAAAGCAAACGGCTGACAGAATTTTGGGGGCGGCCCATATACCTTGGTGCGCATGTGTTAATACCGGCTGGTTTTGATGAACATCCCGAAGCACATTACCCGATTTGTATCAATCACGGCCATTTTCCATCTGATTTTGATGGCTTCAGCGAAACGCCACCACCCGCCAACATGGACACAACCGACTATGTTGAGCGATTCAAAATTCACGGATATAAGAAAATCGTAGCACAGGAAGCCTTTGATTTCTACAAAAAGTGGACGAGCAAGAGCTTTCCCAGACTGTTGATCGTTGAAATTCAACACGCTAACCCCTATTATGACGATTCATATGCCGTGAATTCCGAAAACCTGGGGCCTTATGGCGATGCTATCATGTACGAACTCCTGCCCGAAATAGAAAAACGTTTTCGGGGTATTGGACAAGGCTGGGCACGTTTTACGTACGGGGGCAGCACGGGTGGCTGGGAAGCACTAGCCGCACAGGTATTTTACCCGGATGCGTTCAACGGTTGTTTTGCTGCCTGTCCTGATCCAATCGCATTCGACGCCTATACGGTGTTTAATCTCTACAAAGACAAAAACGCTTATTATGCTGAGGGGCCGTTTCGCAGGACACCTCGCCCCGGCCAGCGAAATTACCTTGGTCAGGTCAAAGTAACCATCGAAGAAACGAACCACCGCGAACTCGCACTTGGCACGCATTCGCGCTCCGGCGATCAGTTCGATATTTGGGAAGCTGTGTATTCACCGGTAGGGCCGGATGGCTATCCAAAACGAATCTGGAACAAACTAACCGGCGATAT
>CAXTJJ010000304.1:0-7679 GCA_964244155.1 uncultured Spirosoma sp.
TTATTTTCGGGTTATTGCTCTTTCCCATCGCCTGGCTCATCTACCGACTCGTTATCGCCGATACCCGACGCGATTTCGGATATCTTAGCAACCTCTGCAAACTCATCATGCTCATGGGCATTGTGAGTATGATATGGGCGTGAGGATATATAATATAGGATGTAGGATGTATAATGTAGGATGTGTTGCTTACGCAGCTATATCATACATTATATATCCTACATCCTACATCCTACATCCTACATTATACATCCTACATCCTACATTATACATCCTGCATCTTTACGCAACTTTGTTGCAACAAAGTGAGTTACTAGCAAGTACGGCTGTTAAAAACAGTGTATTTTTGTGCTTGCCCATGAAATTTGATATTCTCTCCCGCAAAGCTGACTACATCGGCATTACCGGCTCAGTGCTGTGTATTATCCACTGCCTCATCACGCCTGTGTTGCTGCTGACGAGTTCTGTTTTTCAGAATTCGACGCTGCGTGTTGGCTATTTAAGTCTGGATTATGTCTTTATTGGGGTTAATATCGTAGCCGTTTATTTTGCCACTCGGCATTATGCACCTCCAATCATTAAACGGAGCCTCTGGGGCTTTCTGGGCCTGTTTTCGGTCGCCCTTCTATTAGAAGATACGGCACCCGTTTTTCAATACATTGCCTATGCTGCATCGGCAGGCTTGGTGATTACTCATCTTCTTAACATCCGGCAACATAAGGTTAGCCACACGCATTAGTTTGCGCTGAAGGCCCGGTTGCTGATAAACGTGTCGTCTGTCAGGGTTTTCAGGAAAGCGATCACCTGTTTCTTTTCAGTATCCGTCAGGATAATACCGAGTTGCCCGCTGGCTTTCAGAGCGGGATCGAGGGTAGGGCTGTCTTTCACTCCTGTTGTGTAGTGGTTGAGGACCTGGTCAAGCGTGGAAAATCGCCCATCATGCATATAGGGAAACGTTTTCTCAACATTTCGTAGACTGGGCACCCTGAACTTTAGTCGGTCGGCCTCGTTCAATGTGATGGTGTAACGGCCCTGGTCATTAATGGCCCCTACTGGTAATCCGTTATTGCGGTAGCTTCGGTCCGTAAATAAATCGGTCGCGTGGCAGGTGGCGCATTTCTGTTGAAACAGATTCAGACCAGCCAGTTCATCGGATGTTAAATCTCCGCCAGCCTCTTTCCGAACGTACTTATCATAGCGGGAATCGGCCGAAACCATTGTCAGGAGAAATTGAGAGATCGCTTTCAGAAAACGGGCGGTCGTTACCGTATCGGAACCGAAGGCTGCGTTGAAAAGAGCCGGATAGTTAGGATTTTTCTGCACCCGATTCAGGGCCTCCGAGAATTTTAAATCCATTTCTACTGCATTCTGAATGGGCGACATGGGCAGTTCGTCCAGGTTTGTCACGCCACCATCCCAAAAAAACTCGCGTCCCCAGGCCAGATTTTCCAGCCCCGGTACATTGCGCGTCCCAAATTTACCCCCAATGCCATGACTTAGTGGATGGTCGGAGTGGCCAAACCCCGCAAATTGCTGATGGCAGAACCCGCAGCTAATGGTCGTATCGCGCGACAGGAGTGGATCATAAAACAACGTCTTGCCGAGAGCTACGCCCTCCACCGTCAGCGGATTTTTGCTCAGGTCATACGCTATATCCGGAAAGTTAGCCGGTTTCCGCAGTGTAACGGGTGTTGTTTGATAAGTAACGCCACCACCGGGCGTTGTAGGGTCGGGAGCTGGGTCAATACGTTTATCGGATTGGCAGGCAACTACCAACGCGAACAAAAATACACTGACGCCCAACCCCACACGGTTTGTGTACCGGGTTTCCGAAAGGTGATATATGCGCCATACCTCTAAAATATGGCGTATAAACCACCTTTCGGAAACTCGTTTTCGCAGGGTCGATATCGTGTTTAGCAACCTCATTGATTGGCCAGAATCCGATCAAAACTAAACATCTGGGTGTAGTTGTCGGCAATATTTGTCGAGTACAGATCAAACATAACCGACGGATTCTGGGCGATACTTAACTTGGTTGGGCCATTGAATATCTTCAACGCGTCAGTTTTTAGACCTACTGTCGGCGTGGAAGTGGACTCAACCTGAGCAACGCTACCCGTAAACGGCAGTGAAATTGTGCGTATGTTGTTTATTTTGACATTGGCCCGCCCAAAACCGCCTATGTGGTAAAAAAATGTGTTGTTCTGGGCAGCGGGAGCTGCAGCCGATGTACCTTCAATCTTCATGAAGATATAGCCCGAATTCCAGTCCCAATACATGCCGTTGTTCAAAGCAGGATCAAGCACGCCCGTCCGCAAACTGATGTCGGCCATACTACGGGCGCTATCGACTCCAACGACAAAGGACATACCGGTGTAATGACCCGTTGGTATATTTCCTAAAGTGATTGTCTGAGAAGCTGGCTTTTCCTCCTGAATTAGAAAATAGCTGCTATCCTGAGGCACAACAAATTCGCTGCCATCGTCTTTACGCAGCCGGATATTACTAACAAAATAATTGAATTTAGTGATTGTAAACGACTCACCAACCGCATTTTGATACGTACCCGACGTTAAGGCCAAATCAGACGAGCCGACTACATTATCGAACGCAATACGCATCCGACCCGTGATGACCGGGTTTGGCATATCATGTAAATGACAGGAAAGAACGGCCAGTCCTAAAGCGATACTGGTCAGCAATCCAATAGTAATGGTCTTTTTCATAGCGTAAGGATCGACAATCTGTTCATTCCACAACAGAGGGGCAAGCAAATAACTAACGAAAGTAGACCCAAAATCATGCAGGACGTTGGATTAAATATAGGTTAGAAGCAAAGTTCTATAAGTCGCCGGACAGAAGCCACTTATGGCTGCCGGTCATAAACTCTTCAAATACACCAGGCTTTGCGGCACCTGCTGTTCGGCAGCTTTACTTTCGTCTTCAATATAAAAGTGGTCGATTGAAGACTTCCGGGCGGCTTTGAGCACGGCAGGCCAGTCAATTTGGCCCGTCCCCAACACCACCGATTGCTCGTTGTCCATACTTCCCTTATCACTTCTGGCCACGCCTTTCTGTACGTCTTTCAGGTGAATAAGCCGGAACCGTTTGGGGTATTTTGTCAGCAACGCAGCCGGGTCCTGACCGGGCAGATAGGTCCAGGTGACATCCATTTCATAGCCAACATAGTCGGGGTTGGTTTTCGCAACCAGATAGTCGAACAGCGTCCCGTTTTTATAAGCAACCTCCGTTGTGGGCTGAAATTCAAAGCCGTGGTTGTGGTAACAGAACATAATACCTTGATCGTGGGCCTGTTTACCAAACCGGTTGAATACTTCAGCCGCCTGCTGCATCATGTCCAGCGTTGCCGCACTTTTATGTGGTATGGACCCGATCCGAACGTATTTAGCGCCCAGTGCTTTCGCATTTTGCAGGATCGAATCTGGCTTGTTGGCAATGGCATCGTAACTCACACCATAGCTGCTGCAATGCAGCCCGCGCTGATCGAGCAAGGCCCGCAATTCAGCTGCGGTTTTGCCAAACAGGCTGGAGAATTCAATATCGGTGATACCCCAGGCTTTCACTTTATCCAGCGTACCGGGAACATCTTTCGAAAAACTTTCACGCAGGGTGTATGATACCATACCCGGCATTTTCTTCACCAGTTTACCAAACGGTTGCGCCCGGCTGGTCAGACTGCCCACCAGCAATAGCATCAAAAAGGAAATTGTACGTTTCATGTAGCGTTAAAACAATGAATGTAAAACCAGATAAATGGAGCATTTACTCCCCATTCGAACGGCTATCATAGAGCGATAACGCATCTATAAGGAACACATCTCGTCGTTTCTACTTTACAAATCCTTGCCGGTCTGGGTTGACAAATTATAGTCCAGGTAATAGAATCCTTTCTCAATCAGGCGTTGACCATTCACTCAATAGTTGAAAGCCTGTCTTATCAAAGCGCATAACTTACTGATTGATACCCAATACTATAAACTACTAAAACTCACTTACCCCATGAAAACATTGCATTGCAGGGATGCCGGTTTTGATTGCGAGGCCATTGTACAGGCCGATTCTGAAGAGGAAGTGCTGGCACAAGCCGCCGAACACGCTCAACAGGCTCATGGCGTAACGGTCACTCCGGAACTAGCCGCTGGCATGAAAAGCCTGATTCACGACGAATAGGCGCAAGGACTAAATGTAAAAAGCTCCGTTGGGAATCCAATCTTGATGAACCTTGTACTTCATGGCATCAGCTATGCGGCTTGTCATAGCTGATGCCAGTATTTTTCCTTCAAAACATGTATGGTCTTCTTTCGTGAATATGCTCCTCATCCAGCATTGACGTCATTTGTACGGCATTACTGGATTATTCATGTACAGCTTGATCCAGGAATCCCGCGTGAGCAATTACCGATAAAACCCTACCCACCCACCACGGAACAGTGCCTGTACTTTTACCCGTTCGATTTACCCAGCAGCACTAAAACTGGCAATACATCGCCTGAAGAAGCAACACCGGGCATTATAGTAGGTCAGCCGCTTACCCGAATGAACATCAAAATAAATCCAAATTACCTCATGCTGAAGGTCAGCTTCCAGCCGGGTAGTCTGTTTCGATTGTTAGGTGTTCCCATGAACCTGTTAACCGATGGTCACGCTGATCAGGAAGCGATTATGGGCAAAGCGGTGCGGGAAATCCATGATCGATTACCCGAAGCAACCGACTATGCGGCCATGATCCGGCTTGGTTGAAGAGTTCCTGCTACGGAAAGCGGCTCAGTGCCACCTGGGGGTATTACCCATTGACATCGTTGCCCGGCAGATGCTCCGGCCGGTGGGCTATCACCAGCTTGATCAACTGGCCCATGATGCCTGTTTGAGTACACGCCAGTTTGAGCGTAAATTTCGTGAGCGGCTGGGCGTGAGTCCCAAGCTATTCACCCGAATTGCCCGATTTCGGGAGGCCTATAAACTCCGCGAAACAGACCCCGCCCGTTCCTGGCTCGACATCGCCTACGACTGTCATTATTATGACCCGAACCACCTGATCAAAGACTTTCAGCAGTTTGCGGGTACTAATCCCAGCCAGTTATTTGACGAAGAGCTAGCACATCAGGATTTCTTCAGGCGATATTCACCTCATACAGGCCAACGTGTATGATGTTGTCGTTTTTTTACTATGCTCTCCGTGTGTGCTTTGCTCAATTTTGCCCATCAATCCCATAAGTATGGAACAGTCAAGTACACACCTCCGTCGAGCAGCATTCGCTTATTCATTAGCTGGCATAGGCCTTTTGGCCTTCGGTATTCAATTCTGGTTTTTGGGTGCTGTGGAAGCAGAAGCGAAAGGTCGTTTGCTGGCACCATTCATTTTTCTTGCCGATGACCCCTTCGTTCCAACAGAGCAGGGAGGCTGGATTGGGCTTGTTTCTAAACTAGCCATGTTTGTGGGTGTTTTTTCTCTGTGGAAAGCAGGCGAACCGACCGGCTTCGGCAAAAAACGGTCCTTATTATACATTCCTATGGCCGGAGCCGTTGCGTATGTCTTGGGACAATGGATGCCCTTACCTTTTGCCCCAATGGGTGCTTTCCTGAGTGGAATTGGTATGCTGATAGTTGGCATTGCCAGTTTGAAAGCCAATATCTGGACGGGCTGGAAACGTTATATACCCCTTGTTGTGGGTGGTTTCCCATTTGTTTTCATGTTCCCAATACTTATTATTTCAGGGGTAAGGCCAGCCCAATTAATCGGTCTCTGGGGATTTCCCTGGCTATTACTTGCCTGGACGGCCTGGCAACGGGCGCAGGAAGTTACTGTCGAACTACCAGCAACGAAGCCTCTCTAATCCATGCAAAATCTAATTCCGCTTGTTTCAGCTTCGCCTGTTAATAAATCAACAGCGAAAGGCAAATTCTTACACATCGCCCAAACGGTTTTGCTGATTCTGCTGATTATCATGACAGGATTATATGCAGGCATCCATTTTTCAGGTATGATGAACCCGTCCATTTTTGGCATTATCAACCCAGTGGGCGACCTCATGCCATCGGTACAGTGGGCAGAATCCTGGCAAATCACCGATAGGTTTATGGGCGCACGCATGCGAATTTTTGGCCCTATTATCCTGATCGTTTATGTACTAACACTACTACTATTCATTAGGCAGTGGCGAAAACCGATTTTGTGGCTGTTAGCTTTAGCACTCGCTCTATTCTTATCCGATATGCTTTTTACTATCCAGAACCAAGTTCCGATAAATCAGTATATCCAAACACTAAACTTTGACCACCTAACCGCCGAGCAGATCAGGAAAATCAATACGATTCATCCAACAGTAATCGCCAATTTTCAAAAACGGGAATTATTTGCCATTTTAAGCTTCATGCTGGTTGCTTTAACACCTTTTTTGCGCACTCACAGTCGGCAATGAAATCGGACTGTGCGTGCGAGACTGCTGGCGGAACGGTGGTTTATACGCCATGTCTTGAAGACATGGCGTATAAACCACCGTTCCGCCAGCAGTCTATCCTACGGTTTCGCATGGCGCATTTCAAGCCCGACCGACATTCGGGGTTTAAAACCGGTCCACGGTCCGTTGGCGTCTGTTTCGGGGAGGTCCAAGTACTTGGCGTAAGCCATTTTCTTCAGATGAATACCCAGAAAAGCCGTGACAAAGTGCTGATTGATGTTGTTGATCCGGTGTTCATTCCAGGCGGGTTCGGCATAATGATTGTACTCTTCAGTTGATACGCCAGGCTGTAAGGTGGCGGCAGGCGGTGGGTTAGGGGCTACATTGTGCCGGGCGTTGACGTAGGTGAGCATGTAGCGGTCGGCATTTACGGCTCCGTCATAAATGGCTTTGATGCCTTTTTCATAGCCAGACACATCGTCTTTACTACCCGCTACAAACAGCGTTGGCAAGGTCAGCCCCGCCAGTCCTTTGGCATCCCACATGCCCCGTTCCATACCCCAGGGTGCAAAAGCAACGACGGCCTTGATACGAGGGTCAAGGGAGGATTTATAGGCTGGCGAATCCACAGCGCGCACTTCCAGAGCCGTACTTCCCTGTGCCAGTTGGCCGAACTGCCTAACCGCTTGTGGACTAAATCCTGCCCCGGTAACGTTGAGTACGCCATAGCCCCCCATCGAATAGCCGATCAGGGCTGTATTGTCGGCGTTGAGCAAGCCAGCCAGAAAGGTTTTGCTGGATTTAGCACTCAGACGAGCCATTTCATTCAGCACAAACAGATCATCGAGCGGTCGGTTTAGCAGCGTACTCTGAAATCCGGCTAAATCGCTGTAGGTCGACTCTGTATGGTCGATGGCAACGACAACATAGCCTTTCGAAGCCAGATTTTCAGTTAGATAGGTGAGCAACAATCGGGAGCCAGGGTAGCCATGAGAAACAATCACCAGTGGATACGCCCCTCCGCTGGGATCGGGGTCAGCATCACGGCCAGCCCGACCGGCGAAAGTAAACGGAACGAGAGGGCGCTTGGGGTCATTGGCGCGGCCAAGTACCGATTCGTAGGTTACAATGGCCGGTTTGTCTGCCGGGATACGGGCCGGATACCAGACCTCAAGGGTCAGCGAGCGGTCATACAATGGACTTTTACCCTCTTTCTGGTGCAGCACATCGACCTGATCTTTGTGAATAAGTTTCATA
>CAXTJJ010000305.1:0-2206 GCA_964244155.1 uncultured Spirosoma sp.
CTCAGGATGCCGGGTAACCGGGATTTTATAAACTCATCGTCCTGTCGGTGCATCCAGTAGTCGTGGATCATGCAAACCCAGAAAAGCGAAAACGTGGGGATTACCTGAAAATCGGCCGACGGATAGCGGCTTTGCGTCAGCCCATCGTTGAACCGACTGTGATCGTAATCCATGATAGCCTTGCGCATCAGCCGGTCGTCGCCCGACACGTAGAGGGAAATCATGGACTGAATACGCGTATCACCTGTGTATTGCAATTGCTCGTAATAGGGACAGTCGTAGTAGGTTTCTCCCGCACAGAGCCGTGCCGTTCGCCAGCCAACATTCCAGATGGCCTTCAGCGTGGTATCGCTGGCGGCAAACTGAGCTTTTTCCTGAAACGGATAGCCCGTAAACTGACCCAATAAATCCTCCAGCACCAACGGTTCATCTTTGGTCTCCACCGTCAGTTGCAGATACCGGTAGGTGCGAAACCAGAGCGGGCGGAACGTCCGTTTGCTTGTCCCGTCGGCTATAAACTGATCTTCAAAACCAAGCATTGTTCGCCCCTCCACGTCATTGCGGTTACCTTTCTGGTTCTTCGCGTTCACCAACGCTTCGGCGTAGGCCAGTGTGACAGTGGCCCCTTTCCCCTGACTCACGGTCAGTTCAGGATAAGCGTTGGTCAAATAGCCCTGATCGAGCAGAAACACAGCTTTGGTGTTAGCCGAAACGGTCGTTGGGGCCTTGCCTTGCAGGAAAGCGTTATCCATTTTCCCCTTTTCGCTCCGCCGAACCGCCGTCAGCCGAACAACGCCCTCTTCCATCATCGGAATGGTACGCGGCACCAGTTGCCAGTTACCGTCCGTGCCAAAGCCACGGGGTTTGGTACCAAAGCCGAGTGGCTTGGCCGCCACCCAGGCTTTATCATCGAAGTTGGGTTGCTCCCAACCCCAGGGGTATTTAGCGGCATCGACCCGATCGCCATCTCCGGCCACGATGTAGGTTCTGAGTTTGGGAATATCGTTTTTGATAGGCGAATAGGCCGGATTCTGGTAAATCTTCCAACTGGCGTCGGTATTCGCCACTTTTTCGAGATCGCCATCGCCTTGCAGCAAAAAACCAAGCTGGTAGCTCATTTGCGCGAAAGGGGCACCCTCGCCCATGTACCACACCTGCGCGGCCAGTACATTGCGGCCCGCCTGTAAGTACGGTGCCAGATCGAGGGTTTCGTAATTCCAGTTTTGGGTATCGCTGCGGGCTGGCCCCATCGCCACCGATTTCCCATTCACAAACAACCGATAGCGGTTATCGGCCGAGACATGCACGACAAAGCGGGCGGGTTTCTGGGCCAGCTCAATGGCTTTCCGAACGTGATAGATCCCATATTGGCGAGCCGGAGCCGTAGGATGCAGAATCCAGCGGGCAGGCCAGTACTGGTTTGTCCAGTCGGGGGGTGGGGTTTGCGCAAAGGTCGTTATCGACGTTAAGAGAACGAAGAACAGAAATCGAAACCAGGTCATAAAGAAGAAAGGGGTAGCAATAGCAGTGCAAGTTAAATTTTCTACGCGTTTTCTGGTTCGTGGTCGGCGTAAATAGTGGTGGATAGCTTCTAAAACTTTAAGCAATAGTGCCGATGTGTTTCGCCAATTTCACAACCAGTTAACCAATGACACAGCCAACCCGATGGTCGTTTGTTTATGGTTATAATCGATTAGTGTTTCGCCGTAACCGTGCAGAATTTGGAGGTCGCCACGGAGATTGCCTGTCACCGGAAACGTCCAGTCGAACTGAACCTGCCCCCGATTTTTAGCCTCGCCCCGCAACGAGTGACTGCCCACGGCTGAAAACAGATGACGACCCGTTCGGTAGATGACCGTGGCATCGGCCCGGCCAATGTAGTCTGTTACAGCCGGATTCTCATCTTCGGTATCCGGGAGCCGAAGCCAGGGTCGGAACAGCACTACCCACTTGCCCTGTTCAAAACCAGCGTGCAGAATAACCCGGTTCCAACTGCGCGAGAGTGGCAAAGCGCGCCCGTTCGACTGGTGATTGAAGGCGATTCCCAGCATCCGGGTTCGCAGTCCCAGAAACGAGAAATTTGTGGCAAAATTCAGGATGACTTCCGGCTCATAGTTAGTTTCCCGAAATGGTCGCGAGAAGGCGGTATTATAAATTTGCCAGTGTGATTTTTGCGTGTATCCTACCCATAGATCGCCATGCTTCC
>CAXTJJ010000305.1:2216-7663 GCA_964244155.1 uncultured Spirosoma sp.
AAGATGCCCTGAATTATCTTGACCTTCAGGCTCAGTTGGAAACGGGCTTCGTACTTACCCAAATCAATGAAAAACGGATACGTATAGGCTGGATTTTCGCTGACTGGATGTTCATTGGGGTCACTTGACCAACGCCCGGCCGTCACGTAAAGCGGCTTATAAGCCGTGACCAGAAATGTACCTTTTCGGGTGGTCGAGTCGAGTTCCCAGCGGTCAGAGAGCGTACGGAAAACCTGCTTTTTGTTGAATATAGGATCAGCGTCCGTCTGCGCCTGTATGGTAGAGCTAATCAAATAGATAGCCGTAAAGGCTGCACCAAGAGAACGTACACGTTTATTATTCATACAGTTTGGCTGGTGAGTGTTGGTTGATAATAGCTGGATGTCATAATCTATGCTGATTATCAATGACTAACCTTTTGAATAGGACCGATGTTTTTAGAGCAAATGAAACGTCGCGCAGCCGTAGACTACCAATGGTCTGCCAGTCGTTGGCCTGTGGCTTCGCGGGTTTCCACCCGAGCTACATATACCTTACTTATTTATCGCCTTCCCGTTGTACTTTCGTAGTATAATTCCCAACTCTGATAACCACATGTATTTTCTTGGATTCGACCTTGGCAGTTCGTCGGTCAAAGCGTGTTTAGTTGATGCCGATAGCGGTAAAGCTGTGGCATCGGCCTTTTTCCCGGAAACGGAAATGGTCATTGAATCACCCCAGGCCGGTTTTGCCGAGCAACAGCCCGAGAACTGGTGGAAAAACGCCTGCCTGGCCAGTAAGGCCGTTATGCAAAAGGCCAATGTCCACCCTACAGATGTTAAGGCGATTGGTATATCCTATCAAATGCACGGCTTAGTTGTTGTCGACAAGGCTTTCAATGTTCTGCGCCCATCCATTATCTGGTGCGATAGCCGGGCTGTTCCTTATGGCAACAGCGCTTTCGATGCCCTCGGCCACGACCGCACACTGCATCACCTCCTCAACTCACCGGGAAATTTCACAGCGGCTAAACTGGCGTGGGTAAAAGCCAACGAGCCTGACGTGTATGCGCAGGTGGATAAATTCATGCTTCCCGGCGATTATCTGGCGGCCCGCATGACCGGCAACATTGTAACAACAGCTTCGGGTTTATCGGAAGGCGCTTTCTGGGATTTTCAGGCCGATGAGCCCGCCCAGTTCCTGATGGATTATTTCGGTTTCGATTCGTCGCTGATACCGACCATCAAGCCAACCTTTGCCCCCCAAGGCGAACTAACCGCTTCAGCAGCCGCTGAACTGGGTCTCTCAGCCGGAACGCCCGTCACCTACCGCGCTGGCGACCAGCCTAACAATGCCCTGTCGCTCAATGTACTGGAGCCCGGCCAGATCGCGGCTACGGCGGGTACGTCGGGTGTAGTGTACGGCGTTAGTGACCAGGCCAGTTATGACCCAAAGTCACGGGTGAATACATTTTTACACGTTAGCCATACAGCCCAGGCTCCGCGCTATGGGGTTTTACTGTGCGTAAACGGCACGGGGATTTTGAACAGTTGGCTACGGAATCAGGTACTTCAGCGGTCGGTGAGCTACCCGGATATGAACACACTGGCACACGAAGCCCCTATTGGTGCTGACGGGTTGGTTTGTCTGCCGTTTGGCAACGGAGCCGAACGCATGCTCGAAAACGCCGATTTAGGCGCATCTTTTCACGGGCTTCAGCTTAATCGGCATGGGCTACCCCATATGATTCGGGCAGCTCAGGAAGGCATCGTATTTGCCTTATACTACGGCATTCAGATTATGGAAAGCGTTGGTGTGGGTGTACAAACGATCCGGGCGGGCGAGGCCAACATGTTCCTGAGTCCACTCTTCCGCGACACGCTCGCCAACCTGACCGGTGCGACCATCGAACTCTATAACACCGACGGCGCACAGGGAGCTGCTCGCGGAGCCGGACTGGGTCTGGGTCACTACAAAAACGCACAGGAAGCCTTCACCGGACTTCACGTAACCAAGACCATTGAACCCGATATGCGGGCTCAGCAAGCCTACCGGGACGCCTACGAGCGGTGGCTGACACTGGTGTAAGGCAGCGGTACACATTAAGTAGGTTTATCCGTATTTTTGTAAAAACACACTCGACATGAAGTACGTCCATCCTCGGTACCCCCGTATCACAATCGACCCTGACGTATGCACGGGCAAACCGTGTATACGGGGCATTCGATTTCCGGTAACTTCATTACTGGCGTATTTAAGCAGCGGAATGACGTACGAGGCTTTACTGGCTGAATTTCCTTTTTTGGAGCGCGAAGACATCTTTGAAGCTTTATCTTTCTCATCAGAGATGTTGCACGAGAATTTTTTTCCGCTTCAAAAAGCAGCTTAATACATGAGGTTTTTGCTGGATGTCAATATGCCCCCTTCGCTGGGAGAAAGTCTCAAAGCACTTGGTCACTCATACCGCTGGGTACCGATCTATATGAGTCCAACGACTAGTGATTTACTTATTATTCAGGAGGCTGCTGCTACCGGGGAAGTCATTTTAACACACGATACAGACTTTGGTACGTTACTCTCATTTTTCGGAACAAGTAAGCCATCGGTCATTCTTTTTCGAATTGACAAAATCAATTCTAATCTATTTCATACGTTAATAATCGAAAACTGGCCACTCATCTGTCAGCCATTGGAAGAGGGAGCTTTAATTATTTTTGAAGAAGATAAATTTCGAATCCGCGAATTACCCATTCGACGACAACGAAGTTAGCGAGTATCAGATAAGGCCTCTCTGTAACCAAGACCATTGAACCCGATAGGCGGGCTCAGCAAGCCTACCGGGACGCTTATGAGCGGTGGTTGACACTGGTGTAGAGCCGACCATTCGATTCAATAAATTAGTGTGAATAATGGCAGTGTACAGCTAAAATCTGGCAAATATCAAGAGAAAGGTTTAACCACAGAGGCACAAAGTGCACAGAGGTCTATTAGGGTACTTACTCCCCTGATAAACCTCTGTGCACTTTGCGACTCTGTGGTTAAATTAGTTAACCAGCGTTACAAAAAAGCGATAGGTAAAATAGTCGATTCTTATAAACTCGCCGTATATGTAGAAATACTTATTTTTAAAAACATTATCGTTAATCATTTATAGCATATTTCCCATATAACAGATCAATAGCCACAAACCGGAAACTCATATAATTATCTAATAATCAATTAATTATAAATATTTTCAATTAATTTAAATCCAAGTACTGGCAAACTGCCGTAAGTCTTCATGTTGTCGACAAACAGAGTAAAAACATTCAGTACACATTTCAATCAGTCAAAAATAACGACATGAAAACGCTTAAACTACTATTCTCGATTGTTGCTTTATCGGCTATTAGCCAGGTCTCGTTTGCACAGGAAAAGACAGTAACGGTTGGTGGTGCGCCTATGTATCCATCAAAGAACATCATCGAAAATGCGGTGAATTCGAAAGATCACACCACACTCGTAGCTGCGGTAAAAGCTGCTGGTTTAGTTGAGACATTATCGGGTCCAGGTCCATTTACCGTATTTGCTCCTACAAACAAAGCGTTCGACAAACTACCAAAAGGCACGGTTGAAACGCTGGTAAAACCGGAGAACAAAGAAACGCTGACCAAAATCCTGACCTACCACGTTGTATCAGGTAAAATGAGTGCAGCCGACCTGATGAAAGCCATTACAGATGGCGGTGGAAAGGCAACGCTAAACACTGTTTCGGGTGGTACATTGACGGCTATGATGAAGGGTAAGAAAATCGAATTGACAGACGCGAAAGGTGGTATGTCAACGGTTACCATTGCCGATGTAAACCAGTCGAACGGCGTGATTCACGTAATCGATACAGTATTAATGCCCTAAGTGTAAAATGCTATTAACGTAGCAAAAATGCCCGGCCAAACGGTCGGGCATTTTGTTGTTTAACTGAAATAAATCAACCAATCAAACCTATTGTTTCTTCTATAATCAGAGATAAATCAGCCGTATAAGGATTCGCTTTGAGGTAATTGATCCAGAACGAGAGCACCATCCAATGACGCGGCTCTTTACGCCTTATTTCTTTGAATAACTGTTGAAAATTTGCTGAGTATGGATCACCATTTTCACTTTTCGACGTTTTTGTAATTTTACTGAGCTTATCAAAATCATGCGGCAAACCAAAGTCCGTAAGTGATAAACCGGCTTCTTCGGGTGCAGCGATCATCCACTTTTCAGGAGCTGGACAGATAAAAATCAGGTAATGATGTCGCGTTGGATGTTTAAGTAGTTGCAGTCTCTCGGGTACGTCAACAACAAGATCAAAGTCCGATACATACTTTAAAATTATCTTATCCTTATCAACGATACCCAACGCAAAATCGCTGTGCAGTTTTTCCTGCATGAGCTTCACGACATTGGGACATCCTTTTTGATGATTGTAACGCCCTTTCGGTGGAACAGCTACTTTGAGAAGTTTAGTATCAATGTAACATTCAGGAATAACGTGCAGATCCATTAGCTCAGGTAGGCTTCATTGTTAAAAAACAAGTCGACGCCATACTTGTGTACCTCGTGTATCTCGTTTCTTGTAAGTGGTTTAGCGACTGTCTGGCCATCTTTGAAATCAACCATAAAAATAGCCAGATCATCAATAGCTCCTTCCAGAAAATCGTTGACTATCAATGGACTATGGGTAACGATGAAGAATTGGTTCGTTTGCGATTTGATAACCTCCTGTGTAAATTCAACAATATAGGGTGGATAAGCGTGGGCCTCTGGTTCTTCAAAAAGTAAGACTGAATTTTCGTTGGAAGCAACTGCCGTTTTGTAGAAAATAATGCGTTGCAGCGTATCGGCTACAGATGAGTAAGGCAACTGAAAAACTTCATCTTCCCCTTTCTCTTTCTGTATCTTTAATGATTGACTTGCTGTGTCGAGTACTAGGCGTAAACCATATTGACGAAACCATTGGGCGTAGAGTTTTCTAAGCTCAGGCATTATCTCAAGCACGTACAAGATATTATTCCCAAAGGGTGGGTTCAAAAAAGACAAACGCTTCTCAAAGAATTTCACGTCAGACTTAAAGGCATATTTTCTTATTTCTTCGATAAAAATATTATGAAAGTCAGCAGGCTTAGATATATCAAATTTAGCGTCAATTTGATAAGCAGACTTGTCATTAATGTGAATGTTATCTGGCTGGGAAATACTTTTTCTTGATAAACCAACTCTTGTTATTCCCATTGATTTTAGAAAGGTCAACTTACAGGCTTCAACAAAATCTAGACTACCTTGTCTTTGTATACTTATAACCGCACTGTTATCCACATCTCCGTTATAGTGAAGTTCTCGCAAATTTTCTACGCGAATAATATCCGTTAGCCTTTCCCATGAAAGACCAAACAAAGACAACGCTTCCAGAATATTAGACTTCCCAACATTTGGTCTACCAATGA
>CAXTJJ010000306.1:0-7657 GCA_964244155.1 uncultured Spirosoma sp.
GGCGCCCAAAGCATTGCCGGTATTATGAATTTTTACGATCCGGCTTACCGAAAGCACAGCTTAGGAAAATACCTGATGCTCCAGAAGATTAATTACGCCCGTCAGCAGCATAAAATCTATTATTACCCCGGTTATTTAGCCAGTAACTACGATAAATTCAATTACAAACTGTTTGCCTGCGAAGCCGCGACCGAAGTATTCGACGCCAACCGCGATCGATGGTACCCTTTTTCGTGGGAAACGGTCAATGTTCTGTCTGCCGAAATAATGGAGGGTCATTAAACGGCTAAAATCAATTGAACGTTTGCCTAAACTCAAGTGGCGATACATTCATCTTGCTCTTGAACAGTTTATTGAACGACTGCGGATATTCGAAACCAAGCTGATAGGCAATTTCGCTGACTGAGAGAGAGGTCGTCGTTAATCGCTCTTTTGCTTTTTCAATCAGCTTGTTATGTATATGTTGCTGTGCACTTTGTCCGGTGAGCTTCCTGAGCATATCGCTGAGATAGGTTGGCGAAACGTTCAGCTTATTCGATAGGTATTGAACCGTTGGAAGACCCGGTTCCTGAACATGCTCGTGATCAAAATGATCCGACAGCAATTCTTCTAACTTAGCCAGCAAATCATGGCTGGCGTTTTTGCGTGTTATAAATTGCCGGTTATAAAAACGGTTTGCATAGTTGAGCAGGAGATCAATATGTGACACGATCACATCCTGGCTGTAACTGTCAATAAGGGCCTGGTATTCCTGTTCAATATGTTGCATGATACCGGCAATGAGCCCTTCTTCCTTGTCTGACAGATGAAGAGCTTCATTCACGGCATAGGTGAAGAAGCCATAGTCTTTAATACGTTTGGCTAGCTGATACTGCTGGATGAAGTCAGGATGAATAACCAGCCACCAACCTGAAAGGGCCATATCGTCTGGAGTGACCGTTGAAATCACTTGACCGGGCGAGAAAAAAGTCATTACCCCTTCATCGAAATCATAATAGCTCTGCCCGTATTTCAGTTTTCCGGTGAAGTTTTTTTTGATGCAGATCGAATAAAAATTATAAACAAAACTGCTGAATCTTTCATCCAAACGGCAGTTTACATCGCTGAGATTGATAACGCTCACCAACGGATGCAGAGGTTTGGGTAAACCGACTAAACGGTGCAATTCGGAAACTGAATTGATACTATATGGGTGACTTGCCTCTTTTTTCATGTGTTTGGTTGCTTTCTGTTTTTGTTGTAGGGACGGTCGACCGTCCCCACAACAAAAATTATTGATCTATCCAGGTCATTCCCGTTGCATCATATCGCTCGCCGGTGGTCGTACCCAGTGGAACAATGGCCTCAATTCGGGTTATTTCTTCTGCCGTTAAGGTGATACTGGCGGCCTCTATATTCTGCTCCACATACGTAACGCGCTTGGTGCCGGGAATTGGCAAATAACCTTTTGAAACGACCCAGGCGATGGCCAGCTGCGACGGAGTAATTCCTTTGTCATCGGCCAGCTTCTTCAATTCATTAACCAGTTCGATGTTTCTGTAAAAAGCGCTGCCCTGAAAACGGGGGATACTCCGTCTGAAATCGTCCGCAGCGAAATCGTCCGGGCTTTTGATATCTCCGGAGATAAAGCCCCTGCCCAATGGTGAATAAGCGACAAAACCGATTCCAAGTTCCTGAAGGGTATCCAGGATGCCCGCTTCTTCCACACTCCGCTCAAATAAGGAATATTCGGTTTGGACGGCCGTTACCGGATGAATCTGGTGCGCCTTTCTTATGGTTGCCGACGATACTTCAGAAAGCCCGATATAGCCTATTTTCCCTTCGTTAACCAGTTCAGCCATTGCCCCAACGGTTTCTTCAATTGGCGTGTTTGGATCCAGTCGATGCAGGTAGTAGAGGTCAATGTAATCGGTGCCTAGGTTCTTGAGCGAACGTTCGACGGCTTTTTTGACATAGTCTGGTTTACCGTTGAATTGCCAGGTAAGCTGCTCGTTATCACCTATCTCGAAGCCAAACTTGGTGGCGATGATATATTGATTCCGATTGCGGTAGATGGCTTTCGCAATTAACCGTTCGTTTAGCAGCGGGCCGTATAAATCGGCTGTATCAAGAAAATTGCCGCCTAATTCCAATGACCGATGAATGGTGGCGATGGCTTCTGCCTCATCGGCTTTTCCGTAAATGTCGGCCCCTCCAAGCTGGGTCATGCCCATACAACCAAGCCCAATGGCGGGCACCACCAACCCCTGATTTCCTAAATTAACTGTTTCAATACGTTTCATAACCTGACTTTTCTGCTGGTAAATTGCTGAGACAAAGGTCAGGAGGTCCAAAAATCAATCAGTAGCCAAATTGCGGATTGTTGTATCCAGATTTTGGTAGCGAAAAGGTTGAGACCAGCTTATCGGTGCATTGCTTCTGGAGAGCGACTTTGTCTACCCGGCTAATTTCTATCGGTCAATGCTACTTTAATGCCAAGGCCTACCAGGGTTAGTCCACAAATTTTATTGATACAGGAAGCCACACGTCCATTGCTTTTTAGTCCTGAAAATATAGCCGATGAAAAAGTTGCCGGAACTAAACACCAAATCAATCCTGTGGTAATGAAGGTTAGGCCGAGCTTGAGAAATGGCCACACTGTGTCCTTTACGGCTGGATCCATGAATTGAGGCAGAAATGCTATGAAAAACAAAGCCACTTTAATGATGGATTGAATAGACCGGATTGTAGTCTATACAGAGAAATTATTCACAGTAAACGGTTAGTACAGCCCTGCAAAAGTGGGTGACATAGTAAAATAAAAAAGCCGTACTTCTCAGTTCGGCTTTTTTATTTTACTTCTCTGTTCCTACTGCTACCTCCAGTGAATGTGTCTGGTATTTGTACCAGTATTCGATCAAATCAGCGACCAGTCCAGTCCAGCCTGTCTGGTGGCTGGCGCCTAGGCCCATGCCATTGTCGCCATTGAAATATTCGTAGAAAAGATACAGACCCTGAAAGTTTGGATCATCCTGCATTTTTTTGTTTTGACCGTATGCTGCTATTTGTCCATTTTCGTCACGTCGGAAAATACGGATGATTCTTTCCGTAAGATGCATGGCTGCTTCTTTAAGGCTCATCACCTGTCCGGAATTGGTTGGGTACTCAACCTCGAAATCATCGCCATAATATTGGTAGAACTTCAATAGCGAATCGACAAGCGGAAAGTTGAGCGGGAACCAGATTGGGCCACGCCAGTTTGAGTTACCGCCAAACATACTCATCTCCGACTCAGCCGCTACGTAGCGTACCTGGAAAATCTCACTGTTCAGTTCAAACTGATAGGGTGTTTTCTCGTGGTATTTCGATAAGGCCCGAATGCCGTAATCCGACAAAAACTCGGCTTCGTCGAACATCCGTTTCAGAATCATTTTCATCCGATGGCCACGCAGCAAACTCAACAGGTGCGTTTCGCCCTTGCCCGGCTCGTGCCAGCGCGACACCAGCGAGGCCAGGTCAGGGCGGTTCGTAAGTACCCATTCGACCCGGCGTTTGAAATCAGGCAGTTGAGATAGCAGCGATTCATCCAGAATCTCAACGGCAAAGAGCGGAATAAGCCCCACCATCGAACGAATTTTTAGCAGACGTGCGTTGTGGTCGGGCATGTGCAGCACATCATAGTAGAACTGGTCAACTTCGTCCCACAGGCTGATATTCTGTTTTCCAAGGTTATTCATGGCTGAGGCAATGTGCAGAAAGTGCTCGAAGAACTTGCTGGCCATATCCTGATAGGAGGGGCGGGTAAGCGAAATCTCGCACGCGATTCGCAGCATGTTCAGCGTATACATCGCCATCCAGCCGGTACCGTCGGCCTGTTCAATGCGTCCACCCATGGGCAGCGGCTGGCTCCGGTCAAATACTCCGATGTTATCCAGACCAAGGAAGCCACCGCCAAAGATATTATTGCCCGATACGTCTTTTCGGTTAACCCACCAGGTAAAGTTAAGTAACAGTTTGTGGAACACTCGTTCCAGAAAATTTACATCGCCAACGCCGTTCTGCTCCTTGTCTATTTCATATACTTTCCAGGTTGCCCAGGCATGAACGGGCGGATTCACGTCGCCAAAATTCCATTCATAGGCCGGAATCTGACCATTCGGGTGCATGTAGTACTCGCGGAGAATAACCGCCAGCTGGCGTTTGGCGAAGTGAGCATCGAGTCGCGCCAGCGTTAGTGTATGAAAGGCCAGATCCCAGGCTGCAAACCAGGGGTATTCCCATTTGTCGGGCATCGACAGGATGTTGGCCGTGTACATATGCCGCCAGTTTTCATTCCGCGCATATACGCGCCCCTGAAAGGGCACTGGCATTTTGGGGTCGCCCTTGAGCCATTCGTTAACGTTATAGTAGTAGAACTGCTTGCTCCAGAGCATACCTGCGTAGGCTTGCCGCTGAATAGCCCGCAGCTCGGCATCCTGAACGTTCTTTTGCAAATCGGCGTAAAATGCGTCGGCTTCGTTGGCTCGTTTGTTCCAGATCTCGTCGAAGTCGGCAAAGGGTTGCGTGAGCGTAGTTTGATCACTGAAACGCAACCGTATGCTCACGCTCTCGCCCGCGGGCACTTTCCGACTGTACTGAGCCGACGCTTTGGTGCCTATTTGGTTCGGATTGATGAAGCCCTTTTTTCCACCTGATACGACAAAATTATTGATACCGTCTTTCGTATATTTGGATACATTTGGCCGGCCATATAGTCGTTCGGAATTGGTATCGTTGTCGCAGAAAAGCAGCGCATCAGCATCTTCGCAGTAGAGCTTATATTTGCCTAACTGCTTGTGGTTCACCTCAATCTGGTTGTTGGCAATCCCGTTGAGCATGGGGCGGGAGTTATATTGCTCATAGCCCCAGGACCAGGTATTCCGGAACCAGATCGTGGGCAATAACGTCAAGGGGGCTTCAACCGCTGAGCGATTGTGTGCGGTAATTTTCACCAGCCAATCGTTCTGGGTGTCTTTGGCGTATTCAATGAATATGTCGAAATATTCATCCTGGTCAAAAATACCCGTATCCGTCAGTTCGAATTCGGGTTCCTGCCGACCACGGCGGGTGGATTCAATCACCAGCCGGTTGTACGGGAATTCCTGCTGAGGGTATTTGTACAACATTTTCATGTAGGAGTGCGTGGGCGTACTGTCTAAATAATAGTACAGTTCTTTCACGTCTTCGCCATGATTGCCTTCGGGCCCGTTCAGGCCAAAGAGCCGTTCTTTCAGAATATTATCTTTGTGGTTCCAGAAAGCCAGCGCAAAACAGATATGGCCTTTGTTGTCTGAGATGCCTCCAATACCTTCCTCGCCCCAGCGATAGGCACGGGAGCGGGCCATGTCGTGACTAACAAAATTCCAGGCATCGCCATACGGGCTATAATCTTCGCGAACAGTGCCCCAAGCGCGTTCGGAGAGGTAAGGACCCCATTTTTTCCAACCTTTATTGTCGGCTCGTTCGTAAATACGTTCGCGTTCAGCAGTAGGCATAATCGTCAGTAAATATCAACCCTTACGGTGGGCAGGCTAATCAAATGAGTGCTTTCAGCTATCAAAGATAGTATGCACGCCGAGTATTTATGGAAAAATCTATTGTCCCTGTTTGAAATGCTAGATTAATTGTTTTGTCAAACAGGCAGTTTACAACTAATAACTTCGGTTAATACCAGTATGTTGCCAAATGGCGTTGACAAACCTAAAACGAATAAAGTCTCTGATGTAAGTTAGACTATAGGCTATACTTGTTTGTCACAGTAAAGATTTTTTTTGCATAAAGCAGTGCTTTCTAAGTCATTCACATACAGTTATACTAAACCTTGCTTTGGGGCGTATGTTTCGTAATCCTATCCGTTTACGTAAGGTCGGGTAATATGGGAGAAAATACAGCTCATTGGTTTATTAACGTTTTTTGTACCATGAACCAACAGCCAAATAATCCATTGCACGGCAAAACACTCGAAACGATCCTGAACGAACTGGTAGCCCACTATGGTTGGGAGCGGTTGGGCCAGAAAATCAGGATAAATTGCTTTATAAGTAACCCCAGCATTAAGTCGAACCTTACGTTTCTGCGTAAAACCGATTGGGCTCGAAAGCAGGTTGAAGAACTGTATGTGCAGATGATGGAACGCTGATTATTATGATTTACAAGATTAATGATGATTAAATCATGTCTGATCCTGAAAATCAGTCGGTCCGCCGACGGTCAGCCTTTGCTGTGCGGGTTCATTACTCAGCCACCAACTTTAGGATATCCGCCAAAATGGCGTCGGTCTGGCTAGGGCGTTTAGCGTTCTCATCGACAACGTTTCCGTCTTTGTTGATCAGCATATAGCGGGGTATTCCCTGAATGCCAAAATACTGAACGATGCGGGAACGCCAGCCACCTTTCGACAAGCCCTGTTCGCCGGGTAGCTGAAGTGTAGTGAGGGCTCGTTTCCAGATTTCCTCAGTATCGTCGATAGACAGATATAAGAAGACAACCTCTTGTTTCTGCTTCTTGGTCAGGCGTTCCTGAAGTTGTTTGGAATAGGGAAACTCGCCCCGACAGGGTCCGCACCAACTGGCCCATACATCGAGGTAAATGACTTTGCCTTTAAACTCATCAAACGAGACAAGATCGCCATTTTGATTGGCAAAGGAGAATGTATTGGGAGGTATGGTCTTCTTTTTAGCGGCAACCACCACGGGTTCATCTTTACGGGCCATCACCTCACCACAACGGGCTTTTACAGCAGACACGTACCTACTGGCATCAGGTGTTTTGTTTAATAAATCGAATACTGCTCGAACTGATGAGGGGGTTGCCTGCTCGCAGTTTTCGAATAGCACCCGTGCCAGTGCATACTGATAAGGCTTGCCCGTAAGGTGTTGTCGGGCGTATGCCGCTTTGTCGGGCAGGCTGGTTTGGATGTCGGCAGACGTATATTTTACAAAATTCCGAGCCTTCGAGTTGAAGTACGTAACGTAGAAAAACAAAAAGTTCTGGTAAGGCTCAGCAGGCAGGGCCGATTCATCGTTCACGTTCAGGCTGGCCAACTCCTCGACCATAACGGACGGCAGCGACATCAGACTTGCCTGAGCAGTCTGTGTGTTTCCTCTGAGAATAGGATAGGCCAAGAGTAAACGCCAGTAGTTCCACCGAATACAGGCCTGAATATATTGCTTGAAAGGGGCTGAAAACTGATCGGCCTGCGGATACCCTTTGTAAAAAGCAGACTGGGCCTTACGTGCATCGAAAAGGCCCATCTCCCAGGTATCCAGGCCCGTATTAGCGAGCTTGGCATACTGGCCGACAGCATCAAAGTCAGTCTTGAACTTCGCATTAAATTCGGCTAGAAACGCTTTTTCGGGTGCAGCCGTAAATAAGGCTTCGGGCTGGGGACCCTGATAGATTGACTGTGCGAATACTTGCCCAAGCCCCAGTAAGCAGAGGAGTAGGGTAAACCGAATAATGTTCATAAACCTTTCTGAAAATAGTAATGAGAGTTTATTCTGGATAGAAAATCTTAAAAGTAAATTTCTCTAAAGCTCATTACAGGCAAACATCATTCCAATCCTACATAGCAGATGGAACGCAGATTGTTATGATTTTTAAGATTCATTATGATTCCTAGGTTAAGATGACCATCACC
>CAXTJJ010000307.1:0-7646 GCA_964244155.1 uncultured Spirosoma sp.
AAGCCCATGACGAAGGCAAATAGTAACCATCCGGGCGCAAACCGCTATGCATAGCTGAGGTTTTATCTGATAAGCCGCCCGTACAAACGAAGCCATAAGGAGAATGGCCATCTGCATCCGTTCATTGGTCATCGGCTTCAGGTCGATGATATCTTTTATTTGGCGATTGCCAATCAAAAGGCGGTACACGATCAGCTCTTTGGCAAACATGGGAGGGAAAAAGGCCGCGGGCAGGTGTACACCCAATTGCCCAACAGCTTCGCGCCCGGTTTTATAGGCCAGTTCAAATTTGCCTAAATTAGTATAATAGTGGATTTTTTGCTGGTAAACCCTTGCTCTATCCAGGGTGTCGGTGGCGTGGTCAACGGCCTGATCGAAATAAAACTCAGCTGAGGAATTGTTACCGCAGAGATGCTCGCTTTCGGCCCGCTGTAGCAGGAGTTTCCGGGTTATTGCGGATGGCTGTTCCCAGGCTGTTATGGGCAGTAAGTCCATAGCCAGCTTACTATAACGCAGGGCGGGCTCGTAGGCCGACGAGTTCTTGGCCCGAATACTGGCGGCCAGGTTTACATGGACTAGCTTCTGCCGTTCGTCGGCATCCACAATCAAATGACTGGCCACATTCAAGTGATCGGCAATTTCATACAGGCTGTACTGGTGGTCGCTGTTGGCGGAGCTCTGGAGCAGTAGTCTGCCAATCTGGAGTCGGGTACGTTGCTTGTCAAATTCCTGAAGCAGTGTTAATGCTGCCTGTTGAACCCGGTCGTGCAGGAACGTAAACTCAGCGGCATCGTCTTTAGACCAGCCGTGGAGTGGCAAAATAAGCCCCTGCATCAGGGCGGTGTCGAGTTGGGCTCTCGTTTCTTCCACGCTTTGCTCACTCACCAGGCTGAGCGTGGCTACATTGAACTGGTTGCCAATACAGGCGGCCGTCTTCAACAGGTTTTGCACCCTGACCGGAAGCCGGAGAATCAGCCCCGTCATCAGATCAACCACATTATCACTTATTTTCGTCTGCCGAACGGCATCAAGGTCGTATTGCCACTGCTGCTGTTCCGGGGCGAAATAAATGGCGCCATCTTCATAGAGCGATAACAAACACTGACGCGAGAAAAACGGATTGCCACCCGTTTTGAGAAAGAGGATGTCCGAAAGGTCGGCACACTGCTCGGGCGTTGTTACCAGTGTGTCGGCAACCAGTTGACCAAGGGTCAATTTATCCAGCGGCTGTAAGTTAACGTGCCGAATGGATGTTCCGGTTTGACTAAGCCGGTCGATCATCAGCATAAGCGGGTGGGAGGGGCTGACTTCATTGTCCCGGTAAGCCCCAATGAACAGAAAATGAGCCCGGCTTTGCTCTGTGAGCCGGGCTTCGATCCACTGACGGGTGGCAGAGTCGAGCCATTGTAAATCGTCCAGAAAAAGACATAATGGGTGTTCGGCCTGCACAAAGACGTCGACAAAACGGTTGAAAAGCTGATTAAAGCGATTGTTGGCTTCTACTGGCGGTAGCTCAGGAACGGCAGGCTGCTGGCCAATGAGCAAGACAAGGTCAGGAATAACCTCAATAAGTACCTCGCCGGATTGGCCAACGGCAGCTAATACTTTCTGACGCCACAGGCTGATCTGCTCGTTAGTGCCCGTGAGCAATTGACGAATCAGTTGCCGAAAGGCGGATAAGAGCGAGCTTAACGGAATGTCCCGTTTGAACTGATCGAATTTTCCGCTTATGAACAGGCCGTTATTCTGAACAATGGATTTCTGTACTTCGCTAACCAGCCCCGATTTCCCGACGCCGGCATATCCGCCAATAAGAACGACCTCCGCTTCACCAGCCTCGGCCCGCCGAAACGAACTGAGCAACTGATTCAGTTCCTGGGAACGGCCATAGAGTTTTCTTGGCAGTTGAAATTGATCCGATACATCATGCTGACCAAGCACGAAGTCGGGTATGTACGAGGATGCTGCGTAACGTTCCCAACTGCGTTCGAGGTCAAAAAGCAAGCCCGCAGCGCTCTGATACCGGTCTTCGGGACTCTTGGCCAATAGCCGCAGAACAAGTTGCGATAACATCACTGGCAGGTCTGCCCGCAGGGTATGGGGTGGCTTGGGCGGTAACGCAATATGGGCATGGACCATCTCCATCGGGTCGTCGGTAGAGAAGGGCGGCTGACCCGTGAGTAACGTATAGAACAGACAACCCAACGAGTATAAATCCGTCCGGTGATCGAGGGTGCGGTTGATGCGTCCCGTCTGTTCGGGGGATATATAAGCAAGGTTGCCCGCATTCACGATGTCGCCGGCATTGGCATATTGTAGCTCGCGGGCTAATTCTGTAGCCAGGCTGAACCCACATAAGGTTAGCTGCTGGGTGACCGAATCGAAAAGTACATCGGTAGGAGAGATGTTCTTGTGGATGATCCGATGGCGATGCAGAGTCTGTACTGTCTCCACAAGCTGACGGGCAATTGTGAAGAACGGAGCCAGCTCAATTGGTTTGTCTTCCGTATAGACTGCCAGGTTAACCCCACGTGCTTCCTGACTGATCAGGGCCAAACTGTTGCCGAACGGTTCGATCGCCAGTGCGTTAACGACCGTCTTGTACGATAACCGTTGAAGAAGGGAAAACTCGTGTCGCAGTTGATTGAGCGACTGGGCAGAAGGGTAGGGTGCTTTCAGCGTTTTTAAGACAACAGGGAGTCCATCCTGTGTTCGGATGGCACGATAGGTTACGTAGGTGTGGCCAATATGCAGCTGTCCGGTAATTTTATACGTCAAATTCTCCATCCCTTTTCTGGTGAAAAAGCTTGTTATCTCTTGCGAAAGTATCCTTACTCTACATTGAATAAGAAAATAGATAATAGATAGTATTTAATCTACCGAGATCTATACAAATAGCGGTATGATTACAGTAAAAAGTACATGTAAACTTTGTACTACCAGAAAATAAATTGACTAGATAGTTTTCTCATCATTAAGCAATTAACTCAATTAGCTGGTATATTTCCCCAATCGCCAGCTATTTTTTCAATTCATTATTTGTTTACACATACCCATTCCTTCCCTATCCTGTTATGAGTTATTTAGATGTGCCAAGAATACACATAAGCGGCCAGTTCTTTACGGACCCGTCGACGGTGAACAATGACCCAGTGCATTATGATCCGGACTGTACCACACCCTCACCCTGGCAGGAACCGAACGGTCAGCATCGATTCCAGTTTCGGAACTGCACCGTGAAATCCGTTATCGGGCCTGATGGGTTTGTAAACACCGACACACTGATAGGGGCTAGTATGAACACAACCGATAAGCCGGACATTGCCCGGATTGTTGATCTGGACGTTTATCAGCAAGGCGTGTCAACCCTGTTCGGTATGCAACTGCAACTAACGCTGAGCGATGGGGCATCCATTACAGGGAGTGTAGATCCGGCTACCCTGAACTCATTCTGGGTCAACTCGGTGTTACCCACCCGAAGCTGGCAACCGGGCGATTATGAGCAGGATAGCTTTGGTGGTGACATGAATGCCTGTGGCCTGTTTCAAACCGTGGTTCGCTTCGATCCCAAAAACTGGCCTGCTACCTCTTCACCCATTCTTCAGCAGCTTCGTGCCGCTACTTTAACCGTAAACGGGCAGTTGCTGCTTTCCTTTAAATTCGTTCTGGACGGTTACCAGAATGTTCCGCAGGACGTTAATTTTCGCCTGGGCCGGATTACCGGAGCGTTTGGTCCTGTATATGCCAATGAACCGCTTTATAATCCGGGACAGCGGTGGTTACAGGCTCGCCCATTTTCGAACAGCGACCCCTGGAATTCGCCCTCCTTTAATACCTGCCCCTTCAAAGTGGATAAGGTACGGAAAAAGCTGGTCATTGATCTGGCCAATAGCCTTTGTCGACAAACGGCGGGCGGGCCACCGGTCGATCTGGGTACGTTAACGGCCATCGTATCAACACCAGCGAGCCCCATACCAAAGTTATTGGGCGAGGTCGATTATTCGGCCTTTGCCTACGATAACAATGCTCATATTACCGAATTGGACCTGAGCCCCGCTCAACTCAAACTACTGGACAGCGGTTCCCTGAGTCTGATGACCTCCCGGACGGATATTGGCAAACAAGCAGTATTGACTGAAACCCCGGACGAACTGGCTTATGCGGTCGAAATCAGGCCGATCCGAATGGCGGGCGATCCGACCACAACGACGACCACACGGGTGTACGTATCCCGGAAGGGCATACCGGTCAGTGGTAAACAGTTGGCAGTTTTCGTCGAAAGTGTACACGGAAAAACACCAGGGGCCACCGTACCGCCCACCAATCCGGGCAACACTCCCCAGGCCAATGGCGCCCTGCAAGCAGTGATTTCGCCCTCCGATGCTACGGGCTTTGCTACCGTTACCCTTAGCGTTCGTAAAAACCCCGGTCAGCGTACCCCCGAACTCGATGGGCAGTTATACTTTATCATTGTCTATGACCCTGATGTTCCCCACCCCGACTGGTCGAAAGTGGCCCCACAGCAGGATCACCTCATCTCCTGCCTGGTCTGGGCGCAGTATCCGGTGAATACGAATCCCGACTGGGTGGAGGTTCAATCCATGATGGCCCCTTATATGAAACTGTACCCCAGTATGAAAGCGCAGATAGACTTGACCGATTTGCATTCGTTCACCGTCTTTTCCACTAATCCCCCCTGGGGACCAGTTTTCAACGCGCCACCTTATGTAAATGGCCAGCTCGAAATTGCAGCCGGAGGTATCCCATTCTACCTGACGCGCGACGTCGACGATCCACGGTACATGCCTATTTCACGGGATCTGTCGCCCAATAAACTCCTGACTATCCTGTACTTCGTAAAAAAGCTACAGCAGACCAATCCAAGCTAACGTTCCTAACAAACAGACAGTATGAAATTTTCGACAATCGGGATCTGGCTGATACCCTTCACTTGGTGGCTTTCCCTGTCGGTTAATCCGATAACGGGCAAGGCTCAGTCCAGAAAGCCCGCAAGAACCCAGATAAAGACTACACCACCGAAACTTGTTGCCAATGCGCTTCCTTTTACGCTTGATTTCAAGGAGGTGACCTACGCGGGAGCAAAGCCATTACCCCGTTTGCAATCTTATGCGGTTGCCACCTCTAAAGCAGGTGAGTGGATTATTGTGGGTGGACGCCGACAGGGGCTGCATACATTTGAGTCAGCTCCGGCCACTAATTTCGTTCGCGACAGCGCAAATAACTTTCTGTTTGTCATCAATCCGGTAAGTGGACAACAGTGGTCTTTTGATGTAAGAAAACTACCCGCAAATCTGTCGGCACCCCTACAGGCGACCAATTCACAGCAGTACTACGATCTGGCCAACGATCAACTTTACCTGGTTGGGGGCTACGGCTGGAAAGCCGATAAGAGTAACATGACGACTTTCAACACGATCATACGGTTTAAGGTCGATGACATGGTAGCCGCCATTAAATCCGCGCAAAGTCCGGCCAGGATTGCCGCTTTGATGGAGTTTGGGCAGGACGATCGCTTTGCCGTAACGGGTGGAGAGCTACTTCAGTTAAATTCAGCGTTTTATCTTGTTTTCGGGCAGAACTTTATTGGCCAATACCGGGCCTTTGGTGGTAGCGATTTTCAGCAGACCTATACCGAAGAAGTGCGGATTTTTACTCTGCTGCCCAATAGCTTGACGATCAATAGCTACGGGGCTACCACCACCACAAACAGCGATCACCCGTTTCATCGTCGGGATGGAAATACCGTTGCCGACATTGACCCGACCACGGGCCAGCCGCGAATTGCTGTCTATGGGGGTGTTTTCAGACCCGGTATTATTGGTGCTTATACTTATCCGGTTTATATCAATGGCCCTGGCACTCCGGTTATTGTTCCCACTGCCAATCAGAAATTCAGTCAGTATAACTGCCCCGTTATTTCGGTATACGATAGTGGGCCTACCAAATCCGTTTATCATACGTTTTTTGGCGGTATTGGTCATTATTATTATTCCCAGACCGCTTCCCAGAAAATGGTTTACGACAGTGCAACACTGGAACATCGCAACGACGGCTTTCCGTTTGTGGCCGATATAAGCACGTTTATACAATCGGCTGGGGGTATTTATAAAGAATTTATCCTGCCTGCCCCGATACCCGGTAATCGGCTGGTTGGCTCCAGCGTGCCGTTTCTGCTAAATCAGACGATGATAACTAAAGGCTATGTATTTGACAATGGAGTAATCAATCTGGCTAAAATTCCGCGTAACACCCGGCTACTGGTCGGGTACGTCTATGGTGGTATCGAAGCTCAAAACCCGTTGCCAAGGCAACCTAATACAGGTACATTTGTGTCTAACTCGGTATTTCAAGTCTATCTGACCTACAAACCGTCGGCGGCCATTCCCGCTAGTCAGGCTCATGAGAGCACAAAAGATGAGGGAAACCTAAACCGGAACTAGGTAAGCACAGGGCAAATAAGGTCCCGATCCGAAGCAGATTAATGTAGTAGAACCAGCTTTTTTTGTAACATTGCTCAACCGTTTTCGATTAATAAATCAAACGATTTTGTAATGAGTCTACCCAATTCGCTTTCCGATCAACCTGGTTTCGGCCAATCCCGCGTCGTTATCGAGCGTGTTAGCCCCGAACTTGACGGTGGCCAATTCCCGATAAAAGCTATTCCCGGAGATGTTGTGGCTGTTGAAGCCGACATCTTTGCCGATGGTCATGATTACCTCACGGCTGTTCTGCTCTATAGGCATACTGACGATGCTGCCTGGACGGAAACGGCGATGGCTCTGCTTGGGAATGACCGCTGGGGTGCCTCGTTTATTGCTGAAAAACAAGGTCGTTATCTATATACGTTCGAAGCCTGGATTAACCATCCGGCGTCCTGGCAGCACGAAATTCATTTAAAAGTCGCTGATGGTCAACGCATCACGAGCGAGTTGCTGGCTGGGGCGACCTATCTGGATGGTATGATTGAACGGGCGGGTGGAATAAGAACCGAACCAATAAAGGCCACCAAAGGAAAGGGCAAAAAGAAGCCTGAACCGGTCGAAGAGCCACAGGACGTTAAGGTGCTCCGCGGTTTAGCGGCCCTCTTTCGCGATGTTGACCGCTACGATGAGGCCGTGTCTGTTGCTGAAAGCGATCAATTTACGTTTTATGCCAATCGCTACCCCGAACGCAAATACCCCACGCGCTATGCACATGAACTGGGCGTAGAGGTTGACCGGGCTCGTGCCGGATACAGCACCTGGTATTGTCTGTTTCCACGTTCGGCTTCACGGGAGGAAAACAAACATGGTACCTTCAAAGATGTAGAGGGCCTGCTTCCCCGAATTTCGAATATGGGCTTCGATGTTCTTTATCTGCCGCCTATTCATCCTATCGGCACAGCGCATCGGAAGGGTAAGAACAACTCGGTTATCTGCCAGCCTGGCGAACCGGGCGTTCCCTATGGTATTGGTTCGGAAGCGGGCGGGCATGATGCCATTCATGCTGAACTGGGTACGGTCGATGATTTCAAACACCTGATTGCCATCGCTAAAAATTACGAAATAGAGATTGCTATGGATCTCGCCATTCAGTGTTCTCCCGATCATCCCTGGGCAAGGGAACACCCGGAATGGTTTAAAAAA
>CAXTJJ010000308.1:0-7643 GCA_964244155.1 uncultured Spirosoma sp.
CCGTAATCAGCTGAAGGCACTAGTGGCTCGATCAGTTTATCAGAAAAATAACAAGGGCGGACAGAATAACGAATTCTTTCGGGTTATCAGTCAATCGGATGACACCTTCCAAAAAGCGCTGAAACTTTTTGATCGCGCCGATAAGCTCGCCCATGGAGCGATGACGTATAATCAGAAATAGAGGAGGAGAGGGAGGAAAGGGAGGATGGAGAAAGGGGACGAGAGGATATAAAGAGGAACATAATGATCTATTTCTCTCTTTCCTTTCGTCCCCTTTCTCCATCCTCCCTTTCCTCCTTTTAAGGCTTTTTCGAAAACTGGTATACGAGTCCCAAAAACGATTGAAGGTTGCCTGTCTTGAAATCTTTACGGGAGTAGGGGGCTAGTTCGAAGGCAACACGTAGGTTGGGGATCATGGTTAATGGCCTGATTCGCACGCCAACGTGCAGCGAATACCCTTCCAGAATATCGCGATCGTCGATGCCGTTTAGCGCATTAAAGCGAACACCCAGTCCCGTATAGTAATTTACCTGCGCCTTCCGCGCCACATTCACCATTGGGCAAATGGTGGTGCTCAGCGAGCCAAATACCGTATTGGTTTGTACACGGGCATCGGCCCAGAACGCCCGGTCGGCATTGGTACTAACTGTAATAATGTTGTTAAACGGGTAATAGGCAACCGATGCCTGACCAAAAGCAGATACGGTAATGCCTAAAAGCAATGCAGTCAATGCGTGTTTCATGGTCGCAAAGCAACAACTTTATCGGTATAAAAAAACGGAATGCGCTGTAAAACGACTGTCTGGTTTGCGCTGGTACATACAGGCTAGCGGCCAGCTGCTCATTGGCGAATGCTTAAATGTACTTGTTGGTCTGCTTTTCTTTGTACCTTTGTCGTTCCTTTCCTGATAATTACTTACTGAAAATGTCTTGGTTCGTCCGAAAAGATAAGGGTATTCAAACCCCAACCGAAATGAAACGGGAAGCTCCCGACGGGTTGTGGTATCAATGTCCGAATTGCAAAAAAGTAATGAATACGCGGGAGCACAAACTCAACGCGTATACGTGTGTCCATTGCAATTACCATGAAAAAATTGGCTCCGACGCCTATTTCTCTATTTTGTTTGACGATAACGAGTTCACCGAACTGGACGCCAACATGCGTTCGGCTGATCCGCTCAAATTTGTCGATACAAAATCATATCCCGACCGTGTCAAAGCAACTATCGCCAAAACCGGTTTACAAGATGCCGTTCGGACTGCTTACGGTCCAATGCATGGCCTAACCGTAACGGCAGCGGTAATGGATTTTAACTTCATTGGTGGGTCGATGGGCTCAGTGGTTGGCGAGAAAATTGCCCGCGCTATTGATCATGCCATTGCCAACAAGACGCCGTTTTTGATGGTCTCGAAATCCGGGGGGGCACGCATGATGGAAGCCGGATTTTCGCTTATGCAGATGGCAAAAACATCGGCCAAGTTAGCCCTGCTGGACAAAGCCAAATTGCCCTATGTATCGCTGTTGACCGATCCGACCACGGGTGGTGTTACGGCCTCATATGCCATGCTGGGCGATTTCAACATTGCCGAACCCGAAGCCCTGATTGGCTTTGCCGGTCCGCGGGTTATCCGCGAAACCATTGGTAAAGACCTGCCGAAAGGTTTTCAAAGTGCCGAGTTTGTTCTTGACCACGGTTTCCTGGATTTCATCGTCGACCGGAAAGATTTGAAAGATAAATTGGTGAGTCTGTTTAAAATGTTGTTGTAGGGATGCGCCTTATCTCCCATCCGGTTCTCTGCAATTACTACGTTACCTATCGCTGCAATGCGACCTGTAGTTTTTGCGATATATGGGAGCGGCCTTCCCCCTATGTCACCCTCGACAATGCCCGCCAAAATCTACGCGACCTCAAAAAGTTAGGCGTTCGGGTTGTCGATTTTACGGGTGGCGAGCCACTGCTGCACCGCCAACTACCCGAACTCCTTCGGGAAGCCAAAAGCCTCGGTCTGATTACGACCGTCACGACCAACGCGCTGCTGTATCCGAAACAGGCAGAACGACTGCGGGGGTTGATCGATATGCTCCACTTCTCCCTCGACTCGCCCATTGCCGACGAGCACGACAAGTCACGGGGTGTGAAGTGCTTCGATAAGGTAATGGAGTCTATCGCCATTGCCCGGAGTCTGGGCGAACGCCCCGATATCTTATTCACAATTTTTGAGCACAATGTGGATAAGATCAGGCAGATGCACCAAGAAATTTGTCTGCCCAACGACCTTGTTTTAATTCTGAATCCGGTATTCGAGTACAATACTGTCAAAACCGGCGACAGGTTCTCGGAGGATGCGCTCCAGAAAATGTCGTGGTGGGGAAAACAGAAAAATGTGTATTTGAACGATGCTTTTATTCAGCTTCGGCGCGATGGAGGCAACCATATCGAAGACCCGATCTGCCGCGCTGGCAGCACGACTATCGTTATCTCTCCCGAAAATAAACTCGTATTGCCCTGTTATCATTTAGGACTTAAAGACTTCGCCGTCGAGGATAACCTGTATGAACTCTATCGCTCTGCTGAGGTACAGAAACTAGTGGCTCTGGAAGGGCGTTTGCCTGCCTGCGAGGGATGTGCCATAAACTGCTATATGCAGCCGTCCTTTGCTGTTGACGTGACGAAATACTTCTGGCGGGCCTTGCCAAGTACGCTCAAATATAACTGGGTCAAGGGAACGTGGAAGCAATTGTTATAGTGGAGATGAATTTTGTCATGCTGACGAAGGAAGCATCTTAAAAGTTAATCATTAAGATGCTTCCTTCGTCAGCATGACAGAAAACTACCGCTTCACAATTTTACGCGTCAGCGTCCGCTCACCAACAATAGCACGTACCAGGTAAACGCCCGGCGTTAAATTTCCAAGGTTAATAAGCTGCTCATGCTGCCGCGCCAGCCGATTGAAGGTCGATTCGTGCAGTTTGCGCCCGTTAGCATCGGTGAGTTGTAAGGTTGCAATCGTTGGATTGCTCGTCTGGATAACCACCTGTAATCGCTCATCGACCGGATTTGGAAAGGTAGTTAAGCGAAAATTTACATCCTCATACTCAGTGGTGGCTGTAACAATAACCGGCGCGGTTCCCTCTGTTACGGGTTCATACGGAGGAATGGTGCCGGGTGTGCCGGGAATATCTTCGACCAGTAACGTAATCTCCTGAATCGTCTGGCTGATAAGGTTGCCATTTCGGTACTCATCAATGGTTACGGCGACACTGTAGTAACCTAATTCGGTAGGCGCATCCCAGGTCAGTTCTCCAGTACGGTTATTGATTTTAAATGTACCCTGACGCGTTATGTCATTCGGAAATTGATAGGCCGTTACTGATTTGGCGTCGCAGGAAGATTGATTGATACTCGTAAGCGGTTTCGCCAGGCTATAAGCCAAACTATCTCCATTACTATCTGTTGCGTTCAGTGTAAGGACCGCTTTTTGATTGGCTCCAACACGAAACCCGGTTTGTGGAAAGCCAGGTGTTGGCGATTCATTAGTTGGTGCTGCCGTAGTTGAGATTACAGCTCTAAGGGTAAGTAATTGATTATCTGCATTGCTGATGTTCTTAACGCCTGTTCGATTTGATACCGAAACGATTAACGAATAGTTGCTTGGCCCGGTATACGTATGAATTATGCTATAGCTATTGACACTTGTAGTTTTATCATTTATAAAAATGCGGCTGGCCCGGTAAGCCACGCCTGTGCTTCCATCGCCAAAACACACCTGTATCGACTCGGCCTGATCGGCGGCCGCTTTGCCACGAATTTCGTCCATATATAATACCGTTGTAATTCGATAGCTAAGAGCCGAGATGGGACTTGCCTTTATATAACCGCCGAGTAAGTGCGTGGCCTGTGCTGATGTCAAACCGATCAGCATCAGGATTAGAAAAGTAAATGGTTTCATAACGACTTGAGGGTTTAGGAGAAGGGAAACTTACCGGAATAACTTTAAATGGACACATAATCATATAGTTGACGGAGAACATTTCGTAAACGGTATTTTCGTACTTTTCGGCCATGCTCTATACGTTCGAACAAACGGCTCAACTGCCCGCTCAAGGCTTTCGGTATCTGCTCACATCACTCCATGACCATGTGCTGACCATCACGCTGAATCGGCCCGAAAAAAAGAACGCGCTTAACCCGCTGATGCTCGCTGAATTGGCATTTGCATTGGCATACGCCCATTATACTGACGACATTTGGCTGGTTGTGCTCGCTGCTTCGGGCGATACGTTTTGCGCCGGTATGGACTTGAAAAGCCTGGTACAGTCCGATGCGACAGAAACCACAACCGTGCCTGAGCCATCGGGGCCGGTTCGGTTAGGAGAACTAATAACCGGACTGCACAAGCCATGCATTGCCCGTGTACAGGGGCCGGTGTATGCGGGAGGCTTTTTGCTGGTAGGAACAAGTACGTATGTAGTTGCGGCTGAGTCGGCACTCTTCAGCTTGCCAGAGGTCAGACGTGGATTATTTCCGTTTCAGGTGCTTTCCGTTCTTCTCGACATCATGCCCGCACGAACCGCGCTTGACCTTTGTCTGCGGGCAAAAACGCTGTCTGCGCCGGATGCGCTTGCCCTTGGTTTAGTAACGGAGGTTGTTCCTGCTGAGGACCTGGATAAGGCAGTTACCCGCCTGATCGACGAGCTGAAACAGTTTTCGCCTACGGCTATGCGGTTTGGTTTGCGAGCTTACCAACAACTAAAAAGCCTGCCGTCCAGCGAACAACAGGCTTTTTTGTATGATCAATTTAGTCAACTTCAGCAAACACCTGACGCTAAAGAAGGGATGGCCGCTTTTTTGGAAAAACGCAAGCCGAAGTGGAGTTGAGTCTGAAACAGCCAGAGGCTATTTGAGACATTACTGCTTCGGCAAATCCGGGCAATTGTCTTTCCGGCGTGTGTCGATGATGCCCTGAATTTTCCAGTTGCCATTGACCTTCACCAGCGTGAAGGCATTTACGCCACAGTGGCTTTTTTGCTCTTTTAAGTAAAAAACATAAGGTGTCCAGGCGGTAGCCAGTTCGGCATCAATTTTTATTTCCATTCCCGACAACCGTTCATCGAGCGTAAAGGCGGGGTATTTAACGACTGAAGCGGCAAACTTTCCAATGTCGTCTGTTCGTACCGAAACATCTCCTTCCTTGTTTTTGGCGATAGTTTGCAGGGAAGCACCGGGCAGAAACGTATTCTTGATCTGCGTCGAATCGCCCTTACGCATACCGTCAAACATAAGTTTAATTGTTGTTCGTACGGCGGCTTCGTCGGTTGAGGCTTGCGCAAAAGCCGGTAAGCTGGCAAGGAGTAGGAGTAGTGTTTTCATAGAAAGGATTGAAACGCGGCTTGTGCGGATTAAACAGATTAGTAAAAATCTGTTTAATCCGCACAAGCCGCGTTTCAATTTGTTAAATATATTGATTCACAATCATTTCATACAACTCCTGCTTGCCGCTAAGTTGTTTTGGCTCACCATTGGTCAGCGCATACTGACGCAGATCGTCGAGCGTTAGCTCCCCTTTTTCAAAGCGGGCACCCTCACCTGAATCGTAGCTGGCGTAACGCTCGGCCCGTAGTTTTTTGTACTGCGATTTTGCCAGAATAGCTTCGGCCGCAATCGCTGCCCGGGCGAAGGTATCCATACCGCCAATGTGAGCAATGAAAATATCTTCCAGATCGGTGGAATTCCGGCGCGTTTTCGCATCGAAATTCACACCACCCGATTTCAATCCACCTGCTTCCAGAATCACCAGCATGGCTTCGGTTAGCTCGTAAACATCCACCGGGAACTGATCGGTATCCCAGCCGTTTTGGTAGTCGCCCCGGTTAGCGTCGATGCTGCCAAGCATATTATTGTCGGCCGCTACCTGCAATTCATGGGCAAACGTATGGTTCGCCAGGGTAGCATGGTTGGTTTCAAGGTTCAGTTCGAAATCATCCTGCAAGCCAAAGCGATTAAGGAAACCGATTACCGTAGCCGCATCGAAATCGTACTGATGCTTGGTTGGTTCCATTGGTTTCGGTTCGATGTAGAACGAACCCTTAAATCCTTGTTTACGCGCATAATCGCGGCTGATTTGCAGAAATCGCCCTAAATGCTCCTGCTCGCGCTTCATGTTGGTGTTCAGCAGCGACATATACCCTTCGCGACCTCCCCAGAATGTATACCCGGCACCGCCCAGTTCGATGGTAGCGTCGATGGCATTTTTCACCTGCCAGCCGCCGTGGGCCAGTACATGAAAATCGGGGTTGGTCGATGCGCCGTTCATATAGCGCTCGTGCGAGAACAGATTGGCCGTGCCCCACAGCAGTTTTACACCACTGGCCGCTTGCTTTTGTTTGGCATAGTCGACAATGGCGCGGAAGTTTTTCTCGAACTCCGCGTTCGAATTACCTTCTGGCGCTACGTCGGTATCGTGGAAGCAGTAAAACTCCATCCCGATTTTTGTGATAAACTCGAAAGCCGCGTCCATTTTGACGTGAGCCGCTGCCAGCCGGTCGGCCTTGGCATCCCACGGAAAGTGTTTGACACCAGGTCCAAAGGGATCGCCACCAGTGCCGCAGAAGGTATGCCAGTAAGCCGTAGCAAACCGGAATATGTCTTTCATCGGTTTGCCCAGAATAATCCGATTGGCGTCATAATATTTAAACGCCATCGGGTTATCGGACTCGCGTCCTTCGTAAGCAATGGGCTTATCTATAAATGGAAAATAGGTCTTCTCGCCGAGAGTTAATTTAATATCAGACATGAAAATAGAAATTGAGGTATTGGGTTATTAAAAGAAGATCAAAGGTAGTTTCTCCTTACCAAGCTAGCAAAGCATTTTAATGCTCTCTAGTCGAGCCTTCGTTTTTGCCTAATCGGTTAAAGCCCGACTAGTTTGGCGAGTCATGGATTTTATGTACTCCACCCTACGGAAACGTAATGCGCTCCAGTTCTCGTCGATGGCTACCATCCGTACACTTTCGAAGCCTGATTTGCGAAGAAGGCTCCAACCCGTGTCTCGATTGAAATCGCAGGTGTATTTCTTTGAAGAGCCTTTGGGGTAGGCTAGCCAAAGGATGCCATCACCCTTTAGCTTTTCCGCTAAAAGTGTACTCACCGAGTCTACTTCCTGCTGAGTTTTCACAAACGCAATAGCAAACTCACCCTGTTCGATCTGTTGAATATAAGTAACCACGGTTGCTAGTGAGCCCATTTCATTAACAACCGGTAAAAACTCCTCAGGCGCGTTGATAACGACTATTTCGGACTGAGCTTTATAATTGAGTTTGGCGAAGATCGGGCTCATAGGACCGTTTTGACTGGATTTACTTCACTTCAACAGACTGACCGGTGCTGGCAACGGCTTTGCCTTTTTCAAACGCCAGATCGATTCGGCCGAGGTTGATACCTGCAAAACCAACCTGGTTAATCCAGACAGGCTGCCCGTTAAGGTTGTTGACCGCTACAGGCGCATCCAGAAACGTATGCGTATGTCCGCCAATAATGAGGTCGATGTGCTGCGTTTTGGCCGCTAATACATTGTCGGAAACGGTTGGCTCGTTGTTGTATTTGAAACCAAGGTGAGAAAGACAAATCACGTAGTCGCACTTC
>CAXTJJ010000309.1:0-7642 GCA_964244155.1 uncultured Spirosoma sp.
AAACGAACCTATTGCGGCTGGTTAATTAATAACTGTCTACAGGCTTGTTCTTTCTCTTCCTGTCTCCAAACCTCTAAATATCCAGCAGAGGACTTTGTCTGCGAGTGAGAAAAGTCCCCTCCTGGATATTTAGGGGTTTGGACAGTTTAGTAAGCTACTAAAAACTACCGTTTTGGACCAACAGAATCGTAGATTACTACTTTCTCCCAGAGCGATGCATAGTTGTTTCGGAAATCGTCGTGGATAGGGTGTTTCTGGTAAGCCTCTTCATCGGCGGCACTGTCGAAGAAACACAGCCACGAGTAAGTGTACGAACGCTCAATGACAGAGCGGGTTGTACCTGCGGGCGTGCCAATGTGTACCATTTTAATGGTCGGACATTTGGCAAGTTTGTTCAAGCCCTCCAAAAGCCTGGCTTTGTCGGCTTCATTGCCAACATTTTTCAAATAGAAGAAAACGTGGTGGACAAACATTTCTTTTGGCGCTGCCGAGAGTATAGGTAAACTGGCTCCCAGGCCGGCTGCAACGCTTTTCCTGACAAAACTTCGCCGTGATTGCTCTTTCATCTAGTAGTCTGATTATCGGATTTTTGAGGTGTTCTGACCCTTCTGTTGGCAAAAATGCCAAACGATTCGCCATCTGGCAAATCTGACTGAAAATCAGCTTATCCTGACTTGTTGTTTTGCGTCTATTCTGGCCATAGCGTACGCAACTTCGCCGTAATTAAGGCAGTCAACTAAACTTTTATCTTTTTAAAGAGTCAATAGAGTAAATCCATTTACGAACAGTACAGGTTTTACTTAAAGAATAACTCAACCTATGAAGTACCTAACAAGCCTAATTTTTATAACAAGTTGGTTCCCTATACTAAGTCAGGCGCAAACGACTACCAAACCGAGCCTGATGCAGGCCTTGATGGAAGCTGTCAGTTCAGCTACTGTATCCGATGCGCAGGTCGCTGAGGTATCGAAACAGGCAATCAAGGAAATGGATGCTAAAAACCCCGTAGCCGACGCAAACGATCCGTTAACAATTCGATTAAATAAAATCGTTAGCCGCCACCATACCATTGGTGGGTTACCCCTCAATTTTAAGGTGTACAAAGTTCCTGACGTCAATGCGTTTGCCACAGCTGATGGCAGTGTGCGTGTTTTTAAAGGGTTGATGGACATTATGACGGATAACGAACTACTGGCCGTTATGGGACATGAAATCGGACACGTTATTAATCACGACAGCCGAGATGCCATGAAACGGGGCCTTCAAACAACAGCCTTACGGGATGCATTGGCTTCGGGTTCAGGTACGGTGGGGAAACTGGCGCAATCGCAGTTAGCCGGGGTCGCTAATTATCTATGGGACGCTAAGTATAGTCGTCAGCAGGAGACCGAAGCGGATGATTATAGCTATGGTTTTTTAAAGCAGAACGGGTATAGCGTTCTGGCGTTGGCTACGTCGTTCGAGAAACTGGCTAAGTTGGGTGGTGGTGAGCAGGGAGGACGTATTGCCTCCATTATCTCAACGCACCCCGATAGTAAGGCGCGCGCCCAACGCGTCCGTGACCGAGCCAAACGGGATGGGCTGACGAGGTAGGCAGTTTATTTGTTAAAGAGTCTCACATGATTGCGTTTTCAGTTTCTCAGGATCTCGTTTATTTGCTGGAATATCTGATAGGTTTTAAGAAACCTATTGTGTCAGTTTTAAGAAACTGACAACACACAAGGGACAAGATTGTAAACAAAAAAAGCCCGGCCACTTCACAGTAGCCGGGCTTTTTCACTTAATCTATCAATTACAGATTCTCAATTTCCGCATCCAGATTGGTGAAGGCAATCTCGCCGTCGTGGCTCAACTCCATCAGTACGACCGAGTCTTTCTTAACTTCGCCCGATAGGATACTCTTCGACAGTTCGTTGAGTATCCGGCGTTGTAACACCCGTTTCAGCGGACGGGCACCAAACTGCGGGTCGAACCCTTCTTCGCCGAGTTTGTCCAGGGCTTCGTCGGTAGCGTCGAGTTGGATACCGTTTTCGGCTAGCCGTTGCTTGATACCCCGGAACTGAATGTCAACAATCTTGCGGATGTTCGCCTGAGTCAGCGGTTCAAACATTACGATTTCATCAATCCGGTTCAGAAACTCGGGGCGGATGGTTTGTTTCAGCAATTCCATGACCGCCGACTTGGCTTCCTCCAGCACCAGCGTGTGGTTCCAGCCTTCGTCTTCGGCAAATTTCTCCTGAATCAGGTGGCTTCCGATGTTCGAGGTCATGATGATGATCGTATTCTTGAAGTTCGCTACACGGCCTTTGTTGTCCGTCAAACGCCCTTCATCGAGTACCTGCAACAGAATGTTCCAGACATCGGGATGTGCTTTTTCGATTTCGTCAAGCAGTACCACCGAATAGGGTTTCCGACGCACAGCTTCGGTCAATTGACCACCTTCGTCATAGCCCACATAGCCCGGAGGGGCACCAATCAAACGGCTTACGGCGTGGCGCTCCTGATATTCCGACATGTCGATCCGTACCAGCGCATTTTCGTCGTTGAACAGGTATTCAGCCAGCGTCCGGGCTACTTCCGTCTTACCGACGCCTGTGGTGCCGAGGAAGATAAACGAGCCAATAGGCCGTTTGGGGTCCTGCATACCGGCACGACTCCGGCGAACGGCATCAGCCACCACTTCAATGGCTTCAGCTTGTCCGGCTACACGCTTGCCCAGTTCTTTTTCCAGGTTGAGTAGTTTCTCGCGGTCGCTTTGCAGCATTTTCGAGATCGGAATACCCGTCCACTTGGCTACCACTTCGGCAATGTCTTCGGCGGTAACTTCCTCCTGCATCATCCGGTCCGACGAGCCATTATCGGCGTCTTCTTTCGTCAGGGAGTTAAGCTTTGTTTCGATTTCGGGAATGCGGCCGTAGCGAATTTCGGCCACTTTGCCGTAATCGCCTGCCCGCTCAGCCTGTTCGGCTTCAAAGCGCAACTGGTCGAGTTGTTCTTTTAATGTCCGGCCTTCGTTGACAGAGGCTTTTTCCGTTTCCCATTTGGCCTTCAGATCGTTCCGCTGCTCGCTCAAATCTTCGATCTGTTTGTTCAACGAGGTTTCTTTTTCCTTGTCGTTTTCGCGACGAATAGCTTCCCGTTCAATCTCCAACTGCATGATCCGGCGGTTGAGTTCGTCAAGTTCTTCGGGAACGGAATCCATTTCCAGACGGAGTTTAGCAGCCGCTTCGTCCATCAGGTCAATGGCTTTGTCAGGCAGGAAACGGTCGGTAATGTAGCGTGTCGATAGTTCAACGGCGGCAATAACCGCGTCGTCTTTAATGCGAACACCGTGGTGCAGCTCATATTTTTCCTTGATACCACGCAGAATCGAAATGGCATCGGGCATATCGGGTTCGTCGACGATAACCGCCTGAAAACGACGCTCAAGAGCTTTGTCTTTCTCGATGTATTTCTGGTACTCTTTCAGCGTGGTGGCTCCAATGGTGTGTAACTCACCCCGCGACAGGGCTGGTTTCAGTAAGTTGGCTGCATCCATAGCGCCTTCTCCACCCGCACCGGCACCCACAAGGGTATGAATTTCGTCGATGAACAAAATGATCTGCCCGTCGGAGTCGGTTACTTCTTTGATAACGGCTTTTAAACGCTCTTCGAACTCGCCTTTATACTTAGCACCAGCAATGAGCAGGCCCATGTCGAGCGAGACGATAGTTTTGGTTTTCAGGTTTTCAGGAACGTCGCCCGAAACGATTCGCTGGGCGAGTCCTTCAACGATGGCTGTCTTACCAACGCCCGGCTCACCAAGCAGGATCGGATTATTTTTTGTACGGCGGCTCAGGATTTGCAGTACCCGCCGAATTTCTTCGTCGCGGCCAATCACGGGGTCGATTTTACCCGTGCGGGCGCGTTCGTTCAGGTTTATGCTGAACCGCTCCAGGGATTGATATTTAGCTTCTGCGTTCTGATCTTTCACCGAGTTTCCTTTTCTAAGTTCCTTGATGGCCGCTTTTGTTTGTTTCTCGTTGAAACCGGCATCTTTCAATAACGTTGCAATTTGGTCTTTACCACCCATAAGTCCCAGCAGCATCAATTCGACGCTCACAAATTCGTCGCCGAATTCTTTGGTATAGCTACTGGCTTTAGCCAGGGCAGCGGCTGTGTCATTGCTTAAATAAACGCTGCCATTACCCCCCGAAACCTTGGGGTAGGTGGTCAAAATGGCCTCCAGGGCCGCATTTGTATTTTGTAAGTTGACACTCGTTTTCTTGGCAATGAAACCAACAACATTTTCATCTTCTGACAGAATCGCCTGAAGCAAGTGCCCCGTTTCTATGCCTTGTTGTCCATTTCCGAGCGCAATCTCGGATGCTTTCTGGACAACTTCCTGTGCTTTTATCGTGTAATTCTTAAAGTCCATGATGGTGCAGGCTATTCGCCGTTGAGAGTAGGAATTGGTTTTATAACTATCCTTTAACAAATCACGGGCCGGGCTGTTTTTTCGGCCATTTTGGCGGGGTAACACGCTTTTGTATTTTAAAAAGCAGACAATTTGTCAAGTATATTTATTTATGAAATAATAATATATATAAGCAGACCGTTTACTCACAAATCAATAATAGCACTATGCGTAACTTCACTTTAGTTAATACCCTTATTTTAAGTTTACCGATTGCAGCTTGTAGTTCTGGACAAAAGGATAGGTAAAAGACCCAGATACTGACCCTGAAGTAATTACGGAAAATTTAATTGGTTGCTGGGCTAAAATAGGTAGTAAAGAGCAAATAAGGTTACAGTTCACGCGCAATAGGACATTTTATCTGCGTGATTTTAATAAAAAACTAAAGCAGTATGAGAACATATCTGGTTACTTTGAAAACGACTCCGCTAATGTGAAACTGATCTATAATGATCGTACTGCTCAAACCTTTACGGTAACCCGAGTTCAAAATGCATATGAAATAAAAAATGACTCGGGGACATATAAATTTGTGAAGATTCCTGGACGATGTGATGACTACCCAAGTTCAGAACCTAATAGCAATGATAATTTGGAAGTTGATAAGACTATACATGACCACGGTGGTCAAAGTGCTTTACAGAACACTTTAACTGTGATTGATACGACTACACACCGATAATTGATTTGAGAATGAACAGGTTTGTAGTAAATGGAAACTATATATAGCTTAGTTGCCGGAAGAAATAAGGTAGTTGGGCTGATTGCTCACTCATTAGGCAACTGAGCTAGTAAATCATCTAATTCGCCGGATTCAAGATCGCCCTTTTCAGCCTTGTCGTAAATGCTAAGAAGGAAATAACCTCGTCTAAAATTTTCACGTAGGTAATTACTCGGGCGCCACCCGATTTGCCCTGCTTTTTACTGCAATCGCCATTCGGATTTTATAACAGCCTTTCCCGATACCTATCCCTATGGTCGGATCGTTTTCGAGTAATTGAGCAAGATTGGCTATGTCTAATGCAATAGATGGGTACTTTTTCTTTAAACGTTTGGCTTGCTTTTCAAAAGCCTGAATGGTTCGAATGTTAAACTTACTCATCCGCCGACGATAATTCTTTCAGGAAATCATAAACATCACGAGATTCTTTTCGGCCTTCCAGCACGTCTTTTAATTCCGTGATTGCTTCTGTGATATCTGCTATTAACTCGGCTTTTTGAGCGGCTTTTTTTGTTCTACGTTCGCGCTGAATGACCACAAAAGGCAAGTTGTGCAACAACTCCAGCATAAAATCAGCTTTGTTATCAGGTACTTCGACAGTAAGTTTCATATAAGTAGCATTACTGATTGTAAAGATAATTAAAAAAGCCGCCCTGTTTTTACAAGGCGGCTTTGTTATTAATCGAGTCCTTCGGCTTCTATTGGTTTCATTCGTTCTCGGGCTATTTCTGCCTGATGTGGTTCCCACGTTTCGACTGGCCCGGTTACTACTTCTGCTTCAGTATCATCAATAACCCGTTGGTCATATTCATGGAATTTGCCTTTGGGGAGCCAGTAAGCCAGCAAGCCGACATAGGCAGCCGCCAGCATAGCGGCTGTCCAGCCCACAATGGGTTTCTTCTTCCACTGCCGGGTAGCGATACCGCCAAATCCCGCTACGAAAGGTACCATATACCAGGGGTCATTGAGCCGATTGGCAATCAGGTAACCTGCACCGGCTGTCGCGCTTAAAATCCCTGCAGAAACGGGTTCATCGCGTGTCTCATCAGGTTCCCAGGCGTTGAGGGTCAGTAAGGTGTTGGGTGTACCAACAACCGTTGCGGCCGTAAGCCAGCCAGCATACAAACTAACCGGAATACGGAGGTATTTTTCGGGCGCGGGTACGTCCGTTTTGCCAATTTCCAGACTCTGGTGTAAGGCTAGTGCTGCGGGTAAATTAAACTTTGTCGTCAGATCTGAAATGACAATGCTTCGTGGATCATTCTGCGAGAAGAACCGACCAAAGATGGCGTTGAGTGTCCAACTCGTCCACCACCAGGGCAACGCCTTGATATAACGCGGGTTACGCTCCTGAGCGGGTAAGGCCTGATGAACCATCAGCGCCGTAAGGCCGGAATAAATGGTAGACCAGACGACGCCAAATGCCCAACCTGCCGGAACGATCATATTCTTCTCAAATACATTCTCATATTCGACGGGTACGTCATACTCATATTCTGAGCCGCCCAGGCTAGCCTCATGACGCTCCTTGCTCTGTTGCCGCGACCGGCTGCTGGATGCCGTAGTGTAGATGATACTGCCAACTGCAAAGACTGCCGTGGCAATACGCCAAAATGATGAGTTTTTCATGATAAATTAAACTGAGATAAGGCAAATCCACTAAGCTCATGTTGAGCCTAGTGGATTGATTGACAAGTCTGTTCGCTTTATACTAAGCCGTTACTTCCTCCTGCACATCCTGTTCTTTCTCCGCCAGATGCTGCGCTTTTTCTTTTGTCGTCTTATACGCATCGGTAACTCCGCTAACAACTGTATTCAGGACAGATGACAACGTATCCGACAGCGAATTGCCTGCTGATTTTGCTTTGTAACGATACCGTAGTTTGTCGTAAGGGCTCGCATTTTTATAGCCTATTGTCAGAGCTATACCTGCAATCACAGCGATGCCAAAGCCAATGCCCCAGGCTATCGAGATAGATCCTTCTTTTTCTTCTTGAGGGTCGGGCTTTTGCGACATCTTATCGCGCATCAGGGCGGCTAATGCCTCTTGTGGCGCTACATAAGCCATCACTTCATACGATTTATTCTTAAATCCACCCGGAACAATTTTAGGCTTACCGGCCATAAGCGCATCATAGCCTTCCTGCGCTACCATAACCGGATCCTGCAATTCGTCGGTTATTTTCGTGTTCTCGGCATTCGCTTTATTGAAGAAATCGGTATCGGTAGCATTTGGCAGGAGCGCGGTAATGGTTACGTTCGTATCCTTCAGCTCATTGACCAACGACTGCGTGAAGTTATACACATACGCTTTTGTGCCCGCATAAACGGCCATCAGGGGAGAAGGCGTAATGGACAGGAGCGAAGCCAGGTTCAGGAAATTGCCAACGTTACGAGACAGCATATAATAAAAAAACAGCTTCGTCATTTGAGTCAGCGACAGGACGTTGAGGTGAATCATCGCT
>CAXTJJ010000310.1:0-7608 GCA_964244155.1 uncultured Spirosoma sp.
TGCAAGCGAAGTAGAAACGTTCCGTCAGGTTGTGTGGTCCCGGTATTGGTAGTTACCGTTAGCCTGTCAAGATTGGCCGCGAGCGTCTCCGGCAGGGCCATCGAAACAGGCATTGGCAAGTTGGTTTGCTGAGACCAGGCCTCGGCCCACAGGCCAAAATCGTCTGGCGAACGATCATTGACGGTATGTATGTCGACCAGCGGAACGGCCCACGATTGCCGGGCAAGCAACTGATTTACCTCGAAGGCAAACTTACAGAAATCGGGATAAGCTTTTGAGCCAAAACCGAGTACGGAATAGCGAACAGGTTGTGGCTGAGGATATTTTTCGACCAGCGTCGTAAACCGTTTGGCATTAGTTGGCGCATCGCCAAGTCCATAGGTAGCAGTCAGGGCGATCAGGTGTTCCGCCCTGGGAAAAACAGCGTAGTTATTAAACTCGGTCAGGAAGGATTTCTCTCCCTGTTTAAGCAATTGCTGGTGAATAATCTGAGCAAACCGGAACGTACTACCGTTTTCTGATCCAACCAGAATAATAAACCGGCTCTCATTGGCGGAGTACTTGTTTTTTACCCGATTAGCCCGTCGCTTCCAGGTGATAGCAAAACCGGAATAGATAAAAAAGAGAATGTTGCCCGAAGCTATAGCCAGTATGATAGCCCATATTCCGCTTGCTCGACCCGTGTGTACATCCAGGCTTAGGCTGGTCAGCAAAACTGACACCGGGTAACGGTTTTCGCTGAGGATGTCTCCCGTTAGTTGATTGACCGTCAGTTCGCGGTCTTTAAGCTTCAACGTATAAGAGTCTTCGACATCTTCCGAGAACGGAAATTCAATGGTCTGTACCTCAGCCAACCGTATGTTCTGAAAAACGGTCATGTCAGCCAGTTTGCGTTCCGGTTTTGACCGGATGGCGTCCATATCGGTTTTAGGAGCGATTTTCTCTACGCCAACCAGCCCGAATCGGTCCAGGGAAAGGTAGGTTCCCGACAACGCAATGATAACGATTGGAATCAGCGACAGCCGCCCCAGCACCACGTGGTAATACTGGGCAACGTTGTCCCTTACAATCCGGGTAAAGAACCGTTTCACCCCCCGCTGCCGCTGAATAATCAACATGGTGCCCGAAACCGTGATCAGCAACAGCAGAAAGGCAGTAAGTCCGATGAAAAAACGGCCAGCCTCGTGCAGGAACAGGGAACGGTGCAGAGCGGTGACCCATTGGAAAAACTCACTCTGTGGTGTGGGTATACCCAGTAGTTTACCCGTTTGCGGATCGACATACGCCGTCAGGTTTTTGCCATCGGCGTCGCTTCCCTTAATTTGAACAAATTGATTGGCGTCGACGCTCAATTCAGTGATTTCGGAGAAACTTTTTTTCAGAACAGGCAGTGTCTGAGCCAGGGTAAGTTGGTTAACGCTATCGGTTCGATACGGCTGAATTTTCTGTAGTACGGGTTCAAACGCCAGAATAATTCCCGTTATCGAGGCTAACGTCAGTAAAAGAAAAGAAGATACAGCCAGAGCTAAGTGGCTGTATCTCCAGACAGAAATGGTCATAAATCAGGCTCCAGCTCAGTTGCTGGCGTTAGGGCTGAAGCGTACGTAGCGGATGAAGCCCGTTCCTTCGCTTTTGGCGGAGAGGGCGTCTGTCGTCAGCGGAATTTCGATGTCTTTCACGTTATCTTCCTTATCCTCTACGGCACTTTCGAACCGCAGTTTATAATCCTTGTTGAGCTTCGAATTATCAATTTCCAGCACGATAACGCTGCGGTCTCCGCCAGCCACCGACGCTCCGGATATGGCACTGATATTGGCTGTTTTTTTGCCCAACGCCTTATACCATCCCTTCACGTCGGGATACCATTTTTTGTCGGAACCGAGCACATACAGGGTTTTCTCGTAAGCACCTTTCCCATTCATGAGCGAGACGGCGATATACGCTTTTTCGCCCATGTAATTGGTCATCTGGATCATACACTTGTACTGGGAAGTGCCCGGTTGCTGGGCGAACGAAGCTGATGATACGGCAAGCGTCAGGATGAACACACTAATTCTATGCGAACACGACATACTATTTCAGAAAGTTAACAGATACGTTATTTTTAGACAGCGATTCATTTTCGCTGGCCAGATCATAAGCGGTTTCTTTAAAGTTGGTGGCGATTTCTTTCCTGGCACCAATCGACAACAGGTATTTCAGCAGGCTATCATCCTTCGATATCATGGCTGCCTTGTGCAATGCCGTAATGCCTTCCTTGTTACGGGCGTTTACGTCGATCTGAAGGGGTTCCAGCCGTTTGACGAGCGACAGGTCGTTCTTGGCAACGGCTAAATGGTACAGTGTGTTGCCGTTCTTCTGTGGCGTCCTGACATCCAGGCCTTTTCCCTGAAGTAAGGTCAATTTCGCCGTGAAGTCATCGGCCTTAGCCTCCCCATCCGGTCGGGGACCATCCGGTCGGGGACCATCCGGTCGGGGACCATTGTTTGGGTTGTTTGACAGCACCAGATAAGCGGCCAGATTATCGCCGTTTTTGTCGGTCACGTTCACGTCGGCCCCTTTGCTCAACAGGTAGCTCACGACTTCGGGCGAATTACCACGAACGGCCATAGCCAGGGCTGTTGCGCCTTTCTGGTTAGCCTGATTGATGTTTTTTACCTTCGGCATCAGCATGTCCAGCACCGTAATGTCCCGGTTAGAGGCAGCCGCATTCATGAATACCGTATTGCCCTCTTCGTCGGCCTGATTAACATCAACGCCTTTATCCAGAAAATACTGGATGATTTCAGTCTGCTTGGGTCTACGAACAAGCGCATGCAGGACGTTTTCACCAGCCTTATTGGTCACGGTTGGCTTGATATTGAGGCTTTCCAGGTACTGAAACACTTCAATGGGCGCAGGCCCGCGACGACCTCCCTGACTGGCCATGATCAGCGCGTTACCGTTGGCGGGCACCCCCCGTTGTTGCAGTGCTTTCAACACATCAATGTTACCGCTTCTGGCGGCATAACTAAAGGCGTTATTACCGGCGGCATCTGTACTTTTCAGGTCCAGGCCTTTCGAGACGAAATAATCGGTTAGTTTGAGGTCCTTATCATTGGCAATTGCCAGCAACAACGCATTGGCACCATCATGATTCAGGTCTTTTTTCAGGTTGGCACCATGCGCCAGACAGAGGTCATACACTTTCGTATTTGGCTGCCCACCCGCTGCCGCAAAATTCAACGGTGTCGTCCCATGACTATCTTCAACAGTCGCTTTAGCTCCTTTGGCAAACAGGGCTTCCATGATCTCCACATTGCCCCGGTTGGCGGCCCAGTGAAGATATGTGCGGCTATCGTGGGTGATTTTATTTACATCGTTGCCGGGTTGCGCCAGCAGGTAGTTGATCGACTCATTAGGCGCCTGTGCATTGATGGCCATGACCACGGGGTCAAAACTCGACGGATTAAACTGAGACGGGCTATTCCCTTTTTCGACTTCGGCCTTAACCTGGCTCACATCAGGCTTCCCCTGCCAAAAGGACTGCTCCAACAACACGTTTTTCTGAGCCTGAGCAGCAAGCGAACTACCGACCAGAAGAGCAATGATTAACTTTTTCATTCGAATACAACAGGAGTTGAAAGCTGAACTAACAAGTACAGTTACTGAGAAATCTAAACGGGCAGCAAGTTACTAAGATTCAGTCTAAATAATAATTGCGGCTTTCTATTAAATTTAAATAGAACACAGATCCGTAAGATTTTTATGATTAACAATGATCTGTATCACTGGAATCATAAAAATCTTACGGATCTGTGTTCTATTTAAAACCGATACGACAGTGTTGTAACAAATTGCCGGGGTGGAATTGGCATGATACTGTAGCGGTCGTGAATCAGGTAGTTTAGTGTATTGGTGATGTTCGATACTTTGGCCAGAATCGAAACTTTCCGGTACGTATAGCCTGCCGATAAGTCGAACGTCGTGAAACCCGTTAATGGAATCAGGCGGCTAAAGGCAGGCGTCTGGCCATAAGTATTGTTATTACCACCGTAACGAGCACCGGTGTAAAAGGCCGAAGCTCCAAGCTTTAAACCGCGCAGTTGGGGCAGATCGAATGTATAAAATATCGTTGCGTTGGCTGTGTGTGCCGGATTGTTGGTTAACCGTTCGCCTTCGATGGGCGACCCTTTTACGAGCGATGCTTTTGTATACCGCATGTAATTGTAGCCATAACCCGTAATGAAAAAGAAGTTTCTCGACAAGTTCCCAGTGAGGTCAACTTCAAGGCCGTCGCTGGTTGTCTGTCCGGTAAACTCCTTCACGTTTGCATCGGCATTGGCGGTGCCATCGGCTTTAAGCGGTGCCATCTGCGCAAAGTTGCTGTTCACAATGTGATAGACGCCTACGTTGGCAGTAATCCGACCATTAAACAATTCATTTTTTACGCCTACTTCAAACTGATCGACGATGGATGGTTTCAAGATCTGCCCATAAATATCGACTCCTGTGTTTATGGTGAAGTTGTTCGAGTAGCTACCGAAAAACGAGGTGTTCTTCGTTGGCTGGTACATCAGCGCCACTTTAGGCGAGAAAGCTGCATCTGTTTTGGTGTCGGCAGTGCCCCGTGTTTCGGCCTGGGTCAGCAAATTCAGGATGGTTGTCTGTACCGTTTTTTGCTGCGACCACCGGATGCCGGCCAGCACTTTGATTTTATCCGAAAGGCTAATCAAATCCTGGGCATAAAAACCTAGTCGTGTCGATGGCGACGTGGTCCGCGTTGTTGCGGTTGCATCGGGAATGTCGGTACGGGCTTCATAGAGACTTGGGTTCAGAATATTGATTTTATCATAAGCGGTTTTACCCGTCCCGTAATTAACCGTAAACGCCGTACTCTTGCTCACAATACCAACTAAATCGCTCCCCACCAGTATTTGATGCCCGATAGTGCCCGTGGTGAAGCGTCCAGTAAGGTTGACCTGCCCTGTATAATCGGCCTCGCTGGTCATGGTGCGGCTGAGTGTGCGGGTCCAGTCCCCCGTAGCGGATACGTTGTTGTTCGGCACTCCTGATCCGTAGGCACTGACATCGGTTCCCTGCGCTGAAGCAATGACGGTTAATCGCCAGTTGTTGTTAAACGCATGATCGATGTTTGTCGAAAGGGAGGTCTGTTTCACGTTGTTGAAAGCCCAGGGCGTGTTGATAAACCGCGACCGGGGAACATCGGGAATAATGGCATCCTGGTTCAGGTTCAGCGAACCAATGCCGTTATCGGGCGTGAGATCCGATTTCAAATAATCACCCTGAAGCAGGATAGTTGTTTTCTGACCCAGTTTATAGAGCAGGGACGGATTGACATACACCCGACTTGTTTTGACAACATCCCGATAACTGTTGGCCTTCTCATATGTACCAACCACCCGAAACGCCAGGTTTCTGGTCAGCGGTCCGTATAGATCAACAATGGGTTTCAAGAGACCGTAGCTGCCCACCCGCATCGACACTTCGCCCCCGCGTTCAAACTTTGGTTTCTTCGTAACCATATTGATAATCAGGCCACCCGATACGTTGCCATATAGCAGGGCTGAACTGCCCTTCAGCACTTCAACCGACTCCAGCGTACTGGCCTCAGGGAAGCCCATTGTGTTTGAAACGACCCCGTTTTTAAAGATACTTCCGCCTGCACCCGCAATACCGATGCTATAGCCACGAGCCGAGAACGTTTCAGCCACGCCACCCCGTTGCTGGGTGAGTGATACACCACTTACGTTTTTCAGGACATCGCCCAGGCGAGAAGCCTGCTGGTTCGTAATGACAACGCTGCTTACCACACCCGTCATCTGGGGAAGGTCCAATGGAGCAATGGCGGCTTTGCCAAGCGTGACAGCCTTATTATTGCCAGTAACCTCCACTTCACTTAACTGAGAAGCACTTTCGGCCAACGCAAAGTCAACTGTAGCGGCCTGCCCCGACTTTATTGATACCGACTTCTCCTGAGTCTGCAAACCCACAAACGTTATCTGCAGCGTATACGTACCCTCGTTTATTCCCTTCAATTGATAGGTTCCATCTTCAGCAGTCACGGTTCCTTTTCGAATCTCTTTCAGACTGACGTTAACAAAGGCCGCCGGATTTCCATCGCTGGTTTTCACACTACCGCGAATCGACCCGTGGGTTTGGGCCAGGATCTCTAAACTGGGCAGCATTATCAGGCTCAAACACAAAACAGAAATAAGATATATATGCTTCATTTTATTTAGATTAATTCTAATTTGTGCAAATTTGTGGCTTAAACGGGTAGCATAGGTATCGTTATTGGGAGCATTCCTATTGAAATCGGGCCAGTATGGAAATATTTATAAAAGCTCATGGCACTACCCTATTATTGCGTCAGGAAGACTTAGGGGGAAACGGGCAGCAAACAGAGTGCTTTCAGGAGAAGGAAGTCCGGATTCAGCATGATCAGATCGGTTGTATTACTGATACCCAGATAACGACAGGTAATTTTTATATGGGGCATTGCCGTTTCCAGCTAACTGAACCCGTTGAGTTGATCAAGGAAGTCGAAGTAGCTGTTATTCAACTGGACTTTGCCTTGCAGGGCGACAGCCAGGCTCAGCCGGGCGGGAAGTCAACCCGACGGCACTTTTCAACTGGTCAGCACAATATCAGTTTCCTTCCCCAGTCAAAAACTGTTTATGAATATGGTGTGTCTGCTCAGCCGTTGGATTATAGTGTAGTAGTGATCCCCAAAGACGTATATGTTCGCTTGCTCCCTGTAGACAGCAACCTGCATCGGCATCTTTTCGACCCGATGGTTCAGCAGAAAGCCACGTATTTTAGTTCTAAAAATCTCCCGATCACTCCAGCTATGGACTGGCTCATTCGGGATATGCGGGCCAGCCAGCGGACAGGCTCCCTGAAGCGATTGTTTCTGGAAGCCAGGACCATAGAACTGCTCATGCTTCAACTGGAACAAATGCAGGGGAGCAAACCCATGGGCCTTACATCGAAAAAGGCGGATGTTCGTAAACTATACGAAGCTCGGGAGGTACTGGATGCCAATTACACCAACCCACCAACGATTGTTGAGTTAGCCAGACTGGTTGGTCTGAACGAGTTTAACCTCAAGCGGGGTTTCAAAGAGCAGACCGGAATGACCATCCTGGGCTACATTACCCAACGGCGGATGGAGGATGCCCGGCGCTTACTACTGGAAGGTGAGAAAACCATTAGCGAAATCTCATATTGGGTAGGCTATAAAAACCCCGCCCATTTTACGGTAGCGTTCAAACAGTACTTTGGTATAGTACCCAGCGCTATTCGACCCTAAGGTGATAAAACCACTGAACTAAAAAGCCACGTCCATTAAGTCCGGACGCGGCTTTTACGGCTAGTTAGGGAAGGCAATCATTGACTATCAGGCGGGCCTGGCTCAAACCCGTAGCGAACCACGAAATCCTCTGGCGCTATAATACGATTCGGCACCGTTGTGATATACAAAGACACGACCGAAGCGGTAATCAGCAAAGATGGCTCCACCGAGTTTTCTAATAGCGTCGGGCGTTTTTAGCCAACTTGATGTTTTCGTGTCAAAATTTCCGAGTCGCTGCAATTCTTGATACT
>CAXTJJ010000311.1:0-7578 GCA_964244155.1 uncultured Spirosoma sp.
GCGGGGGGCTACTGGCGTTGTGCTGGTTACAACCAAACGCGGTAGTCCGAACGGTAAAACAAGCATTACTTACGATAACTATGTGGGCGTTACTGACGCGCTCGACAAGGTTCACCTGTTTAGCGGCCCCGAATTTGCCGAATTCGTTCGGGAAGCTTACCGGACCACGGGCAATTATAAAGACGCCAATGGGAATCCGGTTCCGACAGGTGTAGCCGATCCCTATGCTGATTCGAAGGTGGCCGTTCTGGGTGGTGACCCGAACGTAGCGGCCGGCCTTGCCGCCAATCGGAATACCGACTGGCAATCACTGATTCTGCGGCAGGGGTTTCAGCAGAATCACTCGCTGGGTATTCAGGGCGGTAATGAAAAAACGCAGTTCTACGTATCAGCGAGCTACTTCAAAGACAAAGGAATCATGCCGGGGCTGGATTTTACGCGCTATGGACTGCGAGCCAATATTGACCATCAGATTAACAAAATAGTCAAAGTTGGCATTTCCTCGTACATGATGTACAGTCTTCGCAATGGAGCGAATTTGAATCCATACAACTTTACGCTTCAGCAAAATCCGCTTGGGAGACCCTATGACGATAACGGAAAACTAATTTTCTCGCCTACCAACGATGCGTTGCTTACGAATCCACTTGCCGAAGTAGTACCGGGTGCGCAAATAGACGAGTACAAGAAATACCGCATTTTTAATAGTATTTACGCGGAGGTAAACATCCTCGACGGACTAAAATACCGGGTTAACTTCGGGCCTGACTTTACTATTCAGCGCAATGGCCGATTCATTGGTGCCCAAACGAACGCCCGGAAAGGGGGTGACCCACAGGCCTATACGGTGAGTCAGTTTGGGTTCAATTATACGCTGGAGAACATACTAACGTATAACAAAAAATTTGGTGATCATAACGTTGGTCTTACAGCCCTGCAATCCATTCAGCGGGATAATTTTGAGTTTAATACGATCTCAGTACAGGGGATTCCGGCCGAATCGCAACAGTTTTATAATGAGGGCAACGCCAGTGCCGTGCTGGGTGTTGGCAGTGGGCTGATTCCCTGGACAATCAACTCCTACATGGGTCGGATTAACTATGACTATAAAGACAAGTACTTAGTTACAGCTACGTTACGCCGGGATGGATCGAGCCGGTTTGGTGAGAACACCAAATATGGTAACTTTCCGGGTATTGCCCTGGGTTGGAATATCAGCAACGAAGACTTCATGAAAGGCTCTTCCTGGGTCGACCTGTTGAAGCTGCGAGTTAGCCGGGGATCCGTTGGTAACCAGGGCGTATCCCCTTACCAAACCCAAGGATTGTTGGGCCGCACGGTATATGCATTTGGTAACACTCCCGCTTATGGGTATCGCCCCGAAACGATTGGTAATCCTGATTTGCGATGGGAAACATCAACCACCACTAATATTGGTGTTGACTTTAGCCTGTGGCGGGGCCGTGTAGCCGGGGCCATTGAAGTATATAACACCCGAACAACCGATCTGTTGTTGTCAGATCTGCTGCCCACGTCGATCGGTTTCAACTCGGTGACCCGTAACATCGGCGAAACCCAGAACAAAGGGATAGAAGCCAGTATATCAACGGTGAATGTAAACACGAAGGGAGGCTTCAAGTGGACTTCCGACATTGTGTTTACCAAAAACTCCGAATCCATCATCTCGCTCTTTAACGGACCTATTGACGACGTAGGTAACAAACGGTTTATTGGTAAGCCCCTGACTGCATTTTTCGATTACAAGAAAGCGGGTATCTGGCAAACGGCTGAAGCCGACGCGGCTAAGTCTTACCAGAGTGCCGTTGGTCAAATTAAAGTACAGGACACCAACAAGGACGGTAAAATCACATCCGACGACCGGGTCTATTTAGGTTCCGATATTCCGACCTGGAGTGGTGGTATCACCAACCGGTTCAGCTATAAAGGCTTTGACCTGAACTTCTTTATCTATGCCCGGATTGGCCAGACCATTCTGAGCGGATTCCATCGCGACAATAACCAGTTAGCTGGTCGATATGAGCAAATTAAGGTAGATTACTGGACCCCGAATAACCCAACGAATGAGTTTCCACGGCCTAACTCAAGCCAGGAGTTCCCTGTCTATAACTCGGCTATTATTTATTTCGACGGTTCGTTCGTGAAGGTGCGGAATATCAACTTTGGGTATACGTTCCCGGCAAGTATCGCATCAAAGCTTCGTTTACAGTCGCTTCGGCTATTTACCAGCATTCAGCAGCCTTTTATTTTCTCGTCCTATCGGTCGAAGTATAACGGCGTTGACCCCGAAACCAGCGATGGCACGGTTAGTAACGGTGTTACACCTGCTACCCGGGTAACAACCTTTGGTTTAAATGTTAAATTTTAATCAATGAACAATGGGTAAACTGTTGGCAGCGCCACATTATCCATTATACTTTTCTAAAATATGAACTCATTTTTTTCGCCAAAACCATTCCGTATCCTGGCACTGACCGCTCTGCTATTTAGCGGTCAGGCCTGTAAGGATATACTGGATGAAAAAGTTATATCCAGTATTGGGAACGATTATATTAATACCCCCAAAGGGTTTGAAGATGCCAGCAAAGCCGCTTATTCATCGCTACGGAATTTTTACGGTTCTGAGCGCGGGTTAACCATGACCGAATACGGTACGGACATCTACACAACCGGAGCGGATGGCAGCTATAAAGGGTTTCACTTTTATGATACCCAGATGAATAGCTTTGTCGATATTATCCAGCAGGTTTGGGAAGAATTATACAGAGGTATTAACACCTGCAATGCCGTTATTGAGCGTGCACCAGCGGCCACTGTTTCGGACGCGACGAAAAAACTGCGGGTAGCGGAAATGAAGTTTCTGCGGGCTCATTACTATTTTATTTTGGTCCAGCAATGGGGCGGTGTCGATCTGCGCTTGACGGAAACCTTACTGCCAACTAAAAAAACCAGCCGGGCTACGGAAGCGGATATATATAAACAAATTACAGCCGATCTCGAAGCAGCCATACCAGATTTACCGGCTATTAAGGCTTCTTCGCAGGGTGCCAGTGATTACGGACGGGCTACCAAAGCCGCAGCTGAACATTTGCTGGCTCGCGTGTATCTGACCAAAGCCACCTCCTCGGCCAAAGCCGCTGACGACTACACCAAAGCCGCTACCCTGGCTCAGAGCGTAATTGCGAACTATAACTTAAAATTATTACCTGATTTTGCCAGCGTATTTGCGCAGGGCAGTGGTGAAATTAATGATGAAGTGATTTTTTCGGTGCAGTATACCACTGATCCGCTCACCAACATCAACTCGACGAATACGAACAACGGTGAAGGTAATAAGCTGCATTTATATTTTGGGATGCAGTACGACGTACAGCCAGGCATGAAGCGCGACATTGCCAATGACCGCCCTTTCAAGCGGCTACGTCCAACCAACTACCTGCTTGAAACCGTTTTCAAAGACCGGGTAAACGACTCGCGTTATAAGAAAACGTTCAAGGACACCTGGCTATCTAACAACCCTGGCACAAATCTGAACACCTCTTTCGATAACAGTAAGGCCAAGATGACTTTAAAAGCAGGTGATACAGCCATCTATATTCCGGGTGTTGAATGGACACTGGCGCAGCGGGCCGCCAAGCCTTATCAGGTTCTGGTACCCAGTGCCTACACGGCAGCTCTCTTTCCAACACTGCAAAAATTCCTGGACCCGACTCGCCCAGACCTTACCTACGAAGCAGGTAGCCGCGATTACCTGGCTTTCCGTCTGGCCGAAACATACCTTATTTTAGCCGAAGCTCAGTTCAAGTCGGGTAAAACGACAGAAGCTGTTGCTGCTATTAACGCCGTTCGCCGTCGGGCTGCCTACCCAGGGAAAGAAGCCGCTATGGAAATAACGCCTGCCCAGTTGGACATGGAAATGATCATGCAGGAACGCGCTCGTGAACTGGCGGGTGAGCAAACCCGGTGGATGGATTTAAAGCGTTGGGGAAATCTGGTTGAACGGGTTAAACTATACAACCCCGATGGCGCTGCCAACGTAAAAGAAACCCACAACCTGCGCCCGATTCCGCAAACGCAGATTGACCGGACAGAGAACGCAGGATTTGCACAGAATCCAGGGTTTTAATAGAAAATGAGCGGAAGACCGAAAGAGCGAAAAACTAGCACAAGCAACTTTCGCCCCGTCGCTCTTTCAGTCTTTCCCATCAGTAGAAATAAGGCTATACGAGCTTATTTTAGAGCTTTTTCATATCAAAAACATTCATTCACAGTCAGTCTTTATGCCATCGGCTACCACTGATAATTTACTCTTACGACTATGCTGGAAACGGTAAACCGACGGCAATTTTTGACAACGGCAGGCGTTTCGGCCCTGACTTTACTGGCTGGTACCAATCGGCTGCTCGGCGGTAATACCAAACCCTCCGGCCTGAAAATTGCCTATTCGGCCATTACGTGGGGCGGAAATGACGCACAGGCTATCGCTGATATGTCGGCCCTTGGCTATCGGGGAATCCAGCTTCGGGCCAACGCCTTTGGTCCCTACAAAGCCAAGCCATCCGAATTGAAAGCCCTCCTCGATCAGCATCACCTGACACTGGCGATGTTCTCGAGCGGCAATGTGGAAATCGACACAACCAAAGAGCAGAGCACCATCGATATGCACGTGGCACATGCCAGTTTTGTGAAAGCACTTGGCGGCTCGGCAATTCAGTTGACCAACTCCGCCCGTCCCAAAGACCGGCTTCCCACTACAGAAGAGTTAAAACGGCTGGCAACAGTCATGAATGAAATTGGCAAACAAACCGCCGATCTGGGGGTGCAGGCTACGTACCACAACCACATGAGCCAACTTGGCGAAACACCCGAAGAGGTGGAGGTAATTGTACAGGCCATGAACCCTAAATTCGTAAAACTGGAGCTTGACATTGCTCATTACAAACAAGGCGGTGGCCAGCCTGAAAAGGCAGTCAAACAGTACAAAGACATCATTTATGCACTTCACCTGAAAGACACGATGTCGCCCCTACCCGACAAGCCCGACGATCCTAAAGCTTATAAGTTCGTTGAACTGGGACGCGGCAATGTGAACGTTCCAGCCGTGTTTAAAGCACTGGATGAGATCAACTTCAAGGGGTGGGGAATCATTGAGTTAGATGGCGTACCAGAGAAAGATAAAACGGCTGCACAATGCGCCCAAATCAATAAAGAGTATATCACAAAAACCTTAAATCACCCTCTATAAATCTCTAAGTTTTCTCCATGTAGCTCTGTGTAACAAAAACAGAGCTACATGGAGAAAACTTAGAGATTTATAGAGAACGACGTTATGAGAAAATCATATGTTTTTGGCCTGTTAGCCCTTAGCCTTTTCGCACTGGAAAGTCCACAGGCACCTAACACGCTGACCGCTAAGGAAAAAAAAGACGGATGGAAATTGTTGTTTGATGGCAAAACGACCAATGGCTGGCGTGGTGCCTATAAAGACAAATTTCCGGTTAGAGGATGGAGTGTTAACGACGGTCAGTTAACGATTCAAAAGTCAGATGGCTCAGAGTCACAGAGTTACGGCGATATTGTTACGGACGGCGAATACACCGACTTCGACCTGATGTTTGATTTTAAGCTGACAGAAGGAGCCAACAGCGGAGTCAAATATTTTGTAGCCGAACAAAGTCCTAAACCAAAAGGATCGGCGTTCGGGCTTGAGTTTCAGGTACTGGACGACGATAAACACCCTGATGCAAAATTGGGTCGGGATGGCAACCGAACGGTTGGCTCGTTATATGACTTGATTCCCGCAAGCGGCAAAAAAGCCAACCCCATTGGCGAATGGAATACGGGGCGGGTTATCTCGAAAGGTAATCATGTCGAACATTGGCTGAACGGCAAAAAAGTTGTGGAATACGAACGGGGAAGCGAAAAATTTCGCGAGTTAGTAGCCATGAGCAAATACAAAGCACCAGAGTATAACACAAATGGTCGTTTTGGTGAAGCTCCCAAAGGACATATCTTACTCCAGGATCACGGTGAACTGGTATCCTTCAGAAATATCAAGATCAAAACTCTTTAATAAGTTTATGGCCCAAACAGGCTCTGGCTGTTTGGGCCAAAGGCTAATTGTATCACTACTCATTCAGTCGCTTCGCGACTCAAACAGCCAGAGCCTGTTTGGGCCATAAATGATACATCTATTGTTTACTCTTAAAATATTATGGAAAATCGTCGTGATTTTATAAAAAAATCTGCCCTTGCCGGATTGGGCATGAGCTTTTCGGCGGGCAGCTACGCCCGTATTCTTGGTGCCAACGACCGCGTTCGGGTTGGTATCATTGGTTTCTCCGATCGTTTTCGGGCGTCATTGGCCCCCGCGTTCATGGAGCACGCCAAAGCGCAGAACTTTGCGTTCGTGGGCGTTTCCGACATCTGGAGTCGTCGTCGGGATGAAGCCGAGCAGTTTTTGAAAGGAAAAGGCTGGAACGATGATTCGTTCTTCAAAGCCCGCAACAACGACGAACTCCTCGACCGCAAGGATGTCGACGCCGTGATTATTAGTACCGCCGATTTCCAACATGCGCTCCATTGCGTAGCCGCAGTTGAATCAGGTCGCGATGCCTATTGCGAAAAGCCCTTTGCCGAATCACTGGAAGACGCACGCAAGGCGGTAAAGGCCGTTGAAAGCTCCAAAAAGATCGTGCAGGTTGGCTCCCAACGCCGGTCGGCACCTAACTACCACTCCGCTAATGATTTCATCAAGTCGGGTAAGTTTGGCGATATTACCATGGTCGAAATGACATGGAACGTCAACCAGCCCGGTCGCTGGCGTCGGCCTAAATTAGTGTCGGAGATTCGTAAAGAAGATACCGACTGGGACCGTTACCAACTGAACCGGCCCAAAACAGCCTGGGACCCTCGCAAATATCTGGAGTTCCGCTTGTTCTACCCTTACTCGTCGGGTATCCCCGGTCAGTGGATGTCGCACCAGATTGATACCGTCCACTGGTTCAGCGGTTTAGATCACCCACGTTCGGTAGTTGCCAATGGTGGTGTGTATAGCTGGAAAGATGGTCGCGTCAATGCGGATACCTTCACAGCGGTATTTGATTACGGCCCGGATAATGATAAAACGAAAGGCTTTCAGGTGTTGTACTCCTCCCGGATGAACAACGAAGCGGGTGGCGTGAAAGAATACTACTATTCGAACGGCGGCATGATTAACCTCGACACGAACAAGATTTCGCCCGATGGTGGTCTGGAAGCCAAATACGCCAAAGAGATGAACATGCAGGCGAATCTGCTGCCTACCATGTCCCTTGGCGAAGCGGTTAAAATGGAAACCTCCGCCAACACGGGTGGTGATCCAATGACGTCGCTGCACATGCTGAACTGGATGGGTTGCGTTCGTAGCCGCAAAGAGCCAAACGCACCGGCACGGGTCGGTTTCAACCACTCCGTTGCGAACATCATGGCTACCACAGCCCTACACACCGGCAAGCGTGTAACCTGGGATGCCGTCAAGAACGATATGGTAATTAGTTAGTGAAGTGATGTATGATATGG
>CAXTJJ010000312.1:0-7559 GCA_964244155.1 uncultured Spirosoma sp.
CTCTGTGCGCTTTGTGCCGCAACGGCGGACCGTCTCTGTGGTTAAATTATTTTTTGATCAACTAATCAATTAACCTAGAAACTGTACAGGCTATATTTCGATCATTTTAAACCATTATTTACGCTAATTACGCAAGACAACAATAGAAATAAAGTGGTGGGCTGTGGAAAGGCCCACCACTTTATTTTTTGTCCAGTGGTTTTACAGCCACTTCCTTAAAGAAAACTACATCGTGCTCGCCATGATTCTGCAGGCCAATGTATCCTTCGGTAGGCCTTAGACCACGATAGGGTTCAAAATCAAATTTACGGGGCGGCACCGGTTCGCCTTCGCGATAATCGGTCACCTTTATACCATTTACAGAAATGATCGTATGGGTGCCATCCAATGTAATGTCCATCGTATTCCACTGCGGACCTGGCTTGCCGGGTTTGGCAAGTGGCTTGGTTAATGAGTAAAGAGTGCCCGTAACGTGGTATTCATCTTCATTGGAAGTTTCGGGCTTGTTATCTATCTGTACTTCATAGCCGTAATGAACCGGCATCCATTCCTCGCGGGGTTCGAGGGGTATGCGGATGTATACCCCCGAATTGCTGTTTTCTTTCTCCATTCTATAAACCACACGGATGGTACAGTTGCCGAACTTCTCTTTTGTCCAGTACAGCAACCCCATACCACCATGCCCGCGAATCAACCCTTTTTCAACCGACATACTTCCTTTTCCGACATGCTTCCAGCCAGCCAGGCTAGTGCCATTGAATAGTTGTCGCCAGCCGTTGACCTGCGTCTTCTTTTCGGGCTGAACAACGGACAACCCGTTTAAAAGGGGAAGTGCTACCACTGTTGTATAGCCAATCAACAACAAAAGGCCAATACCTGCGAGTCCACTTGCAACAAATACTTTTTTCATAGTTAAGGGTAAAGTGATACACAGATTCCTGATGGTGCGTAAACTACAAAAATAGCCTGTGATCTACCAATATATATCGGTTTGTGCTTCTACACCGGTTCACGCCACAGCTGGTTAAATAGCCCCTGGAGCGTAAATGAGCTACATAATGAGGTGATTACCGGCACACCATGAGGCACTTTTATCGTCACCATTTTAGTCATATGTTGGCTTAACAACTTCCGATAAATGCTACTGCTGGAGACCGGATTTCATTAATCCGGCATATAGTTATATTATATCTATAAACCAACCCACAAAGTAGATAATCTATTAACAAAGAAACATATTGATTAACTTGCCCGTCTAAATCTTACTCTTTCTTAATCCATGTATTCTACGTCAACTACATCTATGCAATCGTCTGAAGAGGACCTACCCCCTGCCTACGATTTAGCAAAGGCATCTCGGATTACATTTCAAAAGGGTTGCCCCTGCTGTGAACGTTCGTTTGCACTCGAACGGATTCCCCGCTCCTTTCTGCTCAAGTATATGTTTTTTTTCATTCCAACTCGCGTATACCACTGCTATAATTGCCATCATACATTTACGCGGATTGGTTGATCTTCCTGCTACATCAGAATTATAAATTTATTCGTCAACGAGCCGGTTTATCGGGAGCCGGTACGTTTTTTTCTTACAACCTTAGCATCTAAACGTGGTACTGGTCAGCCTGGTACCACGTTTAGATTTGTCTCCCTTTCTTCTGTCCATCTACGCTCACGGCGAATAAAAAACAGGTAATACCGGTTACCTACACGCCTTTATACAAGGTAAACAGCACTGATTACGTTCTATACGTATAACCAGCCGAACGATTCTGTCAAGTGATTACCGAGCCTTGACTGGAAGGTAAATCCATAAAGGCAGAGCTGAAACAGGGTGTTTCAGAAAGAGGACAATTGCTGAATTGGGAGTCTGTCTCAGGATACTTTCGTACATTGCCGTGTATTTGAACACCGAAGCAGTGCCTTAAGCACTTTTTTCAGGTGCGAAATTCCCTTTACTGCCCGTACGGTAGGATTACTGCTGGCGGGCTTATCCTCCACTGGTACGACGGTCTGGTTGTAATGCAGCATGTGACCCGGAACGTGTCCGGGTCGTGTCAGAAGAAAAAATCTGACGTTTTCGCATAACCTGATCTAATAACAAGCTTCTGTGCCGTGTTGGCAAGCCCGGCAGTTTGACGCTAATTACTGACAATTAAATCACTTTATTTCATGAGCAAACAAGCATATATCCCCAAAGTAGCTGACTGGGTGCGTGTACATGGCTTTAACGACATTAAAGCCAATACGGAAGGTTTTCAAACACCCATCTCCTATGGTCGTCAGCAAGACAGCGAACAGTTTACTCCTGATGTAACAGGCAAACAGTTTGATCAGGAGTCCTACTTTGAGGTGATTGTAAAAAGCACGGGAGCCGAAGCAAACCACCTGCTGTCAAAACTGAAATTATTGAGTCAGTTGGCCGCCGTTAAGGGAGGAAAGCTATATTTGATGTCACCCAGAGGGCATCGCTCCTACGCTAAAGAAGTACTTGCCGAAAGCAACATCGTTGCCGAAGTGATCAACTTACCTTAACTACTGGTTTGTTGCCCCTTTATGCCTTCGTTTAAGGAGCATTGATCCGGGCTGTAGCCATGTTGGCAAGCATCAATCAACTTTTTGTTTGAACAACTTTGTCTGGCTTGTGGTAATTAACCATACAGTCTGTCTTGCCAGTATATGCCTCTTTTTGTCATCGTCCGTCATGGACAATCGCAGTGGAATGCCGAGAATCGCTTCACAGGTTCCACCAATACACCTTTAACCGACCTCGGCCGACACGAAGCCCGTGAGGCCGGTGTATTACTGAAAGCCAATCAGCGGCCAGACTTTGGCATGGGGTTTACGTCGGTTCTTCAGCGGGCTATCGAAACAATGGCGATTATTCTGGACGAAATTGGCCAGACTGATTTGCCCGTTGAACAAAGTGCGGCCCTCAATGAGCGCATGTATGGCGACTTGCAGGGCATGAACAAACACGAAGCCGAAGAACGATTTGGTGCTGAGCAGGTTTTCCGCTGGCGACGCAGTTACGCCGACCAGCCCCCCCATGGCGAGAGTTTAGCCGACACGCATGCCCGCGTAATCCCCTATTTCAACGGCACCATTCTTCCTCATTTACAGGCCGGCCAACCCGTGCTGGTGGTTGCCCATGGCAATAGCCTGCGGGCGTTGCTGATGGAACTGGAACACATCAGTCCCGAGGACATCGAAAAAGTTGAGTTGGCAACAGGCATCCCTCGTCAGTATGACTATGACCCAACAACGAGCACGTTTCATCTGTTACCTACTTAATGATATTGCTCGCGGAACGGTATTTTATACGCCATATCTTGAAGATGTAGCGTATAAAGCACCGTTCCGCGAGCAATATCCATTGAAAATGCGTGAATTCTTTCCGGTTCGATCCTATTAAAACAGACTTAAAGAATTACAAATCGTAAACGTATGAAAGCCGTTGTGTTAAGCAAGTGGGGTGGTGCTGAGAACTTCACCCTTCAGGAGGTATCCAAACCAACTATCCAGCCCGACGAAGTACTGGTTCATGTGAAGGCTTTTGGTGTCAACCCCGCCGATTTTAAAACGCGTTCTGGCGTTGCTCCTTATGCAAAAGCCTATACGAACCCCATTATTTTGGGCTGGGACATGGCTGGGGAAGTTGTGGATGTGGGTTCGGAGGTAACGACGTATAAAGCGGGCGATGCAGTTTATGGCATGGTCAACTTCCCGAAACCCGGCCAGGCATATGCCGAGTATGTCGCTGCACCCGCTGCACACATTGCCCTGAAACCAGCCTCGTTGTCATTTGAAGAAGCCGCAGCCGCCCCCCTTGCCGTACTTACGGCCTGGCAGGCGTTGACAGAACATGGTAAGTTGACATCCAGCGAAAAAATATTGATTCAGGCCGCATCGGGCGGGGTGGGCCACCTGGGCGTGCAACTGGCGAAGGCATTGGGTGCTTATGTCATTGGCACAGCATCGGGCAAAAATGAAGCTTTCGTGCGGTCACTGGGTGCCGATGAATTTATAGATTACACCCAAGCCTCTGTTGAGGAGTCGGTGAGTGGTGTCGACCTCGTTTTTGATACTGCCGGTGCCGATACCATATTCGCTTCAGCCAACGTTCTGAAACCCAACGGACGACTGATCTCCATCGCCTACGGCGATATGGATAAAGTGCTGGCCGTTCGTCCGGATATTCATGCCGAGCGGATTATGGTTCATACCAGTGGCGACGACCTGCGAACGATCAATCAACTCATCGACGATGGAAAGTTAAAAATCTCCGTCAGCGAAGTGCTTCCCGCCGACCAGATTGCCGACGCACACCAGAAGCTGGAAAGCCGCCGGACAACAGGAAAGATTGTGTTGAGGTTCTGACAGGCCGCAGATTTTTATGATCTGTATGATTTGGTATGATCAAGACTGATTTTTGATCATACCAAATCATACAGATCATAAAAATCTGCGTTCTATCCTACGTTTTACGTTTCTTCTTCCGGGCGGATGGAAACAGCACGTTGTTCAAAATAAGCCGGTAACCGGGCGAATGAGGGTGCAGATTCAGATCGGTTGGGTTACGAAAACCGCCCCCACCGCGCAGCCCTTCGGGATCATGCCCGCCGTAGAATGTCCATTGCCCCTTGCCCGACTCGCCATAGATATAGCGGTCGGAGGTTTTCCCCTCTCCCATCACTAAAGAACTTGGTTTAACGGCCGTTTTTCGGAAAGCCGTTGTCTGCCCAAAGAACTCCTTGATGATGGATTCGTGGTTTTGCGTGAGCATAGCCGGAATAACATCCCACTTGGCCGAGAAATTAAACAGTTCGAAGAAGCCGCTTGGCTGATCGAAACCGCGCCCCCCCGCCGAATTAATATCCGAGAATGTAGAGAAACCCCGGTATCCGTTATCGCCTTCGAGGGTAAAGTTTCCGAAGGCAAATGTTTTGCTAAAGTCCAGTTTCGACTGTGCATCGGGATCAACATCGTCGCCGTCGTAGCTGCTGCCCACAATATCGACGCCCTCGGCCGCCAGCGCAATGTCGAGCGTTTCGGCAGCCGAGCACATGGCGAACAGATACCCCCCACCCGCACAAAACGCCTTGATACCTTTGGCAACCGCGAGCTTCATCTGCGATACCTTCGAAAAGCCGTATTTACGGGCTATATCTTCCTGCACTTTAATGTCTGTCAATGATTGCCGATGCATGTTTCGACCATATTGACCCGTAAAATCTTCGTGGTGCAGATGCAGCCAATCGTATTTTGGCAGATCACCTTTCAGAACTTCTTCGTCATATACAACTTCGTAAGGAATCTCGGCATAGGTAAGCACCAGCAACACCGCATCGGTGTTTTCGAACTCGGCCGGACTCACTTTGATAGGTGAATAAACGATGATTTTGGCCGCTTTCTGGAGCGTTACCACGTTCATGTTCACATCGGGATCGGACAGTTGCTGTTTGATGGATGCCGCTTTCGCATCAGAAATAACCTCGACCGAAACGCCACGAATGCGACACTCATTTTCGATGGAAGGAATTTGTTTGAGCATAAAACTACCACCCCGGTAATTTAATAACCAGTCGACGTCCAAATCCTCTTTGAGGGCTTTGTAGGCAATGCCATAGGCTTTGAGATGATTCGCCTGCTGGTTGTCCATTGGAATCAGGATCGAATTAGCCCAGCCCGGAACGGCCCGGCTAATAATTACCAGCAATAACAGAAAAGATAGGTGCTGTTTCATAGAGTGCCTTATTTTTGACCCAACGTTGCTAATCCACTACCAAACCGGTTGCTGTTTACGGTTGGCAACAGACGAATCTGCCTGAACCAACCAACGGCCAGCCGCCCGCGCGACGGGCTACCAAAAACCGTAAACTATAAACCGAATTTACTCACTTCAATGGTCTGGAACTTTCCAAAAATCACTCGTTACGGCGCTGCTCTTTTCGTACTATCACTACTTGCTATGGCCTGCCATCGTCGCTCCTCCCCCGGCAATTCACCTGTGGTCGAAACCGGCGTGTCGCAAACGCTGGCCACCGCCAGAAAGCAGACAATAAGTCAACTGGCGTATGTTCTAAAGTTCGACATTTCGGCGCAAAAAAACCAGCCTATCCTATCTACCGAAACAATTTCGTTTGACTGGGCCACTCCCCGCCAAACGCAAGCCGTTCTACAACTCGACTTCAAGGAAGAACGTACTCATTTGCAGATGGTTTCGGTCAATGGAATGGATATCCCTGTTGTCTATGAGAGCGAACATTTGTTGATTTCTACTGCATTTCTCAAGTCGGGCAAGAATACGATTGCCATTCAATTTACGGCGGGAAATTTATCGCTCAACCGCAACGATGAATACCTGTACACCCTGCTCGTTCCCGACCGCACCCGTACCGTTTTTCCCTGCTTCGACCAGCCCGATTTGAAGGCCACTTTCCAGGTTTCGCTCACCATCCCGGCCAGTTGGCAGGCCATGACAAATGCACCCCTGCGTGACTCAACCGTTGCAGGAGGCCGAAAAACAATGAACTTCCTGCCGTCAGATCGGATACCTACCTATTTATTCTCGTTCGTGGCCGGGAAGTTCACACCCGTAACGCGCACGTTGAACGGGCGGCCTATGACGCTCCTCCACCGCGAAACCGATTCAACCAAGTTACGTTTAAGCACTGATTTACTTTTTTCGCTCCACGCCGATGCACTTCGGTTTCTGGAGGATTTTACCCAGATTCCGTATCCATTTCAGAAGTTCGATTTTGTGGCTGTGCCCGATTTCCAGTATGGTGGCATGGAACATGCCGGAGCTATCGACTACCGTTCGTCGGCACTGTTTTTAGACAACGGTGCCACCCGCGACCAGCGGCTATCGCGTGCGCACGTTATCGCCCACGAAACGGCACATATGTGGTTTGGCGATCTGGTTACGATGCGCTGGTTCGATGATGTGTGGCTCAAAGAAGTTTTCGCCAACTTCATCGCCGACAAGATTATGGAAGCGACGGACAGTACCGATGCCAATTATGACCTTCAGTTCGTGGTGGATCATTACCCGGCCGCCTACGGTGTCGACCGTACCGAAGGGGCCAACCCCATTGGGCAACCGCTGGCTAACTTACAGGAAGCGGGTTCGCTGTATGGTGGCATTATTTACCACAAAGCACCCATCATGATGCGGCAGTTGGAGCAACTCATGGGTAAAGATGCCCTGCGCGATGGATTGCGGGAGTACCTCAAAAAATACCGTTCAGACAACGCCAGTTGGGTCGATCTGATCAGCATTTTAGACACGCATACCCCCGCCGATCTGCAAGCCTGGAACCGGGTTTGGGTTACCGAAACGGGTCGCCCGAAATTCAGCTACCAGATTGACAAGAGTGAAGGCAAAATCAGTCGGTTCGTTCTGTTGCAAACGGCCGAAGACGGATCAGCCCGGATGTGGCCACAGGGGTTCCAGATTGGCATGGTCTATCCTGATCACGTTGAGGAGCTAACCGTAAACATGACCCAGCCGAAGATCACACTGAATGAAGCCGTGGGCAAACCCGTCCCTTTGTTTG
>CAXTJJ010000313.1:0-7558 GCA_964244155.1 uncultured Spirosoma sp.
TAAGCTTCCCTATGTTGAAACTGTATTCCGGACAAAGGCCGGCAAAACGCTGTTTCTATCAGGTAGTGTCAACTGCCGTTTCGATAACGGCCGACCAACCGCTTTTCGCTGCATTCTGCACGATACAACTGGCAAAATCCGGGCCGAAAAATCGCAGAAGCTCTATTATAGTATTGCTAACTGGACGATCAACACCCCCAACCTCGACGAACTATACCACAGAATTCACGAAGAGCTGGGCAACATTATCGACGCCCGAAACTTCTTCATTGCTCTCTATGATGCCAGCAAAACGTATTTATCGTTTCCCTATTATGTCGATGAGTACTTTGGCGGCAATATGCGGTTTACGAAACGAAAGCTGGGAAACGGTCTGATCGAATATACAATTCTGGCCAACAAACCCCTGTTTTTATACGAGAAAGACATTCGTCAACTGGCCGATCGCGAGCATGTCGACCTGTATGGCCAGCTTCAGCCGCAGGTTATGTTAACCGCTCCGCTCCGTATTGGTGACGAGATCACGGGTATTATTGGCGTGAAATCGTATGACGATGCCCAGACCTACGGTCCCCGCGACCTTGAACTGCTGGAATTTATTTCGGGGCAGGTAGCTCTGGCTATTGCCCGGAAGCAGTCTGAAGCCCGCCTGGATAAGCAGAATGCCCGGTTGAACGCCATCTTTGACAGCAGTACTTACCTGATCTGGTCGGTCAACAAAACCCTGAAACTGACCTCATTTAATAAAAACTATGCTCGTTTGATCGAGTACCAGCTAGATGAAGTTCCCTCGATTCAGGCAAGTGCGCCTGATCTTGGCTGGCGTATGATTGGCGAAGAAAACCGGAAACGGCTGGAAGAACGGTATCGGCAGGCATTCCGTGGGCTTGCCCAGAATTTCGAGCTGTTCTTTGAAACGCCCAAAGGCGAAACCTACCTCGAATTTCACCTTAACCCCATTCTGCTGGCAGGCGGGGTTATTGACGAAGTATCCGGTATTGCCCGCGACATCACCAACCGCAAACGGGCCGAAATCGCCACCCGTCAGAGTGAAGAGAAATTTCGGGGAATCTTCGAGAATTTGCAGGATATATACGCCCGTGTGGATCGCAAAGGGCGAATTACGATGATTAGCCCTTCTATTTTTAAACGCATGGGCTACACTCCCGATGAAGTGCTGGGACAGGAAATAACCCAGTATTTCATTGACGAGAATGACATCCGCCACGCTATGTTTAAACTGGGCAGAAACCGCAGTCTCCGAAACTTTGAAGCCAGCATGCGCCGGAAGGACGGTAGTGAGCGGCAGTTCATGTTCAACATGCTGATGCTCAACGATGGCACCAGCGAATCCAACCGGGGCAGCGATTCGGTGGTAGCCGTGCTGGCCCGCGATATTACCGAATTGAAAAAGCAGTCGGCCGAGCTGGTAAAAGCCAAAAACGAAGCCGAACGCTCACTGAAGGTGAAAGAACAGTTTCTGGCCAATATGAGCCACGAAATCCGAACCCCAATGAACGGAATCATTGGCATGATCGACTTGCTCAACGATACAAGTCTGGACGAGGAGCAGCGCAGTTATGTCAAAACGGTGAAGCGGTCGTCGGAAACGCTGCTGAACATCCTGAATGATATTCTGGACCTGTCGAAGATCGAGGCTGGCAAAATGGTGCTTCACGAATCGCCGGTAGCGTTTAAAGAGATTTTCGAGAAACTCATCGCTTTGTTTGGCCAACAGGCTAACTCCAAAAATAATGAACTGACGTACCATCTCGGCCCCGATCTGCCTACCTACGTCATTGCCGACCAAACGCGGCTCCTGCAGGTGTTGTCCAACCTAACCTCTAATGCCATCAAGTTCACAGAAAACGGCACCATACGGGTTGAAGCGAAGCTCCTCAGCAAACACGGGAAGTTCAACCGCATTCGGGTGTCGGTCAATGACTCAGGCATTGGTATCTCGACGCAGAATATCAACCTGTTGTTCAACTCATTCAGCCAGGTCGATACCTCGTCGCGTAAATCTTTCGGCGGCACCGGACTGGGACTGGCCATCTCGAAAGAACTGGCCAGCCTGATGAAAGGCGAAATTGGCGTCGACTCAACCGTAGGCATGGGCAGTTCGTTCTGGTTTACAATCGAGCTGAAAGAAACCAGCATCAGCCCCACGCAGCAGACAACGGAAGTCGCCGAAATTGCCCTTGCAAACTTTTTTAGTGACTATCATCCCAAGGTGTTACTGGTCGATGACAACGCAGTGAACCGGAAAGTAGCCAGCGAAATTCTACGCAAATCAGGCTGTATTGTCACCACAGCCGACAGTGGCCCGGCCGCCATCAGCGAAGTTCAGAAGGCCTATGAGCAGCCTGGCGAAGAGGGCTTCGATGTTATTTTCATGGACATTCAGATGCCCGATATGGATGGCGTTGAAACAACCCGAAATCTGCGCAAACAATTTGGGAATCAATTGCCCATCATTGTGGCCATGACGGCCTACTCGATGCGTGAAGACCGCGAACGCTTTATCAGCCAGGGCCTCGACGACTATATTGCCAAACCGATTCGTGCCCAAAGTCTGATTGCGAAAGTAAAGGAATTGACCGACGCCAACCGGGCCAGGCAAGCGCCGGTAAAACCGCAGGTATCAAAACCTGTTTCGTCCATTGTAGACGTTAAGTTGCCAATCATTGACGAAGAAATTGTGGGACAACTCCGCGACATAGGTGGTCAGGACCTCGTGGATAGCATCCTGGAAGAGTTCGTTACAGAGGCCAGTGATCTGGTTACCGGAGCATTATCAGCTTATGATCTCGGCGATATACCGACCGTAAAGAGCCATTTACACACGCTGAAAGGAAGTGCCGGAACTATAGGCGTAGCCCGTATGGCCGATATTGCCCGCACTGCCGAAGGTAAACTCAAAGTGAACGATACCAGTGGCCTGTCAGACGCGCTCCAAGCCTTGAAACAGGCGTTTGATGAGTTTTTGGCCGAATGGAAAAAGTAGCGATGGAACGCTGATTTTTATGATTAGTAGGATTACACATGATTTTTCAGTTGACACTTGGCTTTGCAAGTTGCAAGTGTCAACTGAAAAATTAATGGGGCTTGAAAGCTTTGCGCGATTTGTACCTCTGTATTTACCCTTAAGGCTGCTGGATCAATAATTTTGCCGTTGTGTTGGCATACTGGAGTCTGGCACCCACGCCAAACTGTACGCTTTTCGCTACGGCGTTGCTGATTGTCAGATCAATAACGTGGCCATTGTTTATCACCACATCGTCACACACCGTGGGCACTCGGCCACACGTCCAGGTGGCCGTGGTACTCCAGTTGCCGGAAGCCAGGCTTTCGCATTTCCCCCGGCTAACGACAATGTCATCCAACCGTAATTGGTCCCGCGACCCTGATGCTCCAACGCCTGTCCAGTAGTACTGCCATAGCAATTGAACATACGGCTTATCGAGCAATGTTGCGGGCAAGTTCACCGGCCCAATAAGCTGGCTGTGCCCGGCGGTGGCATTCCGCACGTATTCGACGGGATTGTTCGCGCCATCGAGTAAGTCCTGAAACGGACCACTGTTTCCCAGTCGATAGCGTAACCGAATCGCATACTGGCGGCTGTTGGGCGTAACGGTCCCGCCCCGCCATTGAACAGCGGCTTGTGTCAAACCTGTCGTTCGTAACGCCAGCAGAGCCCCGCCGAGTGCGCTGGCCGTATAGCCTGTGTTACCCCCGCCGGTATTGATAAATGAGATCCCGTCAGCACCGAGGCCATTGATTCGAGTGCCGCTGGTTAGATTATAGACCCCGGTCACGGTGTCGGCAATGGTGGCGGACAACGTCGGATCGGCCTGATTCATGACCACAAATTGCATATTAGCCGGATATTTGGCGGCCGGTGATGTAGCCGACCAGGCGGTAAATCTGTACTCACAGTTTAGCAGAGTGAACGACGGCGGGTTAGCGTTGTATGACTGATCCTGATCAAAGACAGCCTGCAAACTTCGGTCAGTCGTAGGGTCAAAGCTGTAAGCCGTATCTGTCGACACAACGGTATTGCCTTCTTTCCAGGATTGAAATTTATAACCCGCTTTAGCCTTAGCAACCACCCGGATGGCATTCCCCTGAAAATAAATGCCCGTCCAGGGGTAAGGCGTAGTCGATACGCCAGCTGTTGTGGGCAGAATGTCGATGGTATTGACTTTGACATAGCCCTGCACTGCGTTGGAAACAGTAACGGTCAGGCTGCGGTTGGCAGTCAGGTTAAATTTATTCCGAAATTGGTCGCGAACGTATGGCGACCGTTGCTGTACGAAATTTTTGATCTTGTCTATGTTAGCCAGCCAGCCATCGTAGTTGTTGCCAGACGACCACCGGGCAAAATGTTCCTGCATATAAGGCTGATAACTTTGCTGAAATGAGTTCAGTAAATCGACTGTTCGGGAAGGCAGGAACGTGGTGTTGAGCAGATCGGCGGAGCGGTTGATAAAGTAACTTTTGAATTCGGGGATGTCCAGCAACCGACGAAAAAATAAAGTGTACTGATTGTCTTCAGTAGCGTTATTCAGGGTAGGCTGTGTATAGGTGCTCACCAGACTCAGGCCGAAATCCATATCCTTGAGCATCCACCGCCAGCGACCATCCTGCCCTCGGGGCGCATTGGGAACATACTGGCTGGTTCGTTTCCGCCAGCTTAACTGATTGTTATGTGGCCAGTCAGTATTGGCTGCAAAGATTTCCGAGATTTCATAATCAGCTAAATTTTCGACATCAATCTGGGTTTTTGCATAGGCATAATCAACGGGGTTATGTTGGTTGAAATAGTTAACCAATGCGTTGTAGCTCACTAAATCGCCTTCATCGGCCGAAAAACCAGAGCGGATATCAACCATATCTACACTATCGGCATTAACACCAAAATTTCGGTTTATGTAATACTTGTCATAACGTTCATCAAGACTATGTATGCCCCAATACTCACCATTCATAAATACGGCACTTGGGCGGTTCGACTGGGTTTCAACATTTAAATGGCGCACCATCGTTTGCATATACGAGTCGATAATCAGGCTATAGGCCCAATCGTTGCCGCCACTGCGCAGCAACAGCCGATTATAAAAAAGTGAAGATGGCCGATTGGAAAACAATGGATACTGAAAGTCGGTATCGCCATACAGCCGTACACTTTTTCGAGGAAACAAGCGAGAGCAGCCGCCGTGGATGCGCAGGCCAATTGGCTGATTGATGATCGACGAATTGTTCAGGAAGAACTCCACATTGGCAGGCCGCTCCCAGTCATCGCCCTCCATCGTATAATTGCCGGGTGTACACTGATCGACTGGCGTAGAGGGGTTGGCCGACCGAAAATTATCGAATACAGCACCAGCCGTGTAAATGCCGGTATTATAGTCGAACAGGTGCTTTTCGGTTAGCGAAATCGACACAACGGGAATTGAATAGCGAGTCGTGGATGGCGTAACAAAGTAGGTTTGGGTAATAATATCGCTGGCAAGGGCATTGGCTTTATAAGCTACAGCCCGCACAACGGTGCCCTTAAAAATCGGGTTTGAAGGGAAGTAAGCCTGAAAACCAGTCGACGAGAAATTATACGTCGACGACTTCAGCGATACGCTATTGGGGCTGCTGGACCGGTCGCTGATAGGAATGGGAGAGGCATAGGTAAATGTCCTGTATGAGCCTGTCAGGGTAGGCCCCGACGACTGGCCCGGTTGTTCGGCGTAGCTATTTTTGTAAGGAAAGGAAACTGCATTTGGATTTGTAGGATCAGGATCGGAGCCATCCAGTGTATAATAAATCGTTACGGAGGGGTCCGTTGAGCTGATGGATACGTTAAAATTGCTGGTGTAAAAGCCGCCTGTCTGTGAAAAAGTGGGAGCCGACAGAAATTGGGGATACCCTGTTTTGGCATTGTTTGACGCTCCGGGGCTCCTGTTCGTTCCCTGAAAATAGAGCCAGTTGGCACTGCCATCCGGCTTACGTCCCCGCGACACATCGGTCCGTTGAGCCCCAAACGTTGTACTATCTACAACCGTTACGCCATCTGTTTTATACAATCCGATTTGTTCGCCTTCTGCACCCAGTTTCCAACTGACATGAAGCGGCCCTCTGGTAATTTCTCCGCTGGCCCACATAATCAGGTAGCCGTTAGCCGGAACAATCGTTTGGACAGAACCCGTCGGAATCCGGTACTTGGTTGGATTGGTTAAGTTATCTGTGATGTAATAGCCGCCAATGTCAACCGAGAACGAATTAGGATTGTAGATCTCAAACCAGTCTTCGTGAGCACCCGTCGCGTCGGTTATTGACTGGCTATTAGAGGCCATCAGCTCATTGATATAGAGCTGCTGACTGTAACCTGCCTGATAAATTACTAGTAACAAGATAATGATCAGTAGATGCTTTTTCATGAATGGTAGTATACGTTCGGCATTCCTACAGTACACTTGTAAAGAGAAAGTATACTATAAGAATAAATTTTTGTAAATAATGTACCAAACAGTCACTTTTCGACGCTTTATGTCTTTTTTTTAGTATACGGTAGTCTTTAGATAGGCCATTCTATACAAACTCAAATCCTCACAGGCACCGCGTTCTTTCTTTTATAGAAAGAGTCGGCCCCTTGCGAGGCCGACTCTTTGTTTACTCTCCTGAGCATGGGCGTAGAAAAGGAAAATTAATCAGGAATATTGAAGGCTTTTTTCACGGCGGCATAATCGTTCAGATCAATAGCAGCTAACCGCCCGCCAACAGCCACCGCACCGGGTATAATGACATAGCGAAACTGCTGGGTACTGAGGGCATAGGACGCTTTAAGCTCGACCCGACCTACATAGATTCGCTGGTGGACGGTGTACGTCGTGCTGCCAATTGTTTCGGCATAAGGCAAGGTCAACACGCGACCGCCTTCATTCCAATACACCCGAATATCCGCTTTATCCAACACTGCCTGTGTAATGGGTGTAGCTACTATATTGCCGGTGTAGGTACTTCCGCTGCCCGTAAACGTCGTAGAAATCCAGGCCGAATATTGCACGTTGGCCGTACCGGTGGCTCCGGTAGCACCTGTTGGTCCCTGTGCGCCAGTAGCCCCCGTTGCTCCGGTTGCCCCGGTATCTCCTTTAGGGCCGGGGTCTCCTGCTTTAGGCTCACACTGTTGAAAACTGAATGCACTGACAAACAGAAACGTAAGGATGAATAGAGATTGTGAGCGTTTCATGATAGACTTAAATTATGGTATAAATACATTTCACCACTCAAGTCGAAACGAGTCCGGCAGGCAGTAACAGGCCACACTTAAATTGCGTAGGAATACGCTCATCAGCAACCACAATACGTATTTTCACCCTACCGTTCGCCCAAATTGATATTGGTTATTCAGTTGCCAAAACCTGATAGACAATAGAAAACCCGGGTCCTTAGGGTCCCCCGTGTTGACGCTTGGCTTTGCCGAGTGTCGACTATCCTTCAGGGCCTCTGGCCCGTATTAGCTTTTCCCTGTATTTAAATAGCCAAGCAGTATAGACGGGCCAGACGG
>CAXTJJ010000314.1:0-7557 GCA_964244155.1 uncultured Spirosoma sp.
AGGGGAAGAGTATAAGTTTTATCACATAGTTCATGAGAATGGTAGAATTTTATTTTACCTAATGAAATGTTATGCGATAAATATACTTATAAATGGATAAAAGACGAAATAAAATTGTATGTCCAGCTTGAGAATTAATGGAACACGAATGATACGGATCAAACAGATTTAATAATGATTTTATCAGGCCCGGTTGACTCCACATTGACGCTTGGCTTCCCGGTTGACGCTTGGCTTTGCCGAGTGTCTTTTATTTTTTTGGCCTCTGGCCTGTATGGTCTTTTATATGTTATCAACAAATGTGTGGAGCCATGTCAACGAACCAGAGGCCCCGAAGGATAAAAAGGCACTCGGCAAAGCCAAGCACCAATCGAAGAGACGGCCAATAGGAAAAATAAACGTCGACTATTCGTTAGGGGATGTTAAAACGCGGATGACGCTGATTTAACAGTAATTAGCTGCTCAATCAGCGTCATCCGCATGCACTGGTTAGTACAATCCTTTACTCCGATAAAATGACTTTTCGGGTGAAGCGCTGATTCCCCTGAATCAGGCTTAATACGTAAAAGCCCCGGTTAAGTTCAGCAACGGATAGCCGTAAAAGATTCTCGCCCGCGATAACCTGATGGATGGTCTGAAGAACGGGTAATGCCGCTGTTGTCACTAGCTGAAGACTCACATCACCCGCTGTTTCAGCGATATAGCGTATACTGATTTCGTTGTGTGCCGGAATAGGATATACGTGTAAGGATAATTCAACCGGGAACTCCGGAGCCAGTTGTTCGGCTAGGCGGCCACCGCTTGAGTTTGTCACACGCGCTCCCGCCCAATCGGCATGATCGCAGTTGGTGTTATCGCCCCCATTTGTAACGACAAGTTTCAGGGTTTGCTTACCCGTTACGTTCAGATCAATTGACTTTGTTGCTGTTGTAGGATTCATAACCCCGCTACTGTAGGCCAGTACATTATCCAGGTAAACCTCGAAGGTAACGGTTCCGCAACCAGCTGCAACTTCGTCATCAATACCCATATCAGTAATGAAGTGGGTGTACTGACCATTTAGCGCATAGGTAATCTGAGAAGGCGCGTGTACGCCCAGCCCTTTGGGGTAGGTTACGCCATTCAGAATGATTGCCTTGCCATCACCAGCGTTTATTTCGCCATTGCTGCGGTCTTTCTCGACCGGACCATACCCATTTGTAGAAGCCGTCCAGTTCAAGTCCGACAGGTATGTAGTGGTGCCGGCGGTTGGTGTGGTTGGCGTAGCCGGGTAAAGATACCCTTGAGGAATGGCCTGTTGCGCCTGTCCCGGATATGTCCAGAGAAGTTTTGCTATGGCATCTCCACCCCCATCAAAATACTCCATCTTAATGGAGTAACGCTGACCAGCCGTGAGTGCTATAGCGTTGCTATTGTTCGTCGTAGAGCCATGTGAAGTCCAGTTATCAACAACCTGAACACCGTTTACCCAAAGCCGTACACCGTCATCGGATACAGTACTGAATGTATAGTTGCCTGTAACGGGTGCCTGAACCTGACCTGTCCAGCGAACTGAAAAAATGTCGGTATTGACGGTGCCCGGAATGGGCGAGTTGATCCCTAAATCGAAGTTCACGGTTGCATCGGTACGCGATGATACGATGGGTGCACTGAGATTTATATTGTTATAGTATTCGCCCAAAAGACCGGTTCCATTTCCGGTCGTAACGGGTGGGGGTGTTGTCGAAACCCGATAATAAGCCGAGGCTGGTATGACCTGTTTACCAAGGCTGGGCCCGCTATAGCTGACTGTTAGTTCCTGACCACCGTTTCCCTGAAAGAAAAGAATCGTTATGGCATGTTTACCGGCTTTTAAGCCAATGGAACCCGATTTCTCAATTGATCCATGCACACCATCGTTATTGAGCACTTCAGTAGTGCCAATCAGGAGTTTACTGCCATCGTCGGAGGTGGTGTAAAACGTATAGCTCCCATCGATTGGCACGTTGATATAGCCTTTATACCGTACGGCATAATACTCAGTGCGGTTACGAATCGATAGATCGGTAGTAGCAACGGTCCCCGTTTTGGCGGGTGTCAAGGTGTTAAAATCGGGCAATGCGCTCCAGGTACCTTCATAATACTGATAGTCGAGACTGGTAACGGCATTAGCCGGATTTTCGGGGTCTCGTAGTGTAACGGGTGGGGGTGTAGTAGGCGTCGTTTCCTTCATCAACACCGCCGATGAAAAGGCGGCCAGTGTTATCTGGTTGGTATACAGAGTATTTTTAGCATCGCGGTAGCTGCCGTTCAGGGATGTTGTCGCGTTCTGACCTGTGGCATTATACACCAGCTTGATGTAGTCGTCGGGGTTGAGTGTTGAGAGCGTGGCTTCTTTCAGCCGAATGTTATCGACCCAGGCCGTTTGTCCGTCGCCCGTTACCTGAAACACCAGAATCGCATTTGCTTCATCGGCGGTAGCGGTGAAGACGGCTTCATACTGCTGGCGCGTTGTTCCCAGCAACATCGTTGCTCTGGCTGAAAGGTCGCTGTAATTACCCGATAGCTGACGGGGAAAAGCGTCGATCCGCTTATTGGCACCTGAGGCAATGCCATCAAACAACAGCTGATACGATTTGCCTTTGGTAACGGCTCCGATATTTACCGTTGCCAGTAGGTATGAGTTGGCCTGCGTATTGGTAAACGACAGGCGCAGCGAACCACCATCGAGTTTGTTTGTATTATCCCAATCGGTTCGGCCATTTCCATTTGGTGACCATACGCTCCAGCCTTCAGTATTACTGCCAAAAGAATTAGCGAGTAAACTGGTACCCGTTTGGCTAACAACCTGACTTTTATAGGTAATCGGGCTGTTAGACGAGTTCGGATCTTTACCATACAGGGCTTGCCAACCGGTCAATGTGTAGTCGGCTCCCGTAATACCCGATCCGGGATTATAAACCGCCCGTATTTTAAACAGATCATCGAACGGGCGTACATAGTAGTTATAATTGAACTGGCCGTAGCTGGTCAGGTCATTGGCGTTCGACTCATAGGACGCTACAACCTGATTCGGCAATCGGCTGAAAAAAATGTTATTCTGGACGTCGTTGCTTCGGACAGCGCACGCACCATTATAGGCTAACTTGATTTGTTCTTCCGAATTATTAAAACTGGTATTTCCTTTAACACTAATGCTGGACACCCCCCGCAGAAAAATTCCCATACCCTTCGACCCAAACGAGGTGTTGTTGGCAACTTCTACATTTTGTGAGCAATCGTCAAGGAAAATACCATTGGCGCCCGAGTAAGCGCCCCCCCGTGTGCCCTCTGGTGCGCCGATACCGCTAAATACAATATTTGAGATAATATGCAGATCGCCCACATTGGCCCGGCTTCCGTTCCAGGTGTAAATGCCGCCCCCGTCGCTTTTGGTCAGACAAAAGTTGGATACCTGATTATAACGAACCGTGGCACTGGTCACAACCGATATGCCATTGTAGCCAATGTTATCGATCAGGTTATTCTCGATCAGCGAGTTGTTATTGCATAGCGACTGCACGGCCGAGTAGGTACCATCGCCACTTTTTCCCCGACCGGGTAGTATCCCGATTCGCCGGAGGGTATTACCTCGGAACGTAAAATTTTGGTAAGGGCCAATGTAAAATCCGCTACTGTTGGCGTCTTCGATGAGGTTGTTTTCAGCCAGAACCGTATTGTTCGATCCAACAATAGCCACGGCATCCTCGCCCGAATTAGTGATGTCATTGCCGGATAAGGTAAGGTTGGACCCGCCGTTTGCAGCAACTCCGGTACCAAGTGTTTCCGTGATCTTCAGGTTACGGATGGTCACATACGAGGAATTGTTCAGATTGATTCCGTCGCTATTGGTGGCTGTGATGGTCTGGTTATTTGGGTTGTTCTGATTGTCGAAGAGACGAATCGTTTTGTTCGATGGATTGTAATACCATTCGCCAACCTGGTCCAGCGTAGCAGGGTGATTTTGAATGAAAAATCCCCAGCCGTCGGCCAGGTCGTAACTGCTATTGTTGGAGAGTGTAAGGGTATTGCCATTTTGCTGCGTAATAGCTGCCCGGTCCAGAATCCACTGCGTTGGCCGAACTACCGCTTCGCCACCTGCCCAGTTTTGAGTTAGTGCCTGCTGGCTGGTCAGCGATGTTTTTCCGCCATGCGATTGAATGGTGAGGTAGCCTTTATTCGAATCGCTGAGATTCGGGTAGCGTCCCAGCGGAAGGGGGGATGCATTTCGAAACACACCCGTCACGCGGCTCCCGCAGGATGGACAATCGGCCTGCCAGACGTTATTGCCGATGTTGCTCCAGTTCGAAACCTGAACCGAACTGGCTAAAATGGGTTTGTTGCCAGAGCCGAAGGCGTCGATAGTGATCGGTCTGCCGGCCGCACCGGACTGACGTATTTGTAAATTTCCTCTGAAGGTATCGCCCCGCCGGAAAAAAACAACATCACCGGCCTGGAGGGATAAACTGTTGATTTTCCCAATGGTCTGATAAGGTGAACCTTCAGACCGCCCATTGTTGGCATCGTTGCCCGAAGCGGCAACATAATATGTCGTTTGCGCAGATGCACGTTGCCCGTTTGCACACATCAGGAGAAGCAGTGTGGTACAAACCAGCAACAGTTGTCCTGTCCGGCCGTTTTTCCAGCTAAATAGAGTAGACATGTAGGAATAGGTAAAAGTTTTTTTGTAGTGTTGGCTAAACAGGCTGAGGTAACTTTTTGCCCGTATTATTTCCAGCAAGTTAACGTCAAAAATTTATTTATTAAACGGTATGTATATAAAAACGCTAGAGAATGCAAATAATTCTAGGATAAATAGGGTAGTGCTCTATTTTTTAGCTATGTGCTGATTGATAAGGAGATACGCCGACGGATCTTTGTAAGTTGGCGATGAGCAACCAGAATTGATTGGTTGGAATCAATTCCAGAGTTTTGGTGAACAAAAAAAGAAGAAAGTTGAGCGGTTGATTGACAGTTTCAGTTACTACTTCAACGAATTTTAATCACAGAGGCACTAAAAATGCAGCGGTCTAACGGGATAGAAAGTGCCCCATTAAGCCGCTGTGTTCTCAGTGTCTCTGTGGTTAAAACTTGTTGAAGTTGCCTGGTTACAAGGATGTAGGTGTAGGGGCTATGACCGGCAAAATCAATCCATCATGTACCCTACTTATTACTAATTTTTTGTTCCTTTTGCAAAGCTTCCAATGCTGCTGTCAGGTAGACCAGTGGCGCATTCCAGTTGATGGCGATTTCGTTGGACGCATAGGAGCAGTCGGCATCCAGATACACTTCGTCGGCGACGGTCGAGGTGTAACCTGTGCATTTATCCTGCCGGGCCGCATTGGCATTGGTGCCGCCCGACAAAAGGCCCGGTACGGGAGCGTCGATACCATCGGCAACCGACGGTCGGTGGTGTGGGTGCATCGGCGTTTTGTCCCCAAAGCCGGTTACGAACGAATACCCGACGGCATTACGACCCAGCAAGTAATCGAGGTTAGCGAGGGCATACTGAAGATACCGGCTGCGAGCGGGCGATTTTGTGTATCGGTACGCTTGAATAAGCGCAATACCCTGATTGGCGGCTTCGGCACTACTTCCCCAAATGAAATCCTTCGCCGATTTTCCCATTACCGTTTGGTACGCCTGCCGGTCGGCACCACCAAGTAGGGAGTCGGCTAGCGTTGTCAGGTGTTGCTCAACTGCAGGCAGGTCTCTTTTGCCAAGCGCGGTGAGGCTGTTTGCTGTCCGGGCCAGTGTATAATAGGCCAACGTTCGCACCTGCGGCCAGGATGGTAGGGGCAACGGCCGACCAGGATTTTTACTGTCTGGAAACAGGCTGACAGCGGTGTAATAAGCATCGTCTTTAGTAGTTGCATACAACTCAACGGCAGCCCATACCCACTCATCATCGGCGTTGCGGTCTTCGTATCCGCCCGTCACGACATCGGGATCGAAGGCCGCGTTCATCGCCTGTTGGTTATAGACGGCGTTTGGGTTAGCCTTTGCCCAGCCCCAGGCTTTCGTCGCTGCCGACAGGCAGGAGTCGGCCAGCCCCGGCAGTTCGTTTTTGTAAGGCTTAATCACTCGACTGGCCTGTGCCATGACAGCCGCAAAATCAAGCGTAGCCGTAATGCTTTTGGCCACGACGTACCGCTCGTTTGTCGCTTTGTCGGGCATGACCATGCCATCGAAGCGGGCGTTTGTCAATTTGTGGTAAACACCTCCGTCGGCGGGGTCCTGCATCGTGAGCATCCAACGGAGGTTCCAAAGCGCTTCGTCCAGCACATCAGGCAAGTTATTGGTACTCTCAGGAATATTCGTGGGCAGCTTTTTAACATAGGCCGGGAAGTCTTCGCAGAGCGAGAGCAGCGTTCCCATGGTAATACCGGAGTTCACAATGTATTTATTGTAATCACCGGCATCGTACCAGCCTTTGGGCGAGGAAATCACGGTTCCTGCCGGACGACCTGCCGATGCTGCCGACGGGTGAATGAGCACACGGGTATCGGGATGCCCTGCCGGACGTGCCCACTTTCCGGCAAATTTTTCGGGCAGGTCAATGGCTGTCCGCTGGTAGTAAAATCCTTTGATGGCACCAATGGCCAACTCCCGATATACGTCCGAGCGAATGTCAAAAGGGTAGGAGTGACCCAGGCCGGGAATGACGATCACATAGGTTCCCGGTTTGTTGAACGTTGAAAAGTCGGCGGAGCGGCTCGCCTTCCCTGACAGAGCATTTTGCCGGGCCGCACTCAGGGTACCGGTAAAGACCACTTTTTTCAGGTCCGTTGTGGTGATCTGGAAGGGCCCCTGTGCATCGCCAACCACTACCGCAATTTTGGCAGCGTTGGGATAGAAGCCAAGTTGATTGAGTCGGATGGCTTCGGAGAGTGGCTGGCTTTGGGCGGTGGAGTAGTTCGTAAATAAGCTTATAAGCAGAAAAGTAATTCCGAGTAGCTTAAGAATGTAGCGCTGAATAAACATGGAAGAGATTGAATTAATAGTTAGCTAAATTAAGGCGCAAAGAAATCTTCCCGTTGTTTAACCCCTGAATCCCCTGAAGGGGACTTTGCTCGTCCTGGAACAAAGTCCCTTTCAGGGGATTCAGAGGTTATCAGCTACAATAGGATATTACTTCACTACTTTCATTGTACCCTGCATCACGTAGAAGTGACCGGGAACTGAACACTCATACATATAATCGCCGGGTTTTTCGGGAGCGATAAAGTAGATCGACTCGTTGGTGTTGGGCTGAAGCAGATTGGTATGATGCAACACCTTGTCTGTTTGCGGAATGTAATTTTTTTCCTGACCTTCCAGACCAAGTTTCATGGCTGCTTCGCCCACCTGAAGTGCCGAACCGGGAGCTACAACAACAAAGTTGTGAAGCATATCGTCTTCGTTGTTGAAAACGACGCGCACCTTGCTACCCGCTTTCACCTGAAACTGATCGGGGACAAACTTAAGCCCCGGTTTGGTGCCCATGTTGATCGTGTAATCGGGCTCGCCCCAGGAAGCGGGCATCTCGGTTACCCGTTT
>CAXTJJ010000315.1:0-7540 GCA_964244155.1 uncultured Spirosoma sp.
TTACTGACTTACCGACTTAGGCAAAGCCGCTTACTGACTATAATCAAACACAAAAAGCCTCCTCCCAATCGGAAGAGGCTCAAAGGTGGACTATCTTGCTAAAGACTACGCCGTCAGCGTACCGCGCTCGTAAGCCTTTTGAAGGGTTGCTTCCAGACCATTTTTGTTGATGGTCTTAATGGCCGATGTAGCCACTCTTAATGTTATCCATTCGCCGGTTGATTCGACGAAGAACCGCTTTTTCTGCAGGTTCGGGAAAAATTTACGCTTGGTTTTATTGTTAGCGTGAGAAACATTGTTTCCCGTGCGTGTGCGCTTTCCTGTGATTTGACAAACTCTGGCCATTACCGTACTCGTTTTCCGTTTGAGGGCGCAAAATTGGCTAAATTATTCATAATCTGCAAGTCATTCCTCCTTTTTTTTGAATCCATAGGGGCAATGACGGCAACCGCTTTTGCAGCAATAGCCTCGTTTGAGGTGGTAAGCCGCTGTGAAAACCACAAATCCCTCCGGCGTGTAGTAGTAATCGTCATCGGCTAAACCTGGGATTTTTTTCTTGTTTGGCGGCACGTACCTGTTTTTTGGGCGTCTGTTGAAGAAGCCGTATTTTTGAGAACCAACTATCTGTTTAAACAGATAGTTGCAAAGTTCCGATGGGCTTGCCAATAAACATACTATAACCGTTTCTCACTATGACACTCGAACAAACTACGCCCGTCTCATCTGCCGATCAGGCCATGCAACTGGAATGGAAGTATGGTGCGCACAACTATCATCCTATACCGGCGGTGCTGACGCGGGGTGAAGGCATCTTCGTTTGGGACGTAGATGATAAACGCTACTTTGACTTCCTGTCGGCTTACAGCGCCGTTAGCCAGGGGCACTGCCATCCGCGTATTATAAACGCCATGATCCAGCAAGCCCAGCGCCTAACCCTCACATCGCGGGCTTTTTATAACGACAAAACGGGTTTATGTGAAAAATACCTTTGTGAGTACTTCGGCTTCGATAAGGCTTTAATCATGAACTCCGGTGCTGAAGGGGGCGAAACGGCACTGAAACTAACCCGGAAATGGGCGTATAAGGTGAAAGGTATTCCGCAGGATCAGGCTAAAATGGTGTTTGCCGCCGGTAATTTCTGGGGACGGACACTGGCCGCTATTTCGTCGTCTACAGACCCAAGCAGTACAAACGATTTTGGTCCGCTGCTGCCGGGCTATATCGTTATTCCCTACGACGATCTGACCGCGCTGGAAGATACGTTCAAACGTGATCCGAACATTGCAGGGTTCATGGTAGAACCCATTCAGGGCGAAGCAGGCGTAGTGGTACCGCACGAAGGCTATCTGCGTGGTGTGCGGGACTTATGTACCAAATACAATGTGCTGTTCATTGCCGACGAAGTCCAGACGGGCATTGGGCGTACAGGTAAGCGCGTTGCCTGCGATCATGAAGGGGTGAAGCCTGACTTGCTCGTTTTGGGTAAGGCGCTGTCGGGGGGCACCATGCCGGTGTCGGCCGTTATGACATCAGATGAAGTTATGCTGACCATCAAGCCGGGTGAACATGGCTCAACCTATGGTGGAAATCCGCTGGCTTGCGTCGTTACAATGGAAGCCCTACAGGTAGTTGAGGATGAGAAGTTAACGGAGAATGCCGATGCTATGGGCCAAATTTTCCGTGCCCGTATGACGGCTCTGAGCCAGAAAACTGAACTCGTAAAATCGGTGCGGGGTAAAGGATTGCTCAACGCCATCGTCATAACCGAACGTTCTGACCTTGGTTCGGAGACGGCCTGGGAAATATGCCTGAAATTGAAAGATAACGGCCTGTTGACCAAACCCACCCACGGCGATAAAATTCGCTTTGCGCCCCCGCTCGTTATCAACGAAGAGCAAATGCACGAAGCCTGTGATATTATCGAGAAGACGATACTGGAGTTTTAATCGCCGGAATCCGGCTATAGTTGAATGTCAACAGCATAGTATAGTGATAGTAACGGCTGCGTAAGAAGGGCGCTTACGTGGAGTCGGTTACTTATAACCGACTCCACGTAAGCTGATTAAATTGCCAAAGTAAGTGGAGGGTTAATCCGTCTAAACTATTCTACTTACTCCACTAATTTAACAACTCCACTAATTCACCGGCTGCCCATTTCTGAACGTTGCCACAATCTTATCGCCATCGGCGAAGTAATACGTTCCTTTGCCGTTGGGAACATTGTTCTGGAACCAGCCCGCATATTTGTCGCCGTTTCGGTAATAGTACACGCCGTAGTCGGAGCGGAGGTTGTCGCGGAAATTTCCCTTGTATTTTAACTTGCCATCGGCGTAATATTCCACGCCTTCGCCGTGTTTATCGCCCTCTTCGAACTCACCGGCATAGCGTTCATGGGTTGGGTACACAAAAACACCGGTTCCATCCTCGCAATCACCCGATACACAGCCAACCCGGGTAGGGCTTCCCGTTACTGAACTGCCGGAGCGTAGAACGGGTGCTTTGGTCGGTGTCACAACGGGGCGTGTCGAGGCCACCGCAGTTGAAGCCGTGTTAATGGGTTTGGGAGCCATTGCCGTTGGTGTTTTGATAGCCGTTCGGCTTTTTGGGTACATGGCCTCCGCTTCGAGCCATCCTTTCCGAATAGCGTCGATACGAGCCGGTTTGGCGGGGTGGGTTGAGGTCGCATACTCATCGCCCAGCGCTCTCACCGCTACCGTTGCATCTTCCAGCGATGCGCCCAATTGGTGCAACACAAAGCCCGAAAACTTATCGGCTTCAATTTCCTTAATCGGCTGGCCACCCTTGCCATCAATCGTGTGGCCCTGCAAATGGTGGCCGATTTCGTGCGCCATGATGCTTATCGCCGACCAGTCGGTTTCGGTCTCATCTTCAATTTGCTGCATGAATGCGCCATCATAGACGATAAATCGTTGCCCTTTCAGCACTGTGGCAAAGCAGTTGTCGGTATTGGAACATTCGATGACTTTGAAATTCCGCATCAGGCCAATGGGGCGCAAAATACGATCAACAACTTTTTCGGCGTGACCATTGGAGGCCGTGGTAGGGGAGCAAATAACTTCCGGGCCTACTTTGCCGCCCGTATAGCTACAAATAAACGCCCCAGAGGCAAACGGAAGCGTGGTTGTCTGGGCAGATAGGGGGCCAGCAAGGGCCGTACTTAATAGAAGGACAGGTAATGATAAAGCCGCTCTCACTGGCATAACCGGGTGGGGTTAATCGTTCAACACGGCAGAATAACGACGGAAACAGGTCTGCTATTTTAAGGGAATGATTGGAAAGTTTTTGGGGCAAACCTTGAACATATCATCAGCTAGTTAATTTAGTGTGGAAAGGTGGTTAGAGAAGAACAGTGAATGTTCGTCTTTGCCGAACTTGCCTATAAATCAGAAAAACCATGAAGTACAGAACACTTGGCAACACAACTATAAACTTATCGGCCATCGGGCTTGGCTGCATGGGAATGAATCATGCCTATGGCACGCCCAATGATGCCGAGTCCATTGCCACGCTGGAGAAGGCCATCGACCTGGGCATTAACTTTTGGGATACGGCTGATGCCTATGCCAATGGGAAAAATGAAGAACTGGTTGCCAGGGTGTTAGTACCTAACCGGGATAAAATTTTCATTGCCACCAAGTTTGGCTTTCGCGCCGATGCCGATGGGAAACTGACCGAGTTCGATGGTTCGCCAGCCTACTTGAAAACAGCCGTAGAACGAAGCCTCAAACGGTTGAAAACCGACGTGATCGACTTGTATTACGCTCACCGGATTGACCCTAACGTACCTGTCGAAGATATGGTAGGGGCTATGGCCGATCTGGTCAAAGAAGGCAAAGTGCGTTTTCTGGGTTTATCCGAAGCATCGCCTAATTCCATCCGAAGAGCGAATGCAGTACATCCCATTAGTGCTCTGCAAAGTGAATATTCGATCCTGACAAGGGATGTTGAAGCCGAAATTTTGCCGCTTTGTAAAGAATTGGGCATATCGTTTGTTCCCTTTAGTCCACTGGCGCGGGGACTGATCACGAATGCGTTGGATGTGAACCAGTTAGCCGATACGGATTTCCGGAAAACGCTGCCCCGGTATCAGAAGGAACATGAAGAAAATAACAGAGGCCTTTCGCAGGGATTTGCAGACATTGCCGAATCGAAAGGTTGCACTCCGGCTCAACTTGCTCTGGCGTGGGTGCTGGCGCAGGGCAAAAACGTTATCCCGATTCCCGGTACCAAGCAACGGAAGTACTTGCTGGATAATGCCGGAGCCGTTGATGTTGAACTGACCAGTCAGGATCTGGCGACAATTGAGACATTGCTCGCGACCTATCCCGATACGGGTGATCGCTACAACGAATCGAACTACAAGTTCGTCGATAAGAATTGATGTATTTTAGGGGAGTCGGGTGTTACTACCCGACTCTATCATTGCCTATTTAAATCGCTGTACCGCTACTTTACCTTTTGCGCCTACGGCATAACAGGTGCCTTTGGCACAGGCCAGCGAATGAAAACCGTCGGTATCGAGCCGTTGCCAGGTCTGGCCCTGATCGGCGGAGAGGCTCGTGCCCGATGGGCCAACGGTTAGCAGGCGGTCGCCGGGGAGGAGAGCGATGGCTTCTTTCAGGCCGGGAGGATCGGTTCGTGCCATAAGTTGCCAGGTTTGTCCACCGTCGCGGGTGATGGCCGCATTTTGGCCGGGCTGTTGCTCCTGCTTGTAATTTCCGCCCACGACCACCCCGATTTTATCGCTAAAAAAACGCATCCCGAACAGGCCTGTCGCTTCACCTGCCGGCAAAGGCGTATTGCTAACGGTCCAGCTGCGTCCACGATCTTTTGATCGGTACACCCGACCAAACACACCACCGCCAGAGGCAATCCAGACATTACGTTTTCCCTGTACCACAAGGCTGGTGCCACTGGCAGCAAAGGCCGCTTCGTTCGGCTCCATGAGGGGCAGGCTGGCAGGGGGCACCGGTTGCCATGTCTTACCGCCATCGTCGGTTGTCAGGATAAACCACTTTTTGTCGACGGGGTCGCTAAAGACAATGCCGTGCTGGTCGTCCCAGAAGTCGATACCATCGAAAAAGATACCCGTTTGCTGCGTTTGGTACAGGAGTGTCCAGGTTTGACCGCCATCTGTTGTTTTATACAGTCGAGCCTGTCCTTTTTCGGCAGGTCCGGCACTCATGAGGTAAGCTGTTTGGGCGTCAATAGCCTGCACATCGCGAAAATCGCAGGTTTGGGCATCAGGAACCGTGCCTGTCTGCCAGGTTTTTCCACCGTCGGCAGTGCGCAGGAACGTGCCCTTAGTACCGCCAATCCAGGCAATATCGGGTCCGGCTACGCTAACTGCCCGAAAACTGGCATCGGTATCAACCGTTTGGGGCTGCCATTGCGAAAAAGCAGGTAAGCTGAGCGTTAAGCTACAGACTAAACTAAGAATGACGTGTTTCATTGCGGATTAATTGGCTGCAAAATGGAGAATTTTCCGGTGAAAGCCAGCCAATTAATCTGAATCCGGGTTTATGGCCTCGCGTTGGGGGGCGTTGGCGCCGTTTGCTGGGTCGCAGCTTTAAGACGAATGATCTCCTGCTCCTGGCTATTGGCTTTGAAATAATAATAGAGGCCAAGGATCAGAAATACCTTCGACAGGATGAAAATGGCAATAAACGCTGTGCGCCAGTTTTTGTGAACACGAATGTGGGTATTATCGACTTCAACATTAATATAGGATTGCTCTGTCGAGCGGGTATCAGTCGATTTTGGATTGGGCTGCGTGTAGCTGGTCTCTTCCCATTTCTTGATCTCTGTTTCGCTGATACGCAGCGACAGGGCTTCCCGAATATCGGGCGGGGGCGGCACGGCATTTCGCCTAAAATAGCCCTCCATGTCTGCTTCGAGTTCGGTCAATTCGGCTTGTATATCGGCATCCGTTGCCAGAAGTCGGTCCACTTCCTCTCTTTCCTTTTCTGTTGTTAGTCCTAACAGATACGCTTCAAGGATACCACTTTTTATATAAGTATGAGTCTTCAAGGTGAATGCAGTTAAGACGAACGGAGATCTCTAAAATACGAGTAAATAAATTTCAGCACATTCGTTCGGGACAATTGTAACTTTTCGGCAATTGCGTCGGGTGTATAGCCCTGACAGAACGATAAATCGAAAACTACTTTTTCTACTGTATCGTTCGTAGTTGAGGCAGGTTTTGAGTCGGCTGGATCTTCAGAAACGGGTCGGGCAGCAAGTGCTTTTGTCCTGGCTAATCGAATAATTTCACCAGCAGCATGTAAGGGATCATTAACGCAGGCTGTCAATTCAGGTGATGAAAACAGGTCAATGAGTATGGATTGTGCGGCTTGAGGTTGTGGAATAATCCGAAGAATTATTCCGTAGGCCATCGAGCCATACCGGTCATATAACGTTAAATGATCCGCTTGTTTTATAACTTCCTGGGAAGTAGATTTTTTCTCTACCTGTTTCATTAGGCCCCGTTACCACACTAAGTAAGAGACTCTGGCTCCTTACCCTGGCAGTATCTTTATAAGATTAGGAATATATGATAAAAAATTTATATAAACATGGTGAATTTTGTGTAAAAATCAAAAGAAACGTAAACATAACAGCAACGTAGAAAGCTTCTGGGTCGCTAGATAGATCAGTGCAGGATGCGCTTAAAAGTTTTCTAGCGGTACCGGTGTCGAATGCTGTCAGTCAGTAACTGATAAATCTCGGCCAGTTTGGGCTGATCGCTCAGGTAAGTCAAATGGGTTTCAATGGTCGTCAGGTCACCCCGACGGGCAGGTCCGGTTTGAACATCGGCCGGATCAGGTGCTGACAACCCCTTCCGAAAAGTTTCGGTAATAAGTGGCCGAAGCAAATCGAAATCGAGGCCATCATGCGTAGTGAGATCATTTGCCAGTGAGAGTAAATGATTCGTGAAGTTACAGGCAAAAACAGCCGCAACGTGTAGTGTTCGACGTTCTTCGGTGGTGATTATATAAACGATGTTGCTGATCTCCTGGCCCAACTGAACCAAAGCGTCTTCCGTAGTACTGTCGGTCGCTTCGATGCAAATTGGAATCTCATTGAACTGCATAAATGACTGTCCTTTTGTAAAGGTCTGAAGTGGGTAGAATACGCCGGTTCGGACCGGTACATCACTATAAATAGCCATCCATTGCTCCAGCGATTCGAGGGGCCGTGCTCCGGAGGTGTGCACCACAATGGCGCTTTCGGGTAATACCAGTTGAGAACAAACGCTTTCGAGGGCATCATCGGGAATGGCCAGCACAAATAACTGCGACGGACTGTCGGCAAAGTTCAGCTCCGAATGTGTATGTGCGTCGTACAGATTACTGACCAGCTGACGGGCGTGCTTAAGCTGGTGACTATACACTTCGTTGATGTGATGACCAGCGTTTTCGAGAGCCGGAGCGAGGTGCCAGGCAAGGTTGCCCGCACCGATAAACGAAATTTCCATGCTCAAGTATAGGCTATTTTACCCGAATCTGAATCGAATCCG
>CAXTJJ010000316.1:0-7514 GCA_964244155.1 uncultured Spirosoma sp.
ACTACCATTATCACTGATTTAATCGGGAAAAGCCAATGGAGCAGGTCGGTAAAGACTATCTTTGGTAATCGTGTAAACTTCCTGTTTAATAGACGTAAAGTGTAGTTTTGCACTGTGCATAAACAGGCTATATTGCTTTCTGTCGCTGGCTTTCGTCGATAATTTCGAATCCTATTTAGTTTAAATCCTGACCAGTCAAATCTATGAACCAAATTGATCGCCGAACATTTTTAGGGCATCTGTCGCTGGCTACGGCCGCTATGGTCGCACCCCGATACGGGTTTTCGTCGATAGCGAAAGCCGACGACTTTGTCGAAGTTACCACCACACATGGTCGAATTAAAGGGATGCGGAATGACGGCGTGAGTGTGTTCAAAGGCATACCCTACGCCGGGCGGATCTCCGGTGACCGACGCTTTCGTCGTCCGGCTCCCCTCGAACCCTGGACGGGTGTGCGGGATGCGTTGCAGGTAGGTGCCCCCGCCATCCAGGCCCCCCGTCGGAACGAACCCGCTCCCGCCGAAGATTGCCTGTTCCTGAACGTGTGGACACCCGCCAGCGATAATCGCAAACGCCCGGTGATGTTCTACAGCCACGGCGGTGGGTTTGTGATTGGTTCGGGGGCTTCGGGCAGCCAGGATGGCTCAAATCTGGCTCGTAATTTTGATGTGGTCGTCGTTGAAACCAACCACCGGCTGGGACTTCTGGGCTTTCTATATCTGGATGAACTCGCGGGTTCCGACTATGTTGGTTCCGGGAATATGGGTATGCTGGACATAACGGCGGGGCTGAAATGGGTACATGATAACATTGCTCAATTTGGGGGTGACCCGTCTAACGTAATGATCTGGGGTGAGTCGGGTGGGGGGGCCAAAACATCCTGCCTGTACGCCATGCCCGAAGCGGCTCCTTATTTCAACAAAGCGTCGATTGAAAGTGGTCCGGGGGTACGGATGACACCCAAGGACGTGGCTGCCGAGACGACCGCCATGCTATTGAAAGAGTTAAACATTGCCCCCAGAGACTGGCGAAAACTGCTGGACGTACCAGCGGCTGAGCTGTTAACCCTGCAGGGAAAACTACCGTTTATGCCTCCCTTTGTGGAGAAAAATAAGAATCAGGGAATGATGCGCCGGAATTACGGCGGATTTGGGCCGGTAGTCGATGGAGTGGTACTCCCGCATCATCCATTCGACCCAACGGCTCCTAACCTGTCTAAAAATAAGCCTTTGCTGGTTGGCTGGAATGAGGATGAATACACCTTCTTCGCCTGGGAGCGAAACGATACCGAATTTGCTAAACTGGATTTTGAGAGTCTTCCCAAAAAACTAGAACCCCAGTACGGGGCGGATGCGCAAAAAATTGTCGATACGTATCGGAAGGCAAACCCGAATGCTTCGGCCCCGGATATTTTTGTTGCCGTTTCCTCCATTACCATGATGGGTCTGGGATCCGTAGACATTGCCGAGAAAAAAGTGAAGCAAGGAGGAGCACCCGTTTACCTGTACAATTTCGGGTATAAGTCCGAAAAGAAGATTCCCGGTACGGACTATGCCATGGGTACGCCCCACGCGATGGATATTTCGTTCAAGTTCAACAATGAGATTCCGCCCCGCGATGGCTCGGCGCCTAAGGAAAGTTTTTTCGGGGGCAATCGGCCCGAACGCTTTGTGGCTTCGCGGCACTTCGCCGAACTCTGGACCACCTTCGCCCGGACTGGTAAACCAGCGGCCAGCGATGTACCCCAGTGGCCAGCGTATAATCTCAGGACTCGCCCCACGATGCGGATTGATACCACCTGTGAAGTGGTTGACAATCGATTTAGCCAGGAACTGGCACTGTGGCGGTCTCTTGGGAAAATGTAACTAATATAGGATATAAAGTTAATTGAGGTGCGCGAAGCTGACTACTGGTAAAATTCTGAAAAGTCGAATCGCACGCGTCCTTGGCCGGGTATTACCAAGCTGAACCCATCGAAATCCCGGCGAGTCTTTCCGCCTTTAGCTGGCAACATTAAACGCGTTTGTTGAAACCGGGAAGAAATGCATCTGAACTTTGAGTAATGCCCACGCCCTTTGGCGGTTTGTCCCGACTAAATCAGTAATACTGGTAGTAATATCCGTAATCTGTATACCACCTATTCGTAAGATAAACCAGATCTTTGTAAAGATACCATCCGGTTAGAACTCATTGATGTTGATCTACTTGTGTTAAATAGTTGTAATTTTTGACTAGTATCACATTGGACGGGCAAGACCATGAACGAGATCAATCGTATACGGCTGGCCATTTATGAGCAGATTAGCCATGTTCAGCGTAAAGTGGCCTTGGCAACGGTCGTTTATGTAGAAGGTTCAGCCTACCGCTGTCCCGGTGCCCTTATGCTGGTGAGTGATGATGGTCGTTGGGAAGGGGCCATTAGTGGTGGTTGTCTGGGAGGTGACGCCCTGTGCAAAGCCCGCAAGGTTATGCGGGATGGTAAACAAATGGTTGTGCGCTATGATACCATGGCCGAAACACCCGATGAGATCGCGCTGGCCATTCTGAGTGAGATTAACGCCTTTTTTAGCCAGCGGTCGGCTGGTTTCCTGACTGACAGAGCCGGGCCGATTCATGAACGGGTTTCAGTTAATCTGGAACAGTTTGTGGCCTGAACAATTTAACGAACCGACCAATACAAGTTCAGTGTAACCCCTTTATTCCTTATTAGTGTGGCAAAATACAGTTTAAAAATCAACGGAAAAATCAGGCAACTGGACATCGATCCGTCTACGCCGATGCTTTGGGTCTTACGCGATCATCTGGATATGCCCGGCACTAAATACGGCTGCGGTATCGCCCAGTGCGGAGCCTGCACCGTTCATCTGGACGGTACGGCGGTTCGCTCCTGTCAACTCCCGGTATCAGTTGTCGGCAAGCAGGCCATTACGACTATCGAGGGCCTGTCGGCCAACGGCGACCACCCGGTGCAAAAAGCGTGGCTGGAACACGATGTAGCCCAGTGCGGCTACTGCCAGGCCGGGCAGATCATGAGCGCGACTTCGCTGCTGAAAACCAATCCGAATCCGAGCGATTCTGACATCGATGCCGCTATGAGTGGCAACATCTGCCGGTGTGGCACGTATTTGCGCATCAAAGACGCCATTAAATCAGCCGCCAAGAAGTAATGAATAATGTACAATGGATAATGCACAATGAGTGTCAGTCATTATCCATTATTCATTGTCCACCATTCATTATTCATTGTACATTATTCATTATCCTTTAATGACATGACTACTAAAACGACTTATAACAGGCGTTCCTTTCTGAAGAGTTCGCTGTTGGCGGGCGGGGGCATGATGCTCAGCGTGAGCTGGTTATCCAGTGCTAAAGCCGCCGATAAACTACAGGCTCTGAATGTGCCCGAGCAATGGGCGCAACTGAACGGTTATATACAGATCACCCCCGATAACGTCATTAAACTCATTTGTCCTAACCCGGAGTTCGGGCAGAACGTGATGACGTCGCTACCGATGATGGTGGCCGAAGAACTGGATGCCGACTGGAAAAATGTGGTTGTCGAAATGGGCCCGCACGACAACGCCAAGTTAGGACCTCAGTTTACGGGAGGCAGTAATTCGGTTCGCATGTACTGGAAACCCCTGCGCGAAGCCGGGGCAGCCGCTCGGCAGATGTTGTGTCAGGCAGCTGCCCAAGCATGGAATGTTCCGCTGGAAGAGGTAACGACCAAGGCGGGCGTGTTGCATCATGCGAGCGGAAAGTCGGCTAAATATGGCGAAATGGCCAGTAAAGCCGCTACCCTTGCCGTGCCTAAAGGCATGAAGCTGAAAGCCCCTAAAGACTTTACCATTGTCAGAAATTCGAAGAATAATGTTGAAGGGAAAAAAATAGTGACCGGCAAACCCCTCTTCGGGTTGGACTATCGGGCTGATGGCATGTTGATCGCCATGATTCAGCATCCGCCTGGCTTCGGCATGAAACTCAAATCGTTCGATGCCTCGCAAGTCATCAAAATGCCGGGCATTAAGGATGTATTCACCCTAAAACTGTACCCGGACGGTTTCGAGCAGGGTGGTTTCGATACCCGTACCTTTAATGAGTTGCTGGTGGTGGTGGGCAAAACAACCTGGGAAGTTATGAATGCCCGCAAGAAGCTGAAGGTGCAATGGGAACCCATGGGCGACACCAAGGATACGATGATGGGCCGGAACGGAAAACGGGAGGTTACAGTTCCGGGTACGCTGGAAACCACCAGTGCCCAGCTTGAAAAAATGCAGGAGTACGCCAGCAAAGCCGCTCAGCAATTACGCAAAGACGGCGACCCCGAAACGGCGTTCAAAAATGCGGCTCAAATTATCGAGCGTACCTACAACGCACCTTTTTTAGCGCATAACACCATGGAGCCGATGAATTTCTTCGCCCACGTGACAGATGAGAAAGCGGAAGTGGCCGGGCCGTTGCAGGCACCGGGCTGGGCAGAACCCACGCTGTCGAAATTATTGAACCTTCCTGCCGACAAGATCGAGATTCAGATGACGCGCATGGGTGGTGGCTTCGGTCGTCGGGCGTATAGCCAGTATATGTATGAAGCGGCTTTGATCTCCAAGCATACCAAAGCCCCGATCAAACTGATATATACCCGCGAGGACGACATGACCTATGGTATCTATCGTCCCATGTATACAGCTACCTACCGGGCGGCTCTGGATGCCAACAAAAACCTGATTGCCTTTCATGTGAAAGGGGGCGGCATACCGGAACATGCCATTCACGCCAACCGCTTTCCGGCTGGCGCTGTGGATAACTACCTGGCTGAAGGCTGGGAGATTCCGTCCAACATTACCATCGGTGCTTTCCGGGCTCCACGCTCCAACTTCAACGCAGCCGCTGAGCAATCCTTCCTGGATGAGGTGGCCGAGGCAATGGGCAAAGACCCCATCGAGTTCCGGCTCGACCTCCTGAAAAAGGCGAAGGCAAACCCGGTTGGCAAAAACAACGAATATGACGCTGACCGCTATGCCAGTGTGCTGACGCTGGTGCGCGACAAGTCGGGCTGGAACAAGCCGGGTAGCGAGAAATACAACCGGGGGGTAGCGGCTTATTTCTGCCATAACTCCTACGCGGCCCATGTGGTCGACATGGTTACCCGCGATGGCGAACCGTATGTGGAGCGTGTATTCAGTGCGATGGACTGCGGTATCGTGGTCAACCCTGATGCAGCCCGGAACATGGTGCAGGGGGCGGTGGTCGACGGAATCGGCAATGCGTTCTACGGTGCCCTGACCCATAAAAACGGAGCTGCCGAGCAAAACAATTTTCACAATTATCGGCTTATCCGGCATAACGAGGCCCCGAAGAAAATTGAGGTTCACTTCGTGGAAAACGACCTCGACCCAACGGGATTAGGCGAAACCCCTTTCCCACCTGTGTTTGGTGCCGTGGCCAACGCCTTGTACAAAAACAAGGGGAAGCGTTTTTACAATCAACCCTTCAAGCCCGAGCTGGACAAGCGGATCTAGGGCTGGTTAGCTATATGCACAGAGCCGGAATTGATCTAATCAGTTTCGGCTCTGTGCTTTTTGGTCAGTAAAGGAATGCAACTGCAAAATGACAGTAATCCGTACCGGGGTTGGTAGACCTGCTGACTTTGTCAAGGAGAGGCTGGTTGATTTGGTATGAATACGTTCGTTTATCTGTGCTTTCAGTAGATCAACCTGCGAGTCGTCGGCTCTTTATGGCTACTTAGCCTGTGGTGGTGGAGTAGGGTGTTCCATAACCGACTCAGTATTGATTACCGTATCTGGCTTTGTCACACTGGTTGACGAATCGGTCGGTGACTGTTCGGTTGATTTGTCAGTCGAATTGCAGGCAAGTAGACAACCAACTACGAAAGCGAGGGTGAGGACTTTTGAAAAGAGTTTTGTTTGCATAACGAGTTGAGTTCAAGATATGAAAATCCACTATGGTCAACTGCAAACCGGAATGCATGGTTTGAAAGTAGGCTCAGGCAACTGACTGGCATCCATCTTGTTTCTTAAATCCACCCTTTCCGTTTAAACCAGCCGTATATGCCGCCGGCCACACCCATCATTACCAGCACCGTAGCGGGATAGCCATAGCGCCAAGTCAATTCAGGCATGTGCTCGAAGTTCATTCCATAAATCCCCACGATAAAGGTCAAGGGCAGAAAGAAGGCAGAAAATACGGTCAATACCCGCATAACTTCATTGGTTCGCTGCGATGCCATCGATAAGTAAATATTGAGCAGGTGAGTAGCTGCTTCTTCCAACTGCTCATAAATGGTGCGGGCTTTCAGGTGCAAATCCAGGGTGTCCTGAAGCACTGGAGAATTGGCCTCATTTCGCTGCAGGCAATGGAGAATGTCTTCCGTTAAGGATAAAATCCGCTTGGCAGAGGACGCTTTACGTTTTAGATAATACAGCTCCTGGAGCACCTGTTTAGTCGGCTTACCTAAAAACAAAGCGGATTCGTACTCATCCAACTCATTTGCCAGCACTAAGCCTGGCTCGACGTAGCTGTTAAGTACCCAGTGAACAATGCGAACGGTTAATTCAGCGGTTGATGCACAATGACCTGAGTCGACAAAGCGATTCTTGATTTCTTCCAGTACGGGCTGGCTGCTTCGGTGAACGGTAATGATGAACTCCTTACTATAGAAAATAGCAATTTTATCACTTAACTCCTGAATGGTATCGGCGTCTCTATCTTTATCAGGATTGTAGATGCGGGTAATGATAAAATTTACCGGTCCAATCGACTCAAACTTAGGCAAGTGGTCAGGTTCCAGGCAGTCTTTAACAACGGTATAATAAAGATCATACTGCTCGGCGACTTTATCCAGTTCGTCGGCAGAGGGATCATTGAGGTCCAACCAAATAAATGAGTGGTCAGCCTTGGTCGCTAATTCTTGTTGCATTTGTACCAATTAAATTACCTGAAAAGACAGACAGGATACTGAGATGCACAGTCAATTTAAGTTTAGCCCAAACAAAACACCAAACCAGGACTTTTGCTGATAAATCCAGTTTTGGCGATGGCGATCGGTTAAATAATCAATGTCCACTGCCAGGCCTATATTGAAAATTCGTGCATCGTACAGGGTTGCAATCCCCGCATCCAACACAACGCCTTCATACTCAATACCAATCGGGTTTCGCACAACAAAATCATTGATAACCGCTGAACCAATACCCAAAAATAAGCCGTATCCAAACCCCCGGCTCCGCACCTGACGAACGTTCAGGGTAGGGGTAATGGGCTTAAAATGGTAATTATATAAATCAATGCGACGACCCAGATACAAGGCTGCGTTGAAGTTGGAGTTCAATTGACTAGGTATATTGTTTTGAGTTGGTCTAATCTTGAACGGAAGAGTAAAAACATCCACATCGATTTCTGAGCGTTGAAATGTCCAGGATTTGTAGGTGTTCCGCTCTACAAACTGGCGGGAATCGGTAATAGGGTCAATCAATTGAATAGAATCACCCAAA
>CAXTJJ010000317.1:0-7507 GCA_964244155.1 uncultured Spirosoma sp.
ATAACTTTACGTTTTAGTTCGTTCGTTTACGCTCTTGTTCATGATTCATTTACCATTTCGATTTCTTTCGGCAACTGACTCTCAGCCGCAATCTGTAACATCGGAGACCTCGCTCTCTCCCGTAACTAAGAAAACTAAGAACCGGCAGCGCATGAACTGGGTACTAGGTGCTCTTTCCATCGGCTGGGCGGGTCTGTTGATCGGCTGCAATGGCAGCACAACCGTAGCTGTTCTGGGCGACTGGACAGTAAAGTCTGAATTTGAAGGTGTAGCTCGCTCGGCAGCTTCCAGCTTCGTTATCAACAACATTGCATATATGGGCACAGGCCGTGATGCCAGTAACCAACGGCTTCAGGATTTCTGGGCCTACGATCCGGCTAAGAATGCCTGGACCCAGAAAGCGAACTATGGTGGTGTTGCCCGGTATTCGGCCATAGGTTTTTCGATTGGCAACAAAGGGTATATTGGCACCGGTATCAATGTCAACAGTGATAAGTTGAAAGACTTCTGGTCGTATGATGTAACGACCAACGCCTGGACGAAAGTGGCAGATTTTGGTGGCACGGCCCGATACGGTGCCCTGTCGTTTTCAATCGGCAACAAAGGCTATGTAGGCACAGGTAATGACGGTAACTATCTGAAAGACATGTGGGCTTACGATCCTGCCACCGATGCCTGGGCAAAAGTGGCCAGCTACGGTGGAGCGAAACGTGTAAGTGCGGTAGCGTTCGTTATCAACGGCAAGGCTTATGCGGGTACTGGCAACAACAACGGAACAGCCCAGCGGGATTGGTACGTGTATGATCCAACCACAGACGTCTGGACCCAAAAACTTGACTTCTTGACGGACCAGGCTGTTCAGCGCAGTAATGCGGTTGCCTTTGCCATTGGTAACTACGGTTATATTACTGTTGGTGACGCGAACACGGTAGTGTGGCAGTATGATCCAAATACAGATCTATGGACAACGCTGGGTTCGTTTGAGGGATCCCCCCGCAGTTACGCTGTTGGCTGGTCAATCAATGGGAAAGGGTATGTGACGACAGGTTTAAACGGAACAACTCCATTTGATGATCTGTGGGATTTTGATCCAACGATAGAACAGGTATTGTAAGGTGCAGAATGCCACGTCAAACACCAGTCAACCGTCAAGGACGAATCTGATTCGCAATGGATTGCTTTTCGTTTTGCTGGTACTAGCCATCCTCACGGGCTGGCTTGTATACCAGCGGCAAAATCAGTACCAGGTTCAGGTTTTCGCGACACAAAGTGGGTGGGGTTATTCAATACTGAACAACGGAAAGGCATTCATTCATCAGCCAACTATTCCGGGTCAACCCGGAATAGTTGGCTTTGCGTCTAAAGCCGAAGCCCAGCGGGTTGGTGACCGAGTGGTTGAGAAAATACAACGGGATAAGGCCCTGCCTACCCTGACGAATGACGAACTACGCCAGTTAGGCGTAAAAATTCCCTGAATTATTTGCTTATGCGTACTCTCTGGTACGCCGGTTTGCTTTGGCTTGCCGGTATAGTGCTGTTTGCTTGCCAATCGGGCGATCTCAACGTGGGACAATCGGTCATAAATCCGCAGCAATTGCAGGTTCAATCGGTTGATACAATAACGGTGAAGACATCGACGGTTATGCGGACGGATTCGTTCTTAACATCGGGCGATGCTGACATGGTTGTGGGTCACTGGAAAGACACGCAGACCGGGCAACAAACCGCACAGGCTTTCGCAGCCATCGACTATCCATCGAACTCATTGGTTTCGCAGGCAAACCTGCGGCTCGACTCTTTAGTTCTGGAACTGGGCTACTCATTTACCTATGGTGATACAACCTCCACTTTTGATTTGGGAGTTTATCAGCTGAACAGGCCGCTCCAGGCACAGAATTACTACAACACCAGTACAGTAGCCTACTCCACAAAGCCCATTGTACAACGGTCGTTTGTTCCGCATCAATTAAGTGGTACTCGCCTGATACAAATTCGTGTCCCCGACGCCCTGGCGCAAGGTTTATACAATAAATTGATCAGTGGTGAAATCTCCGATAACATTACGTTGAACGACTATCTGCCAGGCTTTACGTTAGTCAGCAAGTCGGCAACGAATACTTTTCTTGGGATTTCAACGAGTTCGTCCGTGTCTGGCCTTCGCCTGTATTATCATGATACGGATGTGAATAAAACAGCGTCGACACTCTTGTTTACGATTTCGTCGCTCCATTTCACGAATCTGAAAAACGATCGTACCGGTACGCCTTTGAGTGCCCTGAAGAATCGGGGTGATGCCGTGAGTAGCAACTTGACGAATAAAACTACGTTTGTTTCTGTTGGTGCCGGCATTCAAACCCGTGTCGAATTTCCGTATCTGAATGACTTTTACCGGGCCTCGAACTTTGCCGATATTAATCGGGCACTTCTAATAATCAGCCCTGTCCGAAGCGACCTACGCGACAATTCGAACCCGCCACAAAGCCTTCAACTTTATCAGACCAACAATCTGAACGAATACATTTCCACCGTGCCGGGAGGAACGACTGGAAGTGATGTAGCAGGGGCGAGTTATTCTGCCAACGCAGCAGCCCTTTTACTAGCGGATAGTTATACGATCGACTTGACATATTACATCAGCCAGATTATCAAGAAGAAATCCTTAAGCCAGCCGCTTTTGCTTACGGTTCCTACGCCATCAACTGGCCTGTATACCTTGAAGCAGTTGGTTCAGCGCGTCACCCTTGGCGATTTACTCCGCCCGAATGACCAACTTCAACTGAAGCTGTTTGTAACTTCGGGCATGTAAATGATTCTCTGAAGTAAGCCTAAAAGCAGAGCGGGGACAGATTCTGAAAATCTGTCCCCGCTCTGCTTTTAGGCTTACTTTCAGGCTTCCGATTCGTTTCCGTGTGGGATCGCAACGGGAATAGAAACTTGCGTTACGACTCCCAGATACTTAGCAACATTACCCTCTTCACAATCCAGTAATCAGATAAACACCCCCTTTTTTCGTTGGGAATATCGTTACATACCCTCGATCTGTTGTTTCCGTTGTCACATTTGCGCCTTTTACGCGAATCGGGCGGCTTGTCCTGATTTTGCACAGTTCACCGTTTGCTGATTTAACTGTCGCTGTCGCTAGTTGGTGGTTCTTCCACTGAATACCCAGCTCGAAGCCACCTCTGGCTTTTAACCCTCTCACACTACCCTCTTTCCAGGTATCGGGCAGAGCGGCCAGCAGGTGAATATCATCCAGGTGGCTCTGAATGAGCATTTCGGCCATACCTGCCGTGCCCCCAAAATTACCGTCAATCTGGAAAGGCGGATGGGCATCGAAGAAGTTGGGATACGTTCCACCCCCACCCTTATTGGAATAACTGGTAGCCGTTTGACCCGTGTATTTCAACAACTCCCGCAATAGCTTATACGCATGGTTACCGTCCAGCAGGCGGGCCCAGAAATTAATTTTCCACGCCCGGCTCCAGCCCGTTCCGGCATCCCCCCGCAGTTCTAGCGTTTTTTTGGCAGCAGCCGCGAACGTGGGGGTACTGATCGGGGAAATTTGCCGACCGGGATGCAGACCGAACAAATGCGATACGTGACGGTGCTGCGGGTCTACGTCCTCCCAATCTTTGCTCCATTCCTGAAGATTCCCTTTGCGACCAATATGCAGGGGATAAAATTTCGCCCGCTTTTCAATGAGCAGTTTACGGAAGTCGGCGTCGGTGTTGAGCGCTGTCGATGCGTCGATGAGATTTGTGAACAAGTCCCACATGATCGACATATCCATGGTGGTCGCGATGGATATAGAAGCGGGTTGCCCTTTTGCATCAATAAAATCGTTTTCCGGCGATACGGACGGAGCCACCACCAGATAGCCCTCTTTATTTTCTACCAGCCAGTTCAAATAAAACTGAGCCGCACCTTTCATGATCGGGTAGGCCGTTTCGCTCAGGAATTTCTTGTCGCCCGTAAATCGGTAATGTTCCCAGAGGTGCTGGCTCAGCCAACCGGCTCCCTGATTCCAGTTCGCCCATTTGGGGTCGCCCTGCCCTTTGTCGCCCACCGGATTGGAAAGCGCCCAGATGTCGGTGTTGTGGTGAGCAACCCAGCCGTTCATGTCATAAAACTCCTTTGCCGTCTGGGACCCCGTTTTTGCCAGTTCGCCAATCAGCCCAAACAACGGCTGGTGCAGCTCGGATAGGTTTGTGACTTCTACTGGCCAGTAATTCATCTGTGTGTTGATATTGATCGTGTAGTTCGAACTCCAGGGTGCCCGCAACTCTTTGTTCCAGATACCCTGGAGGTTGGCCGGTACGTTAGGCACCCGGGAACTGGAAATCAACAAATACCGTCCGTACTGGCAATACAGCGTCTCCACACCCGGATCATACGCACCCTCGCTGTACCCTAGCAGCCGCTGGTCGGAAGGCAAAACGGCGTTCGCATTGGTAGCGGTCGAATCCGTCAACTGAAACGAGAACCGGTTAAAGTAGGACTGGTAATCAGCCGTATGGCGACCCAGCAGGGTTGTGTAATCTTTAGCGGTTGCCTGACGGATGATTTCTTCGGCCAGCTTATTTTCGTCTTTGCCGTCCTTATCAGGACATTTATCGTAGCCGTTAAAACTGGTGGTTGCGGCCACAAACAACAGTACTTCTGTCGCGTTGCGGACATGAATGCCCGCCGTATCGGTTTTTACGCTCCCTCCTTTATTAACCGCTTTTAGGCGAAGTTGAAACCGCATGCCATTACAGCCGGTAGCATCCTCATAGACGATGGGTGGCCGATCTTTTGGATTATAATAATTGGGATTAACCTGAACGGGTGCTTTGCCTGTCATCACCAGTTCGCCGTTTGCATTACTGGCATGCTGATACCGCAACTGGCTGTTCGTCGACGCAGCGAAACTGATCTGGCCGGGCTTGCTGGCCGTCAGGCGGATGACCATCAATTGGTCAGGTGAAGAGGCAAATATTTCCCGTTTGTACGCGACACCATTCACGGTAAAGCGGGTCGTAGCCACGGCCTTTTGAATGTCGAGATCCCGGTAATAGTCGGTAGATTTACCGCCTTTGACATCCTGTTTCAGCGACAGATCGCCCAACGGCATATAAGACTGCGTGTACAGCCCCTGCATGTGCTTGACCAGATCCACCGCTCCGTTGTAATCTTCCTGCTCCAACGCCTGACGCACCTTTGGCAGGTAACTCGGCGACTCGGGGTTAACGTTCCCCTTCACCGGCCCCCCAGACCAGAGGGTACTTTCGTTGAGTTGGATGAGTTCTTCATCCACTTTCCCGAACACCATTCCCCCAATACGGCCATTGCCAACGGGCAAGGCTTCCGTCCAGACCGAAGCGGGTTGATTATACCAGAGTTTAAGATTCGATTGGGCAAACGATGGGGTTGAGAGGCTAAGGAAAAGAAGCAACCAGCGATTTTGATTCATGTTTGGTAAGGGAGTTGTTGGCAAAAGTACGCCAGTCTTAAAAAAATAACCAGCTATCTCCAGAAAGCAGAAATAGCTGGTTTTATCCTGACATCAACCTTGTTTCTTCTTACTTATTTGGGCATTACCTGCACAATGACCCGTTTATACCGACTCAGGGCGGGCGAGCCTTTATCCGTTACACGCAGGATAAAATGGATGGTTTGGGGTGTATTAACCGTTGGGGCCGTCACGGGTAAATCATACAAATTCGACGCGTAGGGCCGGAAACTCACCAGCCCCGGATAGGTGCCCGCTTCCGGGTACTGAAACCACAAATAACTCATTGAATCGCCATCGGGATCGGTGGTTCCGGCAGCGTTTAAATGAAATACCTCGCCGGATTTTACCGTCAGTTTATCGGCATGGGCCAAAGCCGGAACGGGGGGGTGGTTGGCCTGCGCATAGGATTTTGTCGACCAGTCCATTCGTGCAGCAAAGTCATGCTGGAAATCTTCCCGCCAACGCCAGATCGTAGCCTGTATACTTCGGGGAGCCTCCACCACAGCGGGTTGTGCATAGGCTTTTGTCGGCAAGGCGCTGGCGTACAGCGAATCAACGGCATTGGTCCAGATCGGGCGTGTTTCGAGTTCATCGGGCGGAAAGTCGGGTCGTGCAAACCGGCCTCTTGACGGGAGCGTCGTCGGCTGATAGAGGGTGTAACGGCCACCCCAACCGCCAAAATCAGGACGCTCCGGCCTGTTGAGCCCGTTTGGAATAAGTCCGAGAAAAGTAGGCGTATCGCCTTCCATGCCATAAGCAACATCGGGATACAAAGCCCCCATTGGGCCGTGTCCCTGTTGAATGTGCTGCGCCAGCCAGTCGTTGCTGATGACCGCGGGATTCGTCCCTTTCTCCGTTGTGTTGATTCCCCGCCAGGTTGCCTGATCGTAGCTGTAACCGGGACTACAGATAAAGAAAATGCTCGGGAATGTCTTCCGAATCCAGGGGCCGGAATCGTCCTGGTCGGAGACCGTGTAGACCCGGAGTTTGCGGTAAAGCTTTTCTGCCTGTTCGGGCGTATGGGTCTTTTTAATTTTCCAGAGTGCCTGCGCCAGCGTATTGGGGCCACCCCATACTGAAACCCAAAGGGGGCGTTCGTCCGGCTTTTCGAGTGTTTTTATGATCCACTCCGACCCTTCTGAATCGTGCCCTTCCCCAACACCCAACATGCCATATACAGCCAGACCCTTCTTCACACTGGCTTTCAGAGCGCTGGCGGTCGGGTAGCCGCGTTCGTGTTTGAGCAGATTGGGCTGAACTTTGGCGTAGGCATCCAATAGCTGATTGATCGTTTCGGGAGCCACCCGGTTTTTCTGGTGTATGGATGTTGTGGCAATGAGGCCTTCGGTATCCCATTGATTGGCATAGGTCAAAAACCGGATGAGCGACTGCGAGTCATCCGGGTCGGCTTCGATGTCGGTCAATACCAGCACGCGCAGTTTGGGTTGCGGCTGGGCAACCAGCATATGTGTGGTCATTGTCAGCCCAATCATCAGGCTGCACATGAATCTGAAACTGTTTTGCGTCATACGAGTCAGGATTTATTCTCGACAACAGCGGACAACCAGCCTGCATAGGCTTCGGCCACGTATGCCTGATTGGCATTTGGTTGAAGGGATGATTTATTGGCACTTAACTGAGCAAGCTGATTCGAATCTTTATAGATACCGGCTTTAAGGCCAGCCAAATAAGCGGCACCCTGCGCCGAAATATCCGGCATAGCTTTATTGACGACGGGCTTGCCCAATAGGTCGGCTAAAAATTGCAGAACGAAGCCGTTCGAGGTCAGACCACCATTGACCATCAGCTCGGCTAACGAGATACCTGTATCCTCTTCCATAGCCAGAATGACGTCTTTAATCTGATACGGAATCGACTCCAGGGCTGCGCGCACCAGATGATTCTTCGTCGAGCTAAATGTCAATCCGGAAATCGACGCCTTCCGATCCATTTGCCAGTAGGGTGCTCCCAGCCCGCTAAACGCCGGAATGACATACACGCCCCCGTTGTCGG
>CAXTJJ010000318.1:0-7501 GCA_964244155.1 uncultured Spirosoma sp.
CTTTAGCGGTTGGGGACCGACCGATGACGGACGCATAAAGCCAGACTTGCTAGGCATTGGTTCGGATGTGTTGTCATCTTTAAGCACCACTGATACGGCTTATGGCACCTACAGCGGTACGTCGATGGCATCGGCGAATGTGGCAGGTTCGCTCTTCTTACTCCAGGAACTGTACGCCACTCAACGCGCCGGAGGCTTAACTACGAGTGGACAATTTATGCGGGCAGCAACATTAAGAGGGCTGGCTATTCATACTGCCACCCGGACTAACCCAGCCGCCGGACCCGATTATCGGCAAGGTTGGGGACTCCTGAATACAGAAGCCGCAGCCCGTCTTTTATTAAATGAAAATCTGGCGAACCTTGTACTCGAGAAATCATTGCTACCCAATGGTACGTTTACTCAATCCGTTGTTGCCCAGGGAAACGAACCCTTGGTGATAACTCTCAGTTGGACAGCCCCCGAAGGCACAGCCACCAGCGTAACGGCCAGTTCGGTTAATAGTCGGACACCCAAGCTCGTTAATGACCTTGATTTGCGTCTTAAAACGAGTCAGCAGACAGAGTTTCCCTTCATATTAAGCCCAGCCCAGCCTGCTCTGTCGGCTACCCGAGGAGATAATAATCTAGATAACGTTGAACAGATTTACATTGCAAATCCGGTAGCCGGACAGACCTACACCTTTACGGTTTCGCACAAGGGTAAAATGACATATGCCAGCCAGCCATTCTCTGTCATTGTGAGTGGATTATCGCACACGGCCTGTCAATTAACAGCCTCTGTTCAACCAAAAAAAGACACATCCATTTGCAGCGGTACTCCATTTTTTTTACAGGCTAATACAAACGCAACGAACTTACGGTATCAATGGCTACGAAATGGTGTTATAGTTGCCAGCACCTCAACCCCCGCTTACCAGATCACTCAAACAGGTTCTTATTTACTGCGCATTACAGATACAAAAGGGTGTGCTGCTACCTCTCAGCCTGTGCAGGTAGATGTCCGAACCCCCATTGCCACTATAGTACCCGGTACTGATCAGTTAGTCTGTGATAGTAGTACAGTTATTCTTTTGAAGACAGTAACAAACTCGCCCAACGAAACGATTGACTGGCTTTATAATGGCGTAGCGATCGGCAATGTACATACTGACACCTTCAATGCCAGTCAGCCAGGCCGCTATCAGGTTCGGGTAACTCAAGATGGATGTCAGGCATTGTCGGCCACAACAAATGTGCGGCTTACAGCACTCAGCAACATAGATGTAACCCCACAAGAAACAGCACTTATCTTACCTCCGGGTGCTACGGTGACTCTGAAAGCCACAGTCGATTCAGCGTATCGCTACCAGTGGTTTCGAGATGGTCAGCTATTGCCGAATGGCAATCAGTACCGCTTTTTAGTTACCCAGACAGGTACATACAAAGTACAGGTAAAGCAACAAGATTGTGTGGCCTGGTCAACAGAGCGAGTTGTACAGAAAACCGCAGGCATAGCTGGCACAACCACGTCTCCTACCCCACCCGACCCCGGTGGGCCAATCATTATATATCCTAATCCCACAGAACATACCCTTTCTATTCGTTATTCGAGCCCTTTATCAAGTCAGGTCGAAATCAGACTGTTCGATAGTAATGGGATTTTGGTACAGCCTCCGATTTCGCTTAAAGCACAGAACGGGCAATTTGAAACGGATTTATCTGTCCTGTATCTACCAGTCGGTATTTACACTCTACGTATAACAGACGGTCGGTCAATCCAAACCGAGCGGTTTATAAAAAAGTGAACCGGTTCAATCGTGGCATATGGCCAACGAACAAACCGGCTCTACTTGAAAACCTTAAATAGTGGTTGATTACTGATCAGGTAAAATGTGAATTCTTTTTCAACAACTAGTCGGCTGGTTAATGTGCTGTTAACTAACTGGCTAGTTACTTGATTACCTATTTATCAGTGCTTAACAGGCATTGACTATTACTATTTCCCTTTTCCGGACATAGCCTCCTGCGCTAACGCTAATTTTACAGCATCATATAAGTTAACAATACCACCTGTTTTCGACAACGTAGCAAAGCCAACCGTGTCGGTCGATTCGGGCTTGGTAACTTTGGTGCTATAGGGCGTAGCCGATTGCAGGATAATGCGTTTTATATCAGCATACGTCAACTTCGGAAAATATGATTTCAACACGGCAGCTACTCCCGCTACAACGGGCGAGGCCATGCTTGTACCGCTGTTGTTTTCATATTTACTACCCGGCACGGTCGAATAAATATCTTTACCCGGTGCAAACACATCTACATTCTGTTTGCCATAATTGGAGAAACTAGCCACCAGATCAGCAGTGTTTGGTTCGGCACTGGCCCCTACCGTTATCACGTTCGGAATAGCGGAGCCATCAATGAAGCGGGGAGCCGGATAGTTTGCTGCAGTATCAATGTCTTTTCCATCGTTTCCGGCCGCGTGAATCATCAGCACACCTTTCGTAAGTGCGTAGCGTTCAGCATCTTCCACCGTTTTTCGCTGGGGCGAGTAATCTTTACCAAAGCTCATGTTGATAATCTGCGCTCCATTGTCGACCGCATACCGAATGGCATTCGCCACATCTTTGTCGCGCTCGTCGCCGTCAGGCACTGCCCGAACGCCCATAATCTGCACCGCATCGGCAATACCCATCACGCCCAAATTGTTAGTACGGTCGGCTCCAATGATACCGGCTACGTGTGTACCATGGTCAGGACGAGGACCGGCAATGTCGGCATTGCCATAATCGCGCTGCGTCATATCATTTGGGTTGTCGCCTACAATCTCACGGCTATTGAAATCGGGGTTATAATTGTATTCGGCCCGTGACTTGAGTTGCTCATTGGCTTTTTCGAGTTCGCTCATAACCACGTCTGTATCAGCGGCCCCCTGTTGACGCAGCAGACGCAACACGCCGGTTACAGGCCGTTTCAGTGAGGCATCACTCAGGGTATCAGCGGCTTTGCGCAGCGTTAATGTATCAAGTTTAGATACATTGAGCGCCTTTTTCAATGTAGCAACAGCCGTTGTAAACTGCGTAGAAAATTGACTGATACCCTGATATTGCGCTTTATACTGAGCCTGATTTTTCTCAACTTCAGCCTTCGTTTTTACATACAGATCATAGTCTTTCTGTTGCTCTGGCTTGAGAGTTTTCCGGTCTTTACCTTCATAGGTAGGCTTAAGTTGTGCATACAGCCGGGTTACCTCAGCCGTTTCATACCCAACATTCCGGCCATCTTTACCACCAATGAAGTTCCAGCCATGCACATCGTCTACATAGCCGTTTTTATCATCGTCTTTGCCATTTCCGGCTATTTCTTTAGGGTTCTGCCATAACACCCGGCGAAGATCTTCGTGTGTTGTGTCGATTCCTCCATCAATAACGGCTACGACGACGGGGGTTGGTTTACGCCCTTTAAGTAGTTCGGTATAGGTCCGCTCAACACTGATACCGGCTGTTTTATCGGTTTTGTCACGCAGATACCACTGCGTTTCCTGCGCCAACGCTGCTACTGAGAACAGACAAACCGACGCGCTAAAAAGGAGTTTCTTCATGAATTAAGAACAAAAAATCTCCACAAATTACGAAGAAACCGGCTTAAGTTTAGCTTAAAAATTGTTAAATGGCCCACCTATCATTCCTTACGGCTTGGCTGCATGGCTATTCTTATAGTGCTCCTTTAAGAGATCTTCGCCCCAATCATTCGTCAAATCCCGAACAACAGTATGAATGTGGTTGGCGTTGGTTTGAGTGTTATCATACTCAATCAGAATTGTGGGGCCATGAATTCGATAGTACCACCCCTTGCCATCGCCCAGCTCTGGCGTCTGATCGCCCGCCCAGGCGAAGCGCAGACTATCTAAACCAGATTTTTCCAGTCTCGCCATTTGTTGTTTTGCCAGCGTGATCCGGTAATTGGTCAGGTACACTTGCAACAATGACAAAAATAGCTTGCGTTGATCGGCAGTCATTTCTGACAGCATCAAGCCATCCATTTTCTCTATCGATGCCATCCGTTTGTTGGTAGTAATGATTTCAGGATAAGCCACTGCATCTATTATTGCCTTTTTACGCTGCTCAGCACTGAGTGTCTTTAGTAAAGCAAAAGCCTGTTCGGTTTCCTGCTTGAGTATCTCTCTTCCTTTTTGGGGCAAGTTATTCACGCGGGGATCAGCCATCCGCTTGTCGGCCATGGTAGCGTCATATTTTAAAACCCCAGGGTTACTGCCAAAGAATGTGGGTGTCTGAGCCAGCACCTGACCGGTAAGCGACAAAAATTGCAAAGACAGATGGTGTCCCTCAATACGCCAGCTCCAGGGATTTTTTTCTGCCGGATCGCCAAAGATCGTGAAGGAATAATTTTCGGGATCACGGTAGGTGTCATTGGGCGGACGATTATCAATGACACGCAGCACATTTTCCATGTCTATAATGGATGTTGCCTTGTCATATCCCTGATTACTCAACCCTGTTTTGAGCATAGCCATAGCCGCCTGGCGTTGTTCGGCAGTCATTTGTTTCAGCGGCAGCCCTTTGCGTTCGCGGGGAACATAGTGCCAGTTAAATCGCTCGACATCGTCGAGAGGATACATCGCTACCTTACGTTGTTCCGGCGTCAGCAAGCCCAGAAATGTTGTGGCGGCATCCAGCATATCATCTTTAACACGCTGTTGGGCCGATGTTGGCTTTGTAGGAGAAGCCGTTTGCTGAGCCAGTGCCTGAACAGACAACAAACAGCACAAAAGGAAGGGTTTCATAAACAAAAAAAGTTGATAGGTACTTGATAAAGCTATTGTCTATCGACATTTACCTATCTGACCATACTTGTCAATCAATCGATTTGTACAATATATCCCTATTTAATTAACAACCACAGCCGTTTAGGAGTTTACAGATTAACTCACTGTCAACATAAGATAATGTCCACTCGGCCACCTAATGATAGCACAGGTCCATTCGACCACCTGGCACTGCGCTACTTGCGCCAGTCCCTCGACACATCACACCCTGCCGATGAGCCCTATGTACTAAATTCCATTGAGAGCCGAGTCATTCGTCGTACTAAAATCGCTACGTTAACCATGGCTGCCTTGCTGGGGGTTATGGGCGTTCTACTACTTTATGGTCCTCAATACTTCTGGCCGGATCTGTTTTTGAACACTACTGTTTGGTTTTTAGGCAGTGCTTATGAATTACCGCTTATTACAACTCTATACGGTATATTGCTGGTGTATGTGGAGGTGAACCTGCTGGTTGTTTTGAATCTGCATGGGGTAAAAATGATTATGCGGGTTTGTCAATTTCCTAACGCCCACGATGCCCAATATGACCGTCATCTACAGGCATTGGCCGATGCGGCTTTAGAAAAAACGAACAGGGGTATTCTACGTTTCGGCATAGATCCATACCTAAACATGCCACGCTGGGGGCTTACCATATACTTTTTGCTCAATATGGTAAAGGCAGCCCTTAGCAACCTAGCCCTGAAATTTTTGCTAAAACGATTTATCGGGCGCTTTGCGTTGCGCCAGCTAACCGACTTGGCTGGCATGCCTATTTATGCCTTCTGGAATGCGTGGGCTTCCTGGCAGGTGTTACACGAAGTACAGATTCGGGTAATGGCGCCAACAACGATTCGCGAATTTGTGCATGAATTGCACGAAGAATGGGGCAAAAATGATCAGTTACGCCCGCTACTGCTCGAAGCATTGCAATACGTAGCGATTCTGAAAAGGCAATATAATTACGCACACTTCTTACTTACCGAAACCTTAGTAGATCGTTTTGACCTTAAAGCAGACACACCCCTAACCGGAAACTTTTTAGCAGATGTAGCTACGGCCCCTATCGCTGTGCGCCATAGTCTCGAACGACTAATTGTTTTTGGTGTTCTAATTGACGGAAAACTCTCACTGCTTGAAAAAAGACGGCTGCGTGAATTGCGCAAAAACGGATTTCTTACCTACTCGGCTTCTGATATACAACGCATTGGGAATGAGTACAATCAGGGTCGTGGGCTTTGGGTATAGTGACCGTAGGGTAAATCCCGGAGATACTTTCTGTATCCTGGCCCTTGTTTTTGCTACATCGTTTTGCCTTCGGTGAAAATATCCTCCTGGTCAGGCATTGTTGGATTAACAAACACATCAGCGCCGTTCATTGTACGACGAACAGGTTCATCATTTGGTCTTTGGCGGTGATGTTTATAGGCACTATCAGATGAGTAATGACACACGTAAGACTTCCGTGTCAAGGCATTATTTCGAATGGCTTCCCCTCCATGTGCCAGCGCAGCGTGCCAGATCAATACTTCTCCCTTTTTAATCAATAGCGTCTTCTTCTGCATCCCTGCATTCTGGCAGGTAGCGTCGAGGTATTTTGCAAAATCGCCTGGATTCAGCGTCGATTGATTGTTGAAGAAGATACCATTGCCAAAATTAAACTTGGGAATCTTGTGCGATCCAGGATAATAGGAAAGCGGTCCTGCGTCAATATGCACATCTTCAAGTGCTATCCAGGCAGCGGCCAGATGGCTGGGGATTTCGGAAACGACGTAAGCAAAGTCCTGGTGCGTTGCCTGCTGGCTGCCATATTTGAACAGCAAACTCTGCATGGCAATCACTTTTTCGCCAAATACAGCTTCCAGAAAAGTCACGATGTTCTTGTGAAGCATTATTTTTTTGCCAATCACCGAGTTATCGTGAAAATCATTGAATTTGATATAAGGGCCGTTCAATACGTTTTCAGGAACATCCTTTACGGGCAAAACCGGATTTGCCTGGTATTCAGGCAGGTCAATCCGTACCTGTGTCTGGTATTTTTCATGATGCTCGATCAGCTCTTCAATTTCTCGCCAAAGTTGATCCAGCCATTCCGTATCAATTGCCTTACCTAAAATAACATATCCATTGTCACGCCAAAACGCTAATTTTTCGGCTAAGTCGTAGGGGAGGTCTTTAGCTGCTGGAAACTGCTTAATGAATGACGCAATGTCAGCATCCTCTTTATCAATCCAGGGCAAGGTATCATAAGCAAATTCAGTTACTGGCTTTGCTTTCTGTTCGGGGCGGAGTACCTGCTTGGCAACAGATTTTAATTTAGTAAGGAGACTCATAAATAATAACGTGAATCCAGTTTAGCCTTAAAAATACCAAAACTGCCTTTTGTTACAAACTATATATTACTTAACCGGCTTATAACGACTAATTAGATAGCTATAAGTGTCATAAGTTACTCCTGTAACACCTCATCACCTTTTCTAACCCGTACTTCATTAATGCGTTTGTCATCAGCCGATATTACATGGAATAAAAAGTCGGCATAAATTGTTTCTTCGCCCGGTTTTGGCAGATGGCTGAACAGTTCAAGCAGTAAGCCCCCCAGCGATTCGCTGTCGCCCTGTACAGCCTCAAACGTAGTCGCATCAACATTCAGTATTCGACACACATCCGTGATAGGCATCTTTCCTTCAAA
>CAXTJJ010000319.1:0-7457 GCA_964244155.1 uncultured Spirosoma sp.
GTCTGGGGTGGGTGGATTGAGATTACCCGGTATGATCCGGTCAACAAGGTAGTGGAAGGCTTTTTTGATTTCTACTTATTGAGTCAAACCAATCGATTAGCTGCGTTTAGTGAAGGAGCTTTCAACGTTACTATTAGTCAGTAAGCTATCATTCAGAAAAGAAGATGCTATTCAACCGATTCACGCATTAACCGGCGTACCGATTCGGCTCGAAACAACTTGCCGGTTCGCGTCCGAAAGCCTGTTTTATTGAGTCGTTCGGCAATCGCCCGCATCGTCAGCTGATCGCGCTGGTAGAGTCGAATCAATTCGGCGGCTTGCTGGTTTGCCGGGTGAAGCCGGGCGGCTTCTTTACCAACGGCCGTTCCTTTCTGCCGACCCTGGTCACTAAAATTTTCGGGTTTGCCCAGCGTAAAACCCCGGGCTTTCTTTTGGTGGAGGGCTGCTCGGGTTCGTTCGGAAATCTTGCGAAGTTCATCCTCGGCTAAAGCGGCTTTGATGTTAATGATCATATCGGAGTCATTCAGACAATCCAAAGCAGTAAAGGAGACTTTGTTCAACCGCAGGGCAACCAAAATTTCCAGATTCCTGAGAACCCTGTCCAGCCGGTAGGCAATCAATTTGGCATTTTCTTTCTGACACAACTCGATGGCTTTGGCCAGTTCTTTCCGACCGGTTTTACCGCCAGATTCGATTTCAATAAAATCGCCGATGAGCTGCTCCCCACAAAAGGCGTGGATGCCTGCTTTCTGGGCATCAAGTCCTAACCCGCTCCTCCCCTGCTTTTGAGTCGATGCCCGGTAGTAAGCTACATATTTTTTCATAAATAGATAAAAGGTATACAAAATGAGCGTTTGTCACGAGTCTAGAACGACCGTTCTTGACTCGTGACAAAACAAAGGTAGTGGAGAAGGGAATGGAATTCACCCCCTAAAAGCTGCCAGGTTGGCAGAGAAAGAAAAATTTAAGGAGCAGCTTAAAAAAGTGGGCTTATGCTGGCAATCGTTCTACCTGTTACATCAAGTCGATAATTGATCTTAACCTTGTGACTAAGGCTGGCTAAAAAATTCGTGCGCATAAACAACCTTACCCCTTACGCCAACTAACCCATTTTCAGTTAAAGCAGTAATCATACTGTTTTCGTCGGCTATCTGGATCGGCAACTCAATCGGATATTGACTGAGTCGTTCATAACCAAACTTCGGATAGTAGGTAGCATGACCTAAGACAATACAATAGGTGTATCCTAAGTCTTTGGCAATCGCGTGGCTCGCCCGAATTAATTGACTACCGATGCCTTGAGACTGAAAGGCAGGTGGTATGGATAAGGGAGCCAAAGCCAGTCCGGGTAAGCGTTGATGTCCGTTTTGAATGTGAAGTTTAGTGAGCAAAATATGGCCTACCAACTCGCCGGTATCTGCTTGAGCTATCAGGGAGAGTTGGGGAATAAACGCACTGGAATTACGGAGCCGGTCAACCATTAGCTGTTCTTTTTTGTCACTGTAAGCCACTTGACGATAAGCCTCCTGGATTAGGGTTGAGACCGCATCCCGGTCAGCTGGCGTTTCTTGTCGAATGTGCATCATTATACATTTAACGCCTTACCCTTATGAGCGTTTCAGTTTCGTCTCTAACCCGTGGGGCTACTCAGCTGTTCCTTGGCAAAATATAAAATGTACTGGAAGCTCATCGGATAGTAGTTGTTTGATGAGTCGACTTAGATTTATGACCATTCATCGAAGCCTTTTTGGACAGGATTACAGGATGAACAGGATTTTCGGGCAACAAAAATTCTGTTCATCCTGTAATCCTGTCCAAAAAGGAAGCGTAACCATGGCTAATCATTAGCCCAATTGATATTGTTCTACACTCTGGCGGGGGATCCTTATTTACTTCTTCACAATTTCTTTGAGGAACGCCCGAAACTGATCGGCGAACTCGGGTCTCTTGAGGGCAAATTCGACGGTTGTTTTCAGGAAATCGAGCTTGTTGCCAATGTCATGGCGCTTGCCTTCAATGCGGTGTGCGTATAAGTTCTCACGTTTCAGCAGCAGCAACAGAGCATCGGTCAATTGAATTTCGTTGTTCTTACCAACCGGCGTTTGCTCCAGCATGGCAAAGATTTCGGGAGTCAGGATATACCGACCGGCAATGGCGAGGTTCGATGGTGCTTCATTGAGCGATGGCTTTTCGACCAGCATATCCAGCTCAAAAATACGTTCACTCAACGACTTGCCACCTACGATCCCATAGCGATTTACCTTGTCGTGAGGCACTTCTTCGACCGCGATGACGGAGCCACCGTATTGTTCGTAGGTGTCGATAAGCTGCTGGGTCACCGGAATAACCGAATCCATAATGGTATCGCCCAGCAAAACCGCAAACGGCTCATTGCCAACATGGTGACGGGCATAGCGAATGGCATCGCCCAGTCCGTTGAGTTCACGCTGACGAACATAATGCAGGTTGGCCATGTCTGATAAACGGCGCATCTCATCCAGCAATAACTGGTCTTCTTTTTCTTCGAGCCGCATTTCGAGTTCAAAATTCCGATCGAAGTGATCTTCGATGGCTCGCTTGCCTTTGCCCGTAATAATCAGGATATCTTCAATACCCGAGTCGACGGCTTCCTGTACGACATACTGAATCGTGGGGCGGTCAATGATGGGCAGCATTTCTTTAGGCTGGGCCTTTGTGGCGGGCAGAAACCGGGTACCAAGCCCGGCAGCGGGAATAACGGCTTTTTTGATCATGGTAGGAGGTGGAGTGGGTGTAGTAGGTGTAGTAAGTGTAGTGCGTTATCTCTTACTCACATTACACTTACTACACCCATTCCACCTACTACACTAGTTTAAACTACATATGGCTTTATAACACGAGCGTTTATTTTCTTTAATTCGACGAATAGCCGGTTCAGCATGGCATCATCCCGATAAAGGCCGATGATGGAACCACCCGATCCGGTAAACGAGGCCGATGCACCGCAGGAACGCGCTTTTTCGATCAGGCTCCGGTTGCGGTCGGTGATGGTATAGATCTGAGCCCGCAAATCGAAGTTACGGTTCACGAGTTCATTCAACGACCTGGTATCCTGTTGAAGAATGGCGTCCCGCCCCTGGCGGGCTACGTCGGCAATGGCGCTCATTGTCTCAACCACAACAGGCTCGCCCTTAAGCCAGCGCGTCCGGATGTCGTTATGCACCTGCCCCGACTGTTTGCCCAGGTCGGTGTTGTAGGCGATGTACAGTTTAGGTAGTAAGCGTGAATCGAGCGGTTCATAGTGACCATAACCCTGCCGTTCCATCGTTTCGCGGTCGAAATCCATGTACACGCAGCCCTCGTAACACTGGATGACGCGATCCTGTAAACCAGCCGTAATGCCCAGTTCTTCCGCTTCGGTAGCCAGAACCAGATTGGGCAATATGGGTTGCGGAATGTCGACACCATAAAATTGCATCAGTGCCCGGAAGGTGGCCACAATAATGGCACTGGAACCAGACAGACCCACCTGCCGGGGAATGGAGGTGCTATAGCGGATTGAAAAATTCTGATTGGGAAGCCTAATATGCTCATGTTCGCAGTACTCAGCAAATTTTTTGATGGCGGCCTTCAACAGCGGCACTCCCCCATGATAGCCAAGCGTACTCACCGAATCGCGAAGGTGATACAAACTCCGAAATACATTTGTATCCTGCAGTTGGGGCTCAATATGGAGTTCGGGTGACGGATAAAGCGTTACAGACGCTCCGAAGTTTCGGACAGATATGGCAATGGTTCTACCAAAAAATCCATCGGACGGGTTGCCTAACAGTCCCGCCCGAGCATAGGCACGGGTTTCGATGAGCAAAACAGTAGCAGAACGAATGTCCGCCGGCTAAATAATTAAACGACAAGTTTACGAAAGAATCAGCAGGATAAATATGAGCGCCCATCGGCTACTAATAAAAAAGCGACTGGAAAACATCCAGTCGCTTTTTTATTAGTAGCCGTGCCAACCATCTCGTTCGGCATGACACACCACACTATCAATTAAGGTCGGTCTCCGACACATCTTTCTTGTCTTTGTCTGTATAACCCAGGCTGTGTGGGTCATAGCCAGCACCAGGGTTGTCACCCTCTTCAAGGTAAGTGGCATCAGCCCGATGCAACAACGCATCGTCGGATGGATTTTCCGCTACCTCACTTAATTTTCGGGCCGCTTCATCACTCATCATGTGCCCTTTGGGAGCTTCGGAGATAGCATCGGCGTTTACGTCCCACTCCTGGGTACCACCCAGGCTTTCGCCTTTGGGATTACCGGCCCGGCCTTCTCCAAGGTTGGCCTCTCGGGTATCGTGGGTCAGTTCCATATTTTCGCTATCCATATCCATGCCCGACGATGAGTCTTTGTAAGCATTGGTCCCAACCCCTTCCGACTCGCGACCATAATCAGAATCGCCGTGTTGGTTTGGGTCGTGAGAATAAAATTCAGGATCTAATTTATCCGGGTCGAATGGTGATGTCGTTGCCATAGCGTTAAGTGTTGTTTTACACTATAACCCGGAAGGGGGGTGGGATGTTTTTTTAGTCGGTAAGTCGGTAAGTCGGTAAGTCAGTAAGTCGGTAAGTCGGTAAGTGGCTGACGCATGTGGCTTTCGCGTCAGCCACTTACCGACTTACCGACTTACTGACTTACTGACTTACTGACTTACTGACTTACTGACTTACCGACTTACCGACTTACTGACTTACCGACTTACCGACTTACCGACTCATTAACTTCCTCATCTCTTCCAGCAGTTGATCGTTGGTTTGCTGGAGCAGGGCAACGCGCTCATTCAGTTGAAAAAGCAGGAACTCCATATTCCGAAGCCGCTCCTCGGTGGTGATGGCTGCCGAGGGCGAATTAAGCACCTTAAACATCAAGCCTTCGCCCCTCAATAACCAGTCGCCATTGACCTGTGGGAAAGCCGCCAGAATTTTTTCGAGCGTATCGTAGCGTGGCTTCAGCCGACCGTGCAAAATATGATAAACTTTTTCGCCCCGGTGTTCACCCAACTGCCGGGCGAATTCGAGTACGCTGATATCGAGGGAGTCGATAAGCTGTTGAAGGCGAAGATTTATGGTCATAAATTACATTTTTCTGTGTAAGAACGGGTCGAAACGCTGAGCGAACAGGCCGAACGAATTCAAAACGGATTTTCATTTTTTTAAAGTTCCTGCACAAGGCACTAAACAGACAGCTACACAAACAAAAAGAGGCATTTAAGGAACTTTTTTGAGCAAAGCGCACCCCTTGCCACTAGCTTTCTCTGAAGGCTTTAAAAGGCTGAAAATACTTATAGAATGGGTTTGTTTTTATACACAAAACTATGTAAATTTAAATCAGTAAACGAGATGCCTAAAAAGGCAAAAGGGACCTCAAAATGGGCCCCCTGCTTGAACAGTAAACAACAAATACTAATGAACACACAAAACAAAAGCCAAATCGAGACAATTCAAAGCGGTAATGTGCTTAAACCGTATCAAAAGATTAACGAGTTGACTGGCGAAGTCGTGAATAAGTATAAATATCTGGAAGGACATCCCCGTCAATACCGGTTCGATGCCAAGGAAGGTGTGTTCAATATCAATGGCAATGAGAAGCTCGGGCGCACCCTGACCTTCCAACCCATTGCCTGGCGTATTTTCACGGATAACATCCTGAACATGGGCACCAAAAACTGGGCTGAAATTTTCTTTATCGACGAAAAGAACTGTGTGTCGGCGGTGCTGTTCCATGGGTATTCGGTCGACAATATTTTTCGGCTCATCGAGCCCCTCTATTATGACGACCTGACGCTGGCCGATGTCGTCATTACAGCCGTTGCCGAGAAGAAAGAGAATAATAAAATTCAGCCGAAGGGTGTCTATTACATCGCCAACTTCACTTACAAAATGGCGGATGTTGAGAGAACGAAGGAGTTGAAACAGTTTGCGCAGGAGGTTAAAGTATTCCGTCAAGAAACCCTGACAGACATCGCCAATATCAAAACGGCAATGAACTACTACAACCCCTTCGTCAATCCGGTCGACGAGCCCGAATTATTGGCCGCCGGGTAGATTAGTTGCTTTTCTCAACGTTTTCTTCTTCTTGTATGGTTTCTCAACTGCTGACCCCTTCACGCCAACCCCTTTACACGCCCGGCGACGATTACCGGGCGTTGCCGCGCGTATCGAACTCCGACTTGACCCGGCTCAAAGAAGAGCATCTGGGTTATTGGTCGGTGCCTTCGGCGCGGTTTATTCCCGAAAAGACCAAAGCGTTTGGGCGTGCGTTTCACCAACATTTGCTTGAACCCGAAACGGTTGGCACGGTCTTATCGCAATTTCTGCCTGATATGATGGAGCCGCCCATCAGCACTGAGGCACTGGCACCTGCCCAAACAAAACAGCTTCAGGCATTGATGCAGACAATTCGGCAGGATGGCTTTTGTCGGCGGTACTTACGGATGTCGGAGCGGGAGCGCATCATACTTTCGACTGACCCGACGACAGGCATTGCCTGCAAGGCTCGTCTGGACATGGTCTATACCAGCCCCAAGCGTCGGAATGCGATGATTATTGACCTAAAAACAACCTCAGCACGCACGCAGGCCCAGTTTCTGGAATCGTGTTACACCTATGACTACGACCGGCAGGCGGCTTTCTATCTGGACAGTCTGCGTAACGCCGACGGACGTGAATGGGGCACTACAAAGCATTTTCGTTTCGTATTTATCGGCATTATGAAACAAAGTCCGCATCGTCTATTTGCGGTGGATGCTACGTCGATACCAGGTTTTGTCGACTACGGTCGGAAGAAGTACCGCTTCTGGCTTCGCAAATGGCGCGATGAACAGGTTACCGAACCATTGGTTGCCTCCGCCTGGAGTATGAGTGCCTGATATTGGTTTTCGGTAGTTGGTTCATGGTATACGATTAGCTGGCGCGTTAGCCATGATGCGTCAGCCAACCATATCTCATAAACCAACTACCGAAAACCACATACAGTAAACCGAATATCTCGTTATGAACGCATCAATAATAACCCTCACCCCCACTGAACTCCATTTTGATTGGGGTACGGATGGGCTGGTGCTGTGGATTGAAGAATTGGATGGTGCCGATAGTCTGGCCGGGCAAATGAGTGAAGTGATGGATCGAATTGCCTTCGCCATTGAACTGCAAACGGGCTGGGACCATCGGACCGATGCCGACACACTGCACCCGCTCTACGGCTACCGGCTTCTCCTGCGGGATGCGTCGGGACTGTGGAACGCCGTCCAGACCGACGAAACCGGCCACTTCACCGGTCTGACGCCACTCGAAGAAATGGACTACGAAGTGGCGTATGACAAAGTGATGTGGCTTGATTAGTCAGTAAGTGGCTGACGCCATAAGTCGGTAAGTCGGTAAGTGGCTGACGCATGTGGCTTTCGCGTTAGCTACTTACCGAC